>CAZLMZ010000045.1:0-16208 GCA_964560475.1 uncultured Anaerolineae bacterium
GGTTGCCCGGCTCGATGCCGGCCGGGGCGCTGTCGCTGGTGCGGTCGGTGAGCTGGGTGGTAGAGCGCTGCGGAAGGTCGCAGTTGTGATCGCTGTTGGTGGCCGGGTCGCAGGCGGCAGGGGACGAGCCGCCATCGGCCGCCCACCAGAATTCGTGCGTCTTCCACTCGGTGAGGACGGTCCAGTCGGGCTCGCGGGCAAGGGGCAACCTGGTCTCAATCTCCGCCACCTGCTCTGTGCCGCCGGGAGCAAGCTCGGCGAGGAAGCGCGGCGGCCCCTCCAGCTCCCAGGACGACAGGTCGGCAAAGTACACCTGGGCCGGATCGACCCCGGGCGGCAGGCCGATGCTGTTGGCGCTCAACCGCGTCCAGGCCAGAGATGAGGAGGGCTCGGAACCGCGCAGGGCCACTGTGCCGGGGCCATCCTCGGCGATGTAGCGCACCGGCTCGGAGGCTGTGCCGTTCAGCGCCGGCCAGACCGTCTCACGGTACACGCCGGGCAGGATGTGTACCGCTGTGCCCGGCCCGGCCTGGTCGGCAGCGCGCTGGATGGTGCGCAGGGCGTTGGCCGCAGAGAGGCCGTCGTTGTTGTCGTCGCCGCTCTGAGCATCCACCCACAGATCGGCCAGGCGCGGCACCTGGAAGGCCACCTGGTCAAAGAGGATCGTGCCCGAGGGCGCGCTGCTGTTGTCGCGCGCCTTGCCAAGAAACGCAATGTCCCCGTAGGGGTCAGGATGTACGACGGTTGTATCGTCATAGCGCACCAGCGCGCCGTTGACCCACACCGCCACCCAGGCGTCGATGCGGTAACCGAGCGTGATCTGCTGCCAGCCATCGACCAGATCGAAGGCGTTGTCATAGTCATAGTGGCGGCTGCCGGCCTCATCGATGGGCCAGGCCAGGTAGGCCTGGTAGCCGTGCCCCGGCGGGCGGCGCACGTACAGCGCCGCCAGAGGCGGCCACCACTCCTCGCTGTTGACCACCTCTGCGATCGACAGCGAGGTGCCTGGCGGCCACCAGTTAGGGTCGGGTTCCGGCAGGCTGACGCCGTTGGGATTGAACCAGAAGGTCAGGTAGCCCTCTTCGGCCTTGGCCATCTCGGTCTGGTAGATATAGGCCGCGTCCGCGCTGACCGGGACGGAGAGCCCTGTCGAGCCGTTCAGCCCGGCCCCAGGGGCCAGCGCCGGGCGGTGGGGCGAAGAGAGCTGCCACCGATCCAGCGTGCCGCGCTCGAAATCGTCCGCCAGGATGTCCCACAGCGGCGGAATTGCGGGCGCAGCATGGGCCGGATTCGGCAGCACGAGGCTGCTGGCAATCAGCGCTATGCAAAGAAGGACGTGCGCGACCCGCATATGCTCGTTCATGTGCGTCATCCCTTCTTTACCAACGGCAGATAAAGATAGTGCGGAAAGCCCGGTCGGTTGCCCTCGAAGGCGCCGATGCTGGGCGGGACGTTGTAGGTCCAGCCGTCATAGTCGTCAACCACGCCAGCCAGAGGCACGCCCTGGCCAATCGCCGGGCTATCGCCTTGCAGGTGGTAATCGCCAACGGTGGGGCTCTGAAACAATGGGTCTTTACCTAGCACGCCATTCGTCTCGGCTACGGGCAGAGTGGGTTGAGATTGCGCCGGGTCGTCGTGGGCATACCACAGGTTGTTCGAGAATGCGAATGTGGCGGGAGCAGTGTTGGGGCCGATGTTGACATACGTCGAAAGCTTGCTGTGGTCGAAATAGAACAGGTTGTTGGTCACAGTATTGTTTCCACTGGGCAGGAACACATAGGTCGCATCGCTGACCGTCTCTTGCAGGATGCGCAGCAGCCAGTTCTCGGGGTCGATGATCGTGTTGTTGGTAGCCAGGCTGTCCACCGCGCCAACGAAAGCAAACGGTGTCTCGCTCCCCTCGATCACGTTGGCGATCACGCGGATGTCGCGCGCCTCAAAGTTCGGCTCAGTCGCGGACAGCGGCGGGCGAAAGTACTCGTAGCCGGTGCTGCCGCCGATGTTGACAGCCCGATCGCCTGCGTCGAGCATGTGGTTGGCGCGGATCTCGATATCCTGGCTGCCGCCCTTGTTCTGCATCGCGTTGGCAGACAGGTCGTGGAAGAGATTGCCCACGATCAACCCGTGGTGGCAGCCCACTTGGTCGATGCCGCTGCCCGATCCGCCTCCGCCGCAGAAGGCGAACGCACTGTTGAGCACAAAGTAGTCGTTCACCCCCGAGAGCTTCAGGCAGTCTTGGTTGCCGCCGCCGCCGATGTGGTGAATACTCAGATCGCGAATGACCACATGCCGGGTGGCGTCAGCGTTGGCATAGTCTCCGCCATCGTCGGTGTTGATACCGTTGTAAGCGGTGTCGCGCACCTCCAAGTCGTGGACGACGACATAGTGCACACGCACCAGATGGATGCCCTCACCGCCCCCTTTGATCACTGGCCGAGCTTCGCCCGGCGCACCCCCGATCCAGATCGGCGCGCTTGCCGTACCGACCAGGTCTTCGAGATAGGTCCCGCCGGCGTACGTCCCGGCGTGGATGCGGATCGCTGCACCGCGAACGGCATCCTGTGCGGCGCGCTCGATGCTGGCGTAGGGCTTGGCGGCGCTGCCGTCGCCCGTGTCGTCGTGGCCATCCACGGCGACGTGGATCTCGAAAGCGGGCTGCCTGCCAGTCTCGAAGGTGAGCACGCCTGAGCCGGCAGGCAACGCCTCAGGGCAGAGTGCCAGCCCTACGATCAGAAGCGCCACCAGGAAGGAAATCAGCGTCGAGACCAGGTGGAATCGCATCGTAGACCTCTTCCAATCGTAACCACCTATGGCTCGGGTGGAAACTGGGCCGCGCCATCGACCGTGCCATTCTCGATGTGCGGGATGCCGCTGTCGGTCAGTACGTTGCCGTAGCTGTCGGTAACACGAAACGTGTACGGGCTTGGCCCCATGCCCGGACTGGTCTGTACAAAGTAGTTGTACGAGGTGCGCGACACGGCGATCCATTGGCCGCCGTCGTCGAGATACTCGAGCTTGCCGACTGGGTTGCGGTGGTTGCGAACCTGCACCGCCGTCCACCACTGGTTGCTGCCGTCTTTGAAGTGATAGGCGATTGGGCCAGGCAGGTCAGGGCTGATCACCTGCCAGGTGATGTCCACCCGCCCCTGGGGCAGGTCGGCGATCAGGGCAAAAGCCTCCCGGCTCAGGTCAAGGTGACCAGCGTGACATTCGGGGCACAGATCGACGATGCGGACGGTGACTTGCCCTTTGGGACCAACGACGTGCACGTAAGCACCGCAGACCGCGGCGGTGTCGTATTCGTCCGCGTTCATGGCTGCGACCATCAAGTCCCCGGGCGAAGGGCCGAACATGCAGGCACCGTCGCCGGTGGCGCTATAGTACGTGGCGATGCCTTCGTGGATCGGGCTGGACGCGGCTGGCGGACTGACGATCAGGGGCAGCCAGACCGCATGCTCGCCCGATCCCTGACCGCTGACTGGCGAGGAGGGCAGCAGGGCTATCAGCGCCACGAGGGCAAGCCGGGCGATCTTGGCGTGGGGCGTGGCTTGGCGCGTGTCCTGCACTGCAGCGACTCCTACTTGCATACCACGGGCAAGTAGACGATGCGGTCGGTCGGCATGGCAGTGACCGTACCGGTCACCAGTGGCGGATCCGTAGCCAGCGTGATCGTGTACCAGGCATAGTTCGTCAGCCCGGTAAGGGCATAGGTGCGGGTGTCACCGGGGATGCCGGTGATCGGTACAGCCTGGTCACCGGGCGGGCCAGCATAGTCTATCGTCCAGGCGGTGGTGAGTGGCAGGGTGACGTTGACGCTCCACGCCAGGGCGATGGTCCGCGAGGCGGGCATGTGCCACAGAGTCAGCGCAGGAGCGAATTCGTAGGCGCCGATATCGTATCCATTTCCCTGGGGGCGCGGGGTGCCTTCCAGGTCAGTCGTTACCCCTACATCCATCCCGGCGTCAATCGCAGGGCTTGCCGACTGGATGTGATAGTCATCGGCGGCAGGATCGACAAACAGCGGGTTGGCGTTGACCAGATCGCCAGGGAAATCCGCAGGGTCGATGCCTCCCTGGGTCGAGTAGAGGATGTTGTGACTGCCTTGGACCGAACCGCCATTGGAGGCCCAGTAGTTCGAGCCGGCGTCGTAAAAGATATTGTTCCTCACCACCCCGGTGGCACCATCGCGGAACCCGATGCCGTGGTATTGGATGTCGGCAAAGACATTATGCACCGCGATGACGTCCTGGATCTGGTGCACGCTCATGCCCCAGGCGCCGCCGTGGGCAAAGATGTTGTTGCGGAAGACGAGGTCGGAGATGTCGTGATAGTATGCCGCCTCGCCCATAAAGCCCTGGTGAAAGTCGTAACACACGTTGCCATCAAAGATCACGTGGTGGGCATACTCGCCATTGTTGTCGAACGTCTGGAAGCAATCTACGTGCGCTGCGCCGATCTCGCTGAACAGAGTGCCGTGGAAGAAATTGCTCCGGATGACGTGGTTGTCGCCAAAGAAGCGCGAATAGTCGCAATCGCCCCCACCATAGTCGTACAGACGCTCGACCTCGTTGCCCTCCACCAGCCAATCCGACCCGGAAATGGCCAGTCCGGCCTGGCTGTGATAGATGCGATTGTCGGCCACGACGGCGCCAACCGAGGTACCGGAGATGGCTGTGCTTCCCAGATCGTACAGGTAGTTGTCTATCACCTCTACGTGATCGCTGGCAATGAACACACCGTTCTGCTCCGTCCATCCGGTCAGGGAGGGATCTGTGGTGATGTTGAACCCTTCGATGCGCAGGTAGTTCGCATATCGCGTGTAAAAGCCCCACATCGTCACCGAGCGCCGTGGCTGGGCTCTGAACGTGATCACCTGACCAGGAGCGCCACGGCTCCCATTCGCGAACGTGATGCGCTCGTCGTATCCGCCGCCTTTTGGATCGTCCGCCAGGGCAAGCTCTCCGTCCCCGGGTTGACGTCGCTGGCGAGAGGATGGCTCTGGTCGACATAGTACATGACCGGGTCGTAGGGGTCCACAACCAGCCCTTCGTAGATGGCGACATTGTCGAGATAGAACCATGGAGAATAGGGCTCCCCGCCGCCGCTCATCATCCCGATTCCGGTCTGAGTGAACATTGCCACCGCAGCCGGGTCGGCGTCGACGATCTCAATGTCGTAATCCACACCATCGCCGGCCTTGTCCGCCTCGATGACGATCGACGAGCCGGTGTTGTGGGGATATACCTTGAATGCCCCGGTTTCAGCGCTCCCGTGCGGCAGGCGGACCAGGCTTTCGGGATCCGTGTGGAGCTGCACCTCGCTGCCGTTGAGCTTGCGGTATATCCCTGCCTGCTCGCCCAAGCCGACCGAGTAATAGTTGTTGGCATCCTTGTCGAGCACGACGATCCTGCCCGGCGCGCCCCAGGTGATGCATCCATCGAAACGGAGCGTGTATTCGTCGCCCGCGATCCGCTGGTTCGTGGCGATAAACGAGATGCCCCGATCCACCCCCAACTGGAAGCTGCCGTCCACGTCATCCACGCTTGCGTCCCCGCCGATCAAGCTCCAGGTCAGGCCATCGGCGCCACCGGCAACGGTATAGTTGCGGTCTCCAAAGTCATCCTGGAAGAGCAAGGCCTGCGAAGAGAGCGGCACGCGATCCGGGTGAATGCTCCCCCCGACATCGGAGCGCGTGGCCGCGTGCGCTGGCGGGACATAGAGAGCCGAGGTGATGCAAGAGCCCGCTACGAACAGGCGAAAGAGGGAGCGTAGCACTTTTGACCTCCTTGCCGGTCACGGTGTGCTCTCGGCTCGTGACGTTCTCAACGTACTTTTATTATACCATTGCACACCCATCAAAAGTGCACGTCGTACAGCCTATCCGTGCCCAGAAGAGGGACAAACCGCCTGGCGAGGAGATGCAGCGGCCCACTGGGGCCAATGTCGATCCAGCTACCGCGACCTGAGTGGTGCCATTGTTCTGTGGCAAAGGTGCGGTCCTCCTCGTCGAGCAGGACGAAGCGCATCTCTGGCGAGAAGTGCGCACCCTCGTCCAGCACCTCGCGCAGTGCATCCGCGCGGGCGCCCAGTATGCCGATCCGGTCACGGAACATGGCAGCTATCTCTTCTGGATCGGGCCCAGCGCGCTCATAGACCACGATCGCCTTGCCCTTGACGTCGACCCGGTAGTTGCGCGCCTTTGGATGCTGCCGGACAAGCGCCCTAACGGTCTCGCGCTCTGCGGACCGGATGTGAGAGGGCCGCTTCTTCCGGAGCGAGACCTGGCCATTCACGTTCTCGTGGATCTCGTAGCCTTCTGGAACCTCGTCTAGCGGCTCGCCCTTGGGCTCGCGCGCAAAGACATGGCGGGTCGCGCCCGTCTTGGTCTGTACCTGGCAGAGGTGGTAGGTCCTGCCTTTACGGTTCGTGTACGTCACAGCCAACTGGATCCTCCCAAGACGGACTCGCCGTCGGCCACGAGTGGGCCGACATTTATCTTCTAGTGGCCCACCGCTCGTCGGGCATGCGCGTCTTTGCTCCCTTGCTGAGAACACTCAGCATCTCCGGCGAACAGATCGCCTCGCTCGTACCTGGCTACGCAGCGCGCGCCACCACACTGCGGCTCGACTGCACAACCGAGACAGCCCCCATCCGATCTGGCATTACGGTCTCGAAGGTGCTCCCAGCCCATGCCGCGGGCCCACAGCTCGTCAAACGACATCGCTTGTACGTTCCCCACATCGAGGTCCGCCAAGAACGAACATGCCGTCACCTGGCCATCAGGCCAGACCGTGCAGGTGCGCCGCCCGGCAGCACAGCCATAGATGCCTCTCTGGCGCAGCAGTGCTGGATCTGCATCGCTCATCAAGCCCACCAGAGCGCTGTCTACCTCGATGCGCAACACTCCCTGCCACGCAGCCAGCACGTCGCGCAGGCAGCGCAGGTCGGCACGACGCAGCCGGTTGGCCTCATACCAGATCCTATTCGTCTTGGTAGGAAGTGCAGGCGGTTTCGGCCTCAAGACCGTCACCCGACCCACGCCCAGCGCCTCGAGCCGTGCCAGGACCTGAGGCAGGCGAGCGAGCAGCGCCGGCGTGACCAGCACGTTCACGCCTACCTGCAGCGCAGAATCCAGCAAGAGGCGCAGCGCATGGCGAGTCACCTGGCACTCCGTACCGTCGTCTACGGCCGGCCCGTTCCAGCTGACATTGACCCGCCCCGCGCCAGCACACTCCAGCTCTCGTACGGCTCCTGCATCGAGCAGTGTCCCATTGGTAGTCAAGTTGGGGACGATGCCTCGCGCGCGGGCGTGGCGCAGCACCTCGAGCAGCCCCCAGTACAGCAGCGGCTCGCCGCCGCCGACGGCCAGCTGAAAGACGTGCATCGAGACCCACTGGTCGATCAGCGCGCACCACTCGGCGACGGTCAACTCTCGCCCGAACCCCGAACGCGGCACGTAGCATCCAGGGCACGACCGATTGCAGCATGCCGTGATCGCCACGTGCACCACCTCTGGTGCCCAGAGCATGTACGCATCGTCCGATCGGAGCGCCAGATCCAAAGCGGGAACAGGCGCAGGCTCCGCCACGTCACGCGGTGAAGCGTTCTCTTCCAGACACAGAAAGCCCAGGGAGGCCAGTTGCATTGCCAACCGCGCGGCAGGATGGCCAGACTCGGGCAAGGCACGTGGTTCGAGGCAGGAGTGCAGGAAACGATATGCCCCCTCGTCCAACTCGACCGTGATGCCGTGCTCGCGCTGGAACGCCATCCCGCCAAACGCTTCGGGACGCAGGTTCACCGCCTCCTGCAGCCGCCATGCAAGCATCAGTAATTGTCCACGATCCGCTGTAACGAACGCGCGTTCGACGACAGTGGCTCGACCGGCTGCGGTCCCTCCTCCTCATCGCGATCGCCACAGGCCTGATACAGCACCCAGGCCGCACCCAGGTTGCCAGAGAGCAGCTCGTCACGCAACTGTTCGAACAGGTCGGCCAACCCCTCGAACACGTCCTGGCCAAATGCACCAAACGCCGCGTCATAGTCGAGATGCATCCCAAAGTTGACGAGCATCCGATCGCCCACCACGTCCGCGTACAGGCTTCCGGTATCGGACTGGCACAGGTACGGGTCCAGGTGCTCTTTCAGCGCCGGATCGTGAGGTAGCGACAGGCAGACGTCCCACCAGTCGTAGCTCTCGCTGACCAGCACATCGTAGCCCATCGTGAGCAGCTTGTCCGGCCAGCCAGAGGGGATGTCGCTCCAGTCCCCCATGTAATGGAAGCGCAGATGACGCCTCGCCGACTCGCCCGTCAGTTTTCGCACGGCAGAACGCTGCTCGTCGGTCAACCGGTCAAAGGCAAAGAACTCGTAGCTCGAGGAACTATGATCGGCATCATAGGATCGACGTATGCTCAGAATCCGCACATCGCACCTCCCTCATCTCTTCCACCGACGGGCTCGCGCCTGGCTGAAGGTGATGTGAGAGCAAGGACCAGAAACCCAAGAGCCATCCTCATCTGCTTCACCGGCAGGCAGGGATGGCTGCCTAACGTCTCCGCGACGGGGCAACGGGCCTCTTTCGCCGTTTCTTGCGGGTGGCGGGAGCGACGGGCATAGCTCAGAGAGACAAAATGCCCCAGCTGCTCTCGCCCGACGACAACTATCTGCGCCGCAGGACGTAGGGGCCACCACGGCATCGCTGGGCTAATATAGCCTGTTTCCCCCAATTCCGCAACCTCAAGGCCCGGTGTGAAGGGTATCTGTGACGATAACGCTCGCACGGGGCCTTCTCGCGTTCCAGGGAACCGACGCCCTGCTGATCCCTCACATTCGACCAGGAGGATATGAACGATGTTACCCGTATCTCCCGCGTCCTATACGGCGCAGTGCCGCATTGACCGCTTCCAGGTCAAAGGCCTCGGGGTCGAACTCGCCGCCGATCCACTCGATATAGTCCTCGTGTTCGGGGTGATCGGGATCGCCTATCGCTTCCAGGAACTCTTCGTATCCCCAGACGCCGCCCACATCCTCCGGCGGGCAGGCACGCTCGCCGGCCAGGCATACGGGGTACTGGCCCCCTTCCGGCGGCATGATCTTTTCGACCAGCAGCTCGTGCGTCCAACTGTCGCCAAAGTCGTACTCGTAGACAAACGCGCTTCCTTCGCTCCTCGTGATCCGGCTCAGCTTGAACGCGCTCTCGTCGCTCATTTCGAGCTCGTCGTAGTAGGGATCGGCCGGGCCAAAGTATACCTCGCCGACGATGAACTGGTGCAGGTGCGAGTTGGTCCAGCCCATGACGACCTGGAGGATGTCATGCAGCTTGTCCAAGGGGGTGTCGCCGCGTACCTGGATCCGCCGCCAGATGGGCGGGTCGCTGCCCTGCAGGGTGATCTTGACTTGGTAGATCTGTGTTCTGAATGGCATCGGATGCGCTCCTTCCCGTAATGACGCCGCATCGGCCAGCGTACGCGAATCGGCCAGAGAAATCAAGCATACCAGATCGCTTCCGGTTTGCCAAACCCTGTACGCAGCAGTCGAGGAACCGCCCTATCCCAGGCACCGCCACTGCCCTCGCTCTACTGTGCGGCAGCATGGGTCATGCGTCTGTGGCCCCCGGCACCCGTGCCCAACAGCCAGGCTATCAGTTGCATGGGCTCGTTCTTTGTGCTACATTGGGGAACAAGCCGGCGCGGTGATGAGAAGCCGGGAAAAAGAGACACAGGTGCCAAGAAGATCCGGCGAAGCGATCCCTGGGCTTACCCGGGGTATGGTCGCCCCTGATTTGCCACTGGATCGGACGGCTGCTTTGCCAGAAGAGATGGAAAGCGAACAGGCGTGACCATAGCCTATGACACCTGGAACCCATACGATCCTAACGACGCCGACTCGCCTGACCGTCGAGCACGGCTACGCGAGCGGTTGGAACACGACCGAGAGACCGTTCGCCGGATGCTCCCTCGCCTCGAGCGAGAGATCGAAAACCCCAGGCGAGATATGCGCAGCGTAGGCGAGGCGCTGCGCTCCTATTATCTGTCCACGCGAGGGCCACCGATGACACCTGCCGACCTACCCGAGCTGGAGCGGCTTTGCCGGCTGATACTGGAGCGGGGCGGGGCGCGTCAGAGCGAGATTCAGGAGGTATTGCTGCGGTTGATCGGGGCCACCGCAGCCGTCGAGTCAGTGCCGTTTCTGCTCGAGATGCTGCGCTATACACGGCGAGGCGATCGGTTTGGGCCACAGCGCAGGCAGTTGGCGCTCTGGGGATTGGCGCGGGTTGCCATTTTCCACAACGCTCCACAGGCGTACAGTGCCCTGCAAGGGCGACTGACCGATCGCAACGCGGATGTGCGATACGCCACTGCAGATATGATTGCCAACGCATACCTGCGCCCCGGACGAGATGTACCCCCGGACGTCGTGGACAGGTTGCGCCACCTGGCCCATTCCGATCCAGACGATTCGGTGCGGCACGCTGCGCAGCGCCACCTGCGCGAACCGTAGGCCACAGCATGAGACGGGGAAAGCGCGCGGACAGAGAGGCATGGTCATGAGCAAGCGTGGTCGCAAGCGATCCGGGCGAACGAGACCTGCGCGCAAGCGACGCCGGGCGGCAGAGCGACCGGCGGTCACGGGCGCTCCTGTAGACGTGCCGAGTGCCGCATCCTTCTTTCGGTTCTGTTTTCTCGATGCCGAGTCAAGTGGTTTGATGAATAGGGCTACGACCTGGTTAGGGCCGTTCGTTGGGGAACGAGACAAGGATGCTGTGACGCAGATCGAGCGTGCCACGAGCGCTGAGGAGGTGATCGATCTGGTGCCGCTGGCGACCGGCGCGGGTGAGCCAGTTTGGCAGGAGCGGGTACGCCAGTTTGGCCCAGAGGCTGTGCCGCTGATCTCGCAGCGATTGGCGGTGCTCCACGAGACCCAAGAAAAACAGCTGCGCGACATGATGCTGGAGGAGCTGATCGGCGCGCTGCGCTGGCAGGGCGACGCCGGGGCATGGGTGCTCCGGCAGCGGTTCGATGATCTCGATAACTATGGCCGGTGCCTGGCTTGCGTAGTGCTGGGCCTACTGGACGAGCGGCCGGCTGCGGACAAGATATGGCACTTTTACCAACGAGTTGTACGCAACCACCGACAGAATCATTTTGTCGGGGCATTGTGGGGGCTTGTCGATCTCCGCGATGAGCGGGCAGGGGAGGCATTGGTAGACTTGATAGCTCAGGGTCGAGATTTCTACGAACTGTACGGATTCCTGTCGTTGGCAGGCGACGCGCGTGTGATTGTCCCACTTCTGTCCAGGGTGGCACAGGAACCGAGGGAGAACGAGCAGGCGGCGATGGCGCTGGTCAGCATTGCGCACCGGGTCGGAAGGGACACGTTTATGGCAGAGTTGGACAAGATTGCGACCCAAGAGTCTGCTCAAGAACGCAGAGCCTTTGCTGAGCGATTCTTTTCTGTGCCGGAGAGCAGGGCAAGGGAGTACTTTGGTTGGTTCTATCGCGGGCTGACCGCAGAGGATCTGGCGCGGGTATTCCCGGCAAGAACCCAGGCAGAGACGTGATGACAAAACGACGCAGAAAGGCAAGATCACCTCGCAGGCCGCGAATGGCCAGGTCGTCTGACCGAGCCTCTGACCCCACCACGCTCTGGCTGCACGGGCTGGCGGCGATGGGCGATGAGCAGTGGGAGAAAGCGAGTGCAGCCTTTGCGCGTTTCGTGGCCGTGGTCTCAGAGGTCCGAGACCGTCATCTGGGTTACCGTAACCTTGCAGCCTGCCACCTGGCGCTGGAACGCTACGACGATGCACTGGCTGCGTTGGATCAAGCCAGCTGCCTTGCACCGGATGATGCGAACATGGTCCACAGCCGGGGCGTTATCCTCGCTTGTGCAGGGCGTATTGCGGATGCACTTGCCGAGTTCGAGCGTCTGGAACGCCGCTGGCCGGCGGTTGCCCGCGAATACGGGACGCAGGATACGCTGCGGCATCTGCATCGCATCCAGAACGGCGAGGCGTCCCCAGGCAGTTACCTGATCAAGCATCTCGAAGCCCAGCTGACGGCGAACATGAATACGGGCGACTGGGATGTGGTAGAGCGCAAAGCCCGGCGGATGATCGACGCCGATCCGCAGCGCCCCGAGGGGCACTTTGCCCTGGGGGTGGCCTGCGCTGAACAGAAACGTGATCGAGAAGCGCTGGAGGCTTTCCTGGCCGCGCACGCGCTCGACCCGGACTATGTGCCAACGTGGATCAACATCGGGCAGACCTACGTGCAACTGAGCCAGCCAGAAAAGGCGATCCCCTGGCTGGAACGCGCTCTGAACCAGGATGCAGCGTCTTTGGGCGCGCTGTACCAGATGGGGCAGGCCTATCGCCAGCTAGGTCGCCTGGAAGAGGCGGCGGATTGGTGGCGGAGCGTGCTGCAAGTCGATTCCGACCACCGGCCGGCGCAGGAGCGCTTGTACGAGATCGGCATGGGTCCGGAACCGCAAGAGCCGCTGCCCCCTCCCAAGCGCCAACAGATGCTCCAGACGACGCCTATCGTCAAGGCGCGTATGCGGCATCCACAGGTCCGCCGCGTCGGCGGCGTGACCTTGACCTGGGATGGCGAGGTGGGCTTTGTGCTGGAGGATGACGACAACGCTCACAACTATACCGTCTATGCCGGTGGGCCCTTTCGGGCGGCTCGCATCTCCGATGAGGGTGTTCTCGTGCTCATGGGCGTGACCAAGCAGCTGCTGCGGATGGTCGACGCCAGCAACACCAGGGACATTGCCGTTCTGGTCTACTATGACGAACAAGCGATCTACGGCTATCAGGCCGGGTTCGAAGGGGGCGAGCGCGTTTCGTTTGACGCTGACGGCCACTTTGTCGTCACGCGCGTGCCTCGCTTCTTCAAGGTGCGCATCGACAGCGACCTCTCTACCCCTTACGGCGATCCGATGCAAGGCACATTGATCTATCTGAGGCAGCAATCAAGACCTGGCGTCATGGTTAGCACGCTGGGCCTGGGAGCCAGACCACCGACGTAGACGTGAGCCAACCTCGGTGGCCCCGGTCGGTGCTGCACGCGGCCGGGTTGGTGGGAAGAGTAAAGATGCGCAACAAAAAGATACCCCAGGACATCAGAACGCAAGTCGAAGCGATCGTGGCCCGGTTCAACCGAACGGTCGTCCGCGACCGTAGGACCTTCTTTTCGGCGCGATTCCGAGGGCAGTACGTTTACCTGGACCGCGATGACTATGGCGCTGTCGGCCCGCGAGGACGGCTGACGTGGACCGGTGATATGGCCAAGTGGGATTTTGCCATCTACGAGTACAGCGACGCGCGATACGACCCGGAAGAGTGGATGTTCTATGGGGCCGAACACCTGGATGGTACGGTCGAAGGGGCCCTGAGAGCGTGCATGGAAGCATATCCATAGGAGCCGTTCCGTGTGCCGTACCGGCACAGGCGTTGGAAGCGTAACTGCGCGAGGTCCGCGAGCACCGCGGTCGCAAGTTCAAGCTGATGGGGTTGTTGAAAGGACTGCAAGAACATGACCGACTACCGTTCCCTTTCCGTGGACGAGTTGTTGGCTGCCCTGGGACAGGCAGATCGCACACCCGACCTGGATCTGATTCGCGCTTGCCTGGAGCGCCGTGAAGAGTTGGCGCCAGCGGTGCTCCAGGCGCTGGAGGACGGGCCGGACCCGAATTGGGGCGACGACGACCCGCGCTGGTTCCTCGAGATCCATGCCGGGCTGTTGCTGTGTGCCTACCGCGAGCCGGCAGCCTTGCCGGTTTTTGGTCGCGTGTTCCGAGATCCAGAGCGCGACAACGTGCTCGAGTGGTTCTCGTTTGACCTACCCGCGGCCTATGGACCGCTGGCGATGCCCATGCTATTGGCATTGCTGAACGACGAGGATGCCTATCCGTGTGCTCGTTCCACGGTGATGGCGATGCTGGTCGTCGTCGCCCAAGACCACCCTGAGGAGCGCGAGCGGATTGTCGAGGCGTTTCGATCCCTGCTGCCGGCCCTCGCCGAGGATGGCACGCTGCCGCCTGGCACGCAAGAGTGGGAGCAGTGGACCTGGATCGCTCTGAGCCTGGCCGACCTACAGGACGAGGAGAGCCAGCCCCAGGTCTTGGCCCTCTACCGGGCCGGGCTGATCGACGAATCAGTCATGGGCAATGAGCAGCAATACCTCGACTACTTTGACCAGGAACGCGATCAGCCGCCTCGCCACTTTGACGTGCTGGAGGCATACCAAGGCCTGCACGAGCAAGCGGCCCGCGAGGCCGAGTGGAGGGCGAAGGTCGCCGAGCAAACCCGTTTGCGGGCGGAGAACGCACGTCTAGCGGCCGAGCAAGCGCAGCGAGAACGTCTCGAGCGCGAGCGCGCTGCGCACGCATCCCGCTCGACGTCAGATCCTGCTTCAGTCCGGCCCAAGATCGGGCGCAACGATCCGTGCTGGTGTGGCAGCGGCAAAAAGTACAAGCACTGCCACTGGCGACAGGACAGGGGGAGATGATGAAACGCAAAGTCAAGGTCGATATGGGCGAGCTGGACACTGCTCTGAATTGGGGCACGTCCGAATGGAACTACTACCTGGATCTCGAAACGGGCAAGGTAATCGGCATCGACGACGAAACCAACCGGATGCTGGAGGAACTGATCGAAGAGATGTACGATGAGCAAGACACTCAGATCACGTTCCTGGAGGAGCTACTCCAACAGCGAAATGACATCCGGGACTGGCAGAAGGAGATCCTGCTAGAAGCGGATCGCGTCGATCGCGAATTCGGTCAGCGTTACGTCAGCGTCGAGCCGGACGATCCGTACCAGGGCTATAACGATATGGACCATTTCATCGCCACGTTGGACAATGAAGACCTGCAAGACCGGCTGTCGCGTGCCATCCATGGTCGGGGTGCGTTTCGGCGCTTCAAGGACCTTGTTGCCCGTCATCCAGATGTGGAGGAACAATGGTACGCATACAAGGACGCGCGGGCCAAGGAACGTCTCCTGCGCTGGCTGGATGAGAACGATATCGAGCCGATTGTATAGCGTGAAAGCAGACGACAGGATGGCCAGCATACTGGCTACTCTTGAGACGTCTGGTGGCACCGACAAACGCGACGAGGTGGACACGGTGTTGGTGCTGAGGTCTGCTCACTATGCCTGAACCGATGTACATTTTGCACGGCAGCTGGTCGAACCAGGTATTCTTTGTCTGGGCCGAGTCCGCCGGACCGACCCACAAGCCACGTGGACGCCAACCTGCCCTCCGGCCGCACCCATATGCCGCTCCGGAAAGCACGCTGCGCGAAGCGCTCCGGACAGCCGCCCCGCTCAGTGCCCACCTCGATCTGGCTCTCCCGGCACAGCGGACGATTCTGCTCCCCTCGAACGCGGGCAGCCCGCACCTGCCACCCTGGCTGATCCCGCCAGACGAACAGGATGAAATCGAGCTGCGCCTGGTTCCATGGCGTGTCAACGGCCTGGAATTGGATATCCAATCGGCGCTCGATCTGCTGGTTGGACTGCCACTGGCCGAAAAAGGCCAGCGCTGGTGTGGCGCCGACCTGCGCTACTGGGGACTGGCCGCCCGCCTGGGGCTGGAGTTCCTGGCTCAACACAGATACCTGCCTGGCCTCGACGAGCACGAGGGGCACTACCGTGCCACCTGGCTGCCCATCCTCAGCGATCCCGCCGACCGGTTGCGGCTGCGCATGCTGGCCGGGGCGATGCCGCCGGCCTGCCGCGCTTTGTTCGCGGGGAAAGCGCCTCCCGATCCCGCATCCGCCCCGGCACCACATATCCCGCTGGATGGTTTCCTCAAAAAGCTCATCGACCAGGCCGCGCGCGCATGGGGCGCCCCTCACCTCGACAGCCGCCGCAAAGCACCTGCCGGCCTAGCCGGCGTATGGTGGGATGCGCTGTGGAGCGACACGGGCACGATCGACGTCGCTGCCTCACAGCGGCACAGCCTGATCCGCCTCTACGAAGCCTGGAAAACGTGGGCCGGGCAGCTGCAGCGCGAAGCACAGGCCACGTTTCGCCTCTGTTTTCGTCTGGAACCACCCCGGATCGACGAGGAAACCGGGCAAATCGCCTCGCCTGACTGGTCGCTGCACTATTTGCTCCAGGCCAGCGACGATCCCAGCCTGCTGCTACCGGTCGAACAGGTGTGGAGCGCGCGCGGTGGCACGCTGAGTGCGCTCAACCG
>CAZLMZ010000045.1:16308-17413 GCA_964560475.1 uncultured Anaerolineae bacterium
TACCGGTCGAACAGGTGTGGAGCGCGCGCGGTGGCACGCTGAGTGCGCTCAACCGCACCTTCGAAGGCGCACAGGAAAAGGTGCTGTCCGGACTGGGCCTGGCCGCGCGGCTTTTCCCACCCATCCTGCACAGCCTGCGCACGGCACGCCCCCAATCGTGCTCGCTCAGCGTCGACGACGCCTACGCCTTTTTGCGCGAAGTCGGCCCGCTGCTAGAGGGCAGCGGCTTTGGCGTGCTGGTCCCTCCCTGGTGGAACAAGCCCGGCGCACGGTTGGGTGTGCGCGCCAAACTCAAATCCGACGCCAACATCATCGGCAAGGGCATCCTCAACATGGACGCGCTGGTCCAGTTCGAATGGCAGGTCGCGCTGGGAGACCAGGTGCTGACTCGCGAGGAACTGGAACGCTTGGCGGCGCTCAAGATGCCCCTGGTGCGCGTGCGCGGCCAATGGGTGATGCTGCAGAAGGACGAGATCGACGCGGCGATTGCCTTCTGGGAGAAAAAACGCCGCCAGGCTGAAATGCCCCTGCACGATACACTGGGCATTGCCCTGGGAGCTGTCACCGAAGTCGACGGGCTGCCCCTGCAAGGCATCGAAACGGAAGGCTGGCTGGATGACCTGCTGCAGCAGTTACGGGCCGGAGAGAAACTGGAGCCGCTACCTACACCGGACGGCTTTGTCGGGCAGTTGCGCCCGTATCAAGAACGCGGCTATGCCTGGCTGGCTTTCCTTCGCCGTTGGGGTCTGGGGGCTTGCTTGGCCGACGATATGGGGTTGGGCAAGACAATCCAGGCCATCGCTTTGCTGCTGCGCGAGCGCGAGGCCGAGTCTGGCCCATTGCCGCCGGCATTGTTGATCTGCCCAACCTCGGTGGTAGGCAACTGGAAGCGCGAGATTCAGCGGTTTGCACCCGGCCTGCGGGTGATGATCCATCACGGCAGCGATCGCGCGCAAGGCGAGGATCTGCGCGCCACCGTGCAGAACCATGACGTGGTGATCAGCACCTTTGGCCTGGCTCGTCGTGACGTGGCCGACCTGGCCCGGGTACAGTGGAGCGACGTGATCCTCGACGAAGCGCAGAACATCAAGAACCCGCACGCCAA
>CAZLMZ010000046.1:0-17343 GCA_964560475.1 uncultured Anaerolineae bacterium
GTGCTTTGACTTGGAGCCCGAGATCACGGCACAGTTGCTGCTCGCCGGATACCGAATCCACCAGGTGCCGATCCGCTATACGCCGCGCACGGCGCGCGAGGGAAAGAAGATCTCGTGGGTCGACGGGGTCGAGGCGACTATACGCTGCCGGATCGAGGCGAGGCCCAGGTGAGGCCTGCGGCGTGACGCGGCGCAAGCGTATCTACCTGGACGTGGCGTGGCTGGTCGGCCTGACGGTGGCCGTGCGGCTGGTCACGGCGCTGCCGCTGGAGCGCCCGGGCTACATGGATGCTGCCTACTATGTAGACGGCGCGCTGAGCCTGTACCAGGGACACGGGCTGAACGAGATGTTCATCTGGAACTACCTCGATGACCCGCAGGGGATCCCGCACCCCAGCCACCTGTATTGGATGCCACTCTCCTCGTTCCTGGCATACGCATCGTTCCTCGTCTTTGGCCCCAGCTTCCGGGCAGCGCAGGTGCCGTTCGCGCTGCTCTCGTCGCTGCTACCGGTGATCACATACCTGGTGGCGCTGGATGTGACGCAGGATCGCCAGCGCGCCCGGTACGCCGGGCTGCTGGCGACGTTCAGCGGTTTTTACCTGATCTACTGGGCTGTGCCGGACAGCTTTGCGCCGTATGCCGTGGCCGGAGCGGTCTGTCTGTGGGCCGCAGGTCGCGGGATGCGGGGCGATGGGGGGTACTGGTTCGCGATCGCCGGGTTGAGCGCGGGAGTGGCGCACCTGGCGCGGGCCGATGGGCTGCTCCTGCCCGCGGTGATTCTCCTCCTCGGTGCGATCCAACTGGTACGTGGCTCGGTACCGCGCCGCCGCATAGCTGGACAGATCCTCCTGTTCGGCATCTGCTACCTCGGCGTGATGGCGCCCTGGTTCGCGCGCAACATTGCCGTCAGTGGGCACCTGCTGCCCACAGACGGAACCGCGACGATGTGGCTGACCAGCTACGACGACCTGTATCGTTACAGCGGTGGGCTGACGCCGCAGGCATACCTGGCCTGGGGCTGGGGGAACATCCTGCGATCCAAGCTCGACGGACTGTGGAAGAACCTGGGCCAGGTAGCCTTTGCGGGATGGATGATCTACCTGGCACCGTTTGGCTTGTTGGGTGTCTGGCGATTGCGGCGACGAGTGGAGCTCCGGGCAGAGTGGCTGTACCTGATCGCGTTGTACCTGGCGATGAGCCTGGTCTTTACCTATCCCGGGATGCGGGGAGGGATGTTCCACTCGCTGAGCGCCCTGCTGCCTTTCCTCTATGTGGCTGCCCTAGAAGGGCTCGACATGGCGGTCGAGTGGGTGGCGCGTAGGCGCGCGCACTGGCATGCCGGGCGAGCGCAACGCGTCTTTCGTGTCGCGGCGATCGCGTTTGCAGTCGTGTTGAGCACTGTCCTCTATTCGCAGCGGCTGGATGGCTTCACAGGGACGCACCCCTACCAGGCGGTCGGGCGGTGGCTGGACGCAAACGCCTCCCGGACAGCGTGGGCCATGGTCAACGACCCGCCGAGCTTCACGTACTATACAGGCCGCCCCTCGGTGGCGATTCCAAACGAGGATCTGGAGACGGCGCTGGCGGTGATGCGCCGCTACGGGGTGCAGTACCTGGTCCTCGATCAGGCCAACGCGACGTTGAGCGGCCTGTACGATGCACCAGCAAGCGACGCGCGCCTCGTCCTGGAGGAGGGTTTCGTGGGCGGGCAGCAGACGATGTATCTGTTCAGGCTGCGGGAGTAAGCTGTGACCGGCCGAACTACTCCGGACGTGCGCCGTATCCTGCCGCCACGCAGATCCGTATGGCTATGGCGCGGATTCATGGTCGGGCTCGTGTTGCTGATCGGCGCGCTGTATCTCGGAGGCGCGGCCCGTCGCAGCGGGCTTGGCTTCCCACTCGATGATGGCTGGATCCACCAGACCTACGCACGAAACCTGGCGCAAACAGGCAGCTTGGTCTACACAGGCGGCAAAGCCAGCTCTGGTTCCACCTCACCTCTGTGGACATTCATACTCTCGATCGCGTACCTCCTTCACCTGCCGCCGCTGCTGTGGTCCTACCTGCTCGGCGGCGTGTTCTGGCTGCTGACCGCGACGACAGTAGCTCGACTCGCGAGGCGACTATATCCACAGCAACGGCAACTGGCACTTTGGGTGGGCGTGGCGTGTCTGCTAGAGTGGCACTTGGCCTGGGCATCGTTCTCGGGGATGGAGACGACGCTGTTTACGTTCCTGTCCCTCCTGGTGATAGAGCGATACGCGGCTCGCACTCATCCGGCTGCGCTGGGACTGCTGGGGGGGCTGTCGTTTCTGGCGCGGCCCGAAGGGGCGGGGGTCGTGCTGCTCGTTGCAGCGGCCTATGTTGTGGAAACACTGCGTACTGGCTATCGGCAGGGCGGCTCGGGGTACATCGTCCTTGCGCGTGGCCTGGGCAGCATGACCGCCGGTCTGGCGGTGCTGGTCGTGCCCTATGTGGCCCTCAACTGGCTCGTCTCGGGGCAGCCACTGCCCAACACTTTCTACGCCAAGCAGACCGAGTATCAGGCCCTACTTGCTCTGCCGTTTCTCGCCCGCCTGTGGCGCGTGGCGCGGCGTCCCCTGGTTGGGGGACAGGCGCTGCTTCTGCCGGGCTTTGTCTGGGCAGCGATCTCGATTCCGACCGACCGCGGGCAGAGTATGGACGACTATGGCGGCTCGCATCTGCTTGTCCGGCTCCTGCCGCTCACCTGGTGGGCTGCCTACACAGCGATGTATGCGCTGAGAATGCCGGTCGACTACCAATATGGCCGCTACTTGATGCCTACTGTTCCACTCTTGCTCCTCTATGGTGTGGCCGGGTCGGCACGCTGGCTCCGCCCCCGGTCGGCAAGGATGCGCGATCGGGTCCTGAGCCGCGCGCTGCCTATGGCAGTTGCCTGCTCATTCCTGGCTTTTCTCGTCCTGGGGCAGCAGGCCTACGTGAGCGATGTGAGCCTGATCGACTGTGAGATGGTTCAGGTCGGGCACTGGCTGGCGGAGGAGACGCCTCCAGATGCGCTCGTGGCGGCGCACGACATTGGGGCCATCGGCTACTTTGGCCAGCGTCCTTTGATCGACCTTGCCGGCCTGGTTACGCCAGAGGTGATCCCGGTGATGCGAGATGAACAGCGCCTGGCCCAGTTCATCATCGACGCGGGGGCGGACTATTTGGTTACTTTCCCTTCCTGGTATCCTTGGATCGCAGAGCAGGCGCGGTTCGCCCAGGTGTACCAGACGGACTGTGCACTAACACGGCAAAGGGGGGGTGACAATATGGTCGTGTACGCGATCAAGCGGGAATAGGCGTCGATCTACCTAACTGCTCTATGGTTGGCAAAACCATCTTGCCTATGATATACTGATTGTAGGTGTTTTTCTCCTGCGGTGCTACAGCAAAGGAGCCACAGTTGGCAGAAGGAGCCCAGGATCCAGTACAGGCCTTTCTAGAAGAGTGCCTTGAGGAACGGAAGCAGGTCGCACAGCAGTTGGAAGAGGTCGAGCTCCTGATCCGGCAGAGCACGGATGAGGTCGAGCGCCTTGCCCGGCGCAGCGCTGAGGTCACGAACCGGTTGAGGCAAGTTGAGAACAACTTTGACACGGTGCCCCGCGCTGACCTGCAAGAGATCTACAGCACGGACAAGAAGGAGCAAGGGCGCCTGTTCACGATGCGCGGTCAGGCGGAGAAGCTTCAGGCCAATCAGGAGGGCCTCCGGAAACGACACGAGCTGTTGACCCGCGTGGTCAGCGTGTTGCGCCTGCTCAAAGAAGAGTCCTCTGCTACTGCGACCAATGCTCCGTTCACCCGGGAGCAGTCTATGGTGGTTCGCATCATCCAGGCCCAGGAGAATGAGCGACGACGGCTCTCACGGCAGATGCACGATGGGCCGGCCCAACTCCTGACGAACCTCGTTCTGCAAGCCGAGATTTGTCAGAGGCTGCTTGACGTCGACTCGGAGCGCGCCCGTGCTGAGTTGGATAATCTCAAGACCGAGACCACCAAGGCGTTTCAGCAAACTCGCGAGTTCATCTCCGATCTGCGACCGATGATGCTCGACGATCTGGGCTTGATCCCGACGTTGAAGCGGTACGTCAGCAGTTGGAGCGAAAAGACGGGGATCAGCGCAGAACTCTCGATCTCTGGGCAGCCACACCGCCTGGCGCCCTACAGCGAGGTCACCATTTTCCGTGCCGTGCAGGAGCTGATGGGGAACGCAGCACAGCACGCGAATCCATCTCACGTCCAGGTCATGTTGAGTCTTGACGGTGCCTTTGCTCGCGCGGTCGTGGAAGACGATGGCGTGGGGTTCGACGTAGATGAGGTGATGGCGTCCGTAGACACGGAAAAAAAGATCGGCATTGCCTCGATCGCCGATCGGGTGCAGATGCTGGGCGGATCTCTGTCCTTCGAGAGTGTACGCGGTGTTGGTACAAAGGCCACTCTCGAAGTACCTGAGACGTGAAAGCATCTCGTCGCTCCTCATGTGTGCTCTGCTCCCATTCGTCTGCAAGGAGGCCAGCCTCGCGGATTTCACGCAAGTTTTACTGGTTGGCTGCCGATAGGTGTGGTATAGTCATTAGTAGGGCATCGCGACCAGCAAGCGGCGGCACATCACAGCCACGCATAGTACGTCTGGTCAGGACAGGCCCATTCTGCATTCTGGAGGTGCGCGTAGGCTGGGTGCCGAATAGGGCCGGTTTGGTCTACATAAGTGCGCCCTTGACATTTCGCGTACACCTGGTATATGATGTAAGTATGACAATGTGTGCCGGATCATCCAAGTCACCAAAAGGGGAGGGTCGTAATGAGCCGCCGACGCACGTTCCTTTTCGTGTTCGCTGTTCTGATCATCATCCTGATCGGTGGTGTAACGGCATTGGTTCTCATGTCCAGAAGAGCCGCGACTCCTGGCCAAGAACCCGAGACGCAAGCGGAGGTGGTGCCCACGCCTACGCTTGAGCCAGCGATGGAGACTGTGGTCGTGGTCGTACAGCCGATCCGTCGTGGCGAGCGCATCCCACCTGATGCAGTCGAGCTGCGCAAGTGGGAGGCTGACCTTTTGCCTGACGATCCTGTCCGCTCACTGGATGAAGCTGTCGGTGGCTATGCTACGGCCGACTTGACACCGCCGCAGCCGCTCAGTGCATCCAAAGTCAAGACTGTGGTCCTGGAGGGCTCTGACATCGCGCTGGCAATCCCGCCCGGGCGAGTGGGCTATTCATTCCCGATTCGTCTCTTTTCCACTGTCGCTAGCGCGATCCGGCCGGGTGACCGCGTTGACGTCTTGGTTTCGTGGAAGATCGTGCAAGTGGACCAGGACATGCAGATCAAGAGGCCCGTGACGCTAGTTGGAGGTGAGGACTGCCTGGCGGGTTGCCAGACCACGGGCGAGCAGATACCGGGCCTGGTAACACAGTACACGGTGCAGAACGCGCTGGTGCTTGGCGTCGGGTTCTTTGGCGACGAGACGGAGGGGATCACGGTCGGGCAGCCTGGAGCTGCTGAACAGCCTACGCCCACACCCGTCCCACAGCAGGAAGCAACGACCGAAGAGGAGCCGCCAGCCCAGCCGACGCCGGTCCCGCAGCTAGCACAGGTGGCGGTCGTGACGCTGGCAGTGGATCCACAGTCGGCAACAGTGCTCAAGTGGGCTCTCGAGAGCGACTCGCCAATGGACCTGGCGTTGCGCTCGGCATCCGATCTGGAGGAGTTTAGCCAGCCAGAGGCGGTGACTCTCGAGTATATGGTCAGGCGCTATGCGATCTCGCTGCCCCCGCGTTTCCCATATGCTATGGAGAACTCGTTCCAGTATAATCTGATCGACCAGGCCCAGCAGTACGTTGTGCCCAGCGGCGGGGGATAGCTGAATGAGCAGTGGTGAGGATCGGATCCGTGTCCTGATCGTGGATGACATCCCCGAGACACGTGAGAACCTGAAAAAGATGCTTTACTTTGAGTCGGATATGGAGGTGGTAGGCACAGCCTCCACCGGCGAAGAAGCGATCGAGCTAGCCAAGCAGGTCAGACCTCACGTGGTGCTGATGGACATCAACATGCCTGGCGTGGATGGAATCGCGGCCAGCGAAGCGATCACGCGCGCGGTGCCCTATGCGCAGGTGGTCATGATGTCTGTACAGAGTGAAGCGGACTATTTGCGCCGCTCGATGTTAGCAGGCGCCAGGGACTTCCTCACCAAGCCTTTCACGATGGACGATCTGGTGGCCACGGTGCGCCGAGTGTACCAATTGCATGCCAAACCCGCGGCCGAAGCGCCATCCGCGCAGCCGGTTGCCCCCCAGGCGGTGGATCATCAGCCTGAGTCATTGGGCAGGGTGATCCTGGTGTACAGCCCCAAGGGTGGGGTAGGGTGCACGACGATCGCCGTCAACCTCGCGACGATGATGCTGGAGCTCGAGCCCGAATCACGTGTTGCGCTGGTGGACGCGAGCCTGCAGTTCGGCGACGTAGGGGTACTACTGAATCTGCGCGCCACGCGCAGTATCGTGAACCTGGCCGACAATCTCGAGGAAATGGACCGGGAATTGCTAGAGAGCGCGTTGCTCACGGACGACCGGTCTGGGCTCAGGGTGTTGCTCGCGCCGCCAAAGCCAGAGATGGCCGAGTTTGTGACGGCGGAGGCGATGAAACAGATCACCGAGCTGATGCGGCGTGCGTTCGACTATGTCGTGATCGATCTGGGGAAACGGCTCCAGGATCTGGAGCTATTGCTCTTTGACATGGCGGATCAGGTGATCCTGCTCATCGCACCTACGCTGCCTTCGATCAAGGATGCACGCAATTTCTTCGAGATCATGGACGCACTCGAGTATGGAGTAGGCAAGACGCTGCTGGTACTGAACCAATCGGATGCGGGCGCGGGCATTACAGCTCGTGCTATCGAGAATCATCTCCGTCACGAGGTCTTTGCGGAGATCCCGCGGGATGACCGTATCGTCCTGCATTCTGTCAATCATGGTATCCCGTACGTGCTTATCCCAAACCTCGACCGGCGTCATCCCTTGATGGAGCAGACAAGGGTGCTTACGGAGCGTGTGCTCGGCGCATTCGCCGAGATGGTGGAAGAGAAAGGTGAGCAGCCGCCTGAGCGGCCCTTGAGGCGGCTGTTCCGTTGACGGGTGGATAGAGGGGGGCACCGTCTTTCCAGGATCGTATCTGTGTCCAGCCAAAGGAGAGACCGATGTCTCTGCTGAAACGTATCGAGCAAAGTCAGCAGCCCGCCGAGGGAGACTCTGGCAACGGAGCCTCAAAGATGCGCGAGCTGCGCGTGCGTCGGCAGTCTGTGTCTACGGGTCGGGACCCACACGGGGACATTAAGACTCGCGTCCAGAATCAGTTGATCGCCGAGCTTGACCCCAAGATGGACATGTCGCGGACGGATGAGGTCCGCGAGACAATCGAGGAGCTCTTTGACCAGATCTTGGCCGAGGAGAATCTGATGCTCAGCCGGGCCGAGCGTCAGCGGCTCTTTGAGACGATTGTCGCAGAGATTCTGGGCTATGGCCCAATCGAGCCCTTGCTGGCAGACGACGCAGTCACCGAGATCATGGTGAACGGTGCCAAGCAGATCTATGTCGAGCGTGCGGGCAGGCTGCACGAGACGAACCTTGTGTTCGAGAGCGATGACCATGCGATGCGCATCATCGACCGCATTGTGGCACCGCTCGGGCGCCGTATCGACGAGAGCTCACCGTACGTGAACGCGCGCTTGCCGGATGGGTCTCGCGTCAACGCGATTATCCCACCATTGGCGATCAACGGTCCTACACTGACGATCCGCAAGTTCTCGAGGACGCCACTGACCGTCGAGAACCTGATCGAGCTAGGCACACTCACGCCGGAGTCGGTAGAGTTCCTGCACGCGTGCGTGGTTTCGCGCCTCAATATCGTTATCTCTGGCGGAACAGGATCCGGCAAGACCACCTTGCTGAACGTTCTATCTGGCTTTATCCCTGCTGATGAGCGCATTGTCACGGTCGAGAACGCTGCCGAACTCCAGTTGCGCCAGGAGCACGTTGTCACGCTGGAATCTCGCCCGCCCAACATTGAGGGAAAGGGGGAGGTGACCATTCGAGACCTGGTGGTCAACTGCCTGCGTATGCGCCCGGACCGCATCGTCGTCGGCGAGTGTCGTGCGGGTGAAGCCCTCGATATGCTGCAGGCGATGAACACAGGCCACGATGGATCCTTGACGACAGCTCACTCAAACAGCCCACGCGATACGTTGGCGCGTCTCGAAACGATGTGCCTTATGTCCGGGATGGAGCTGCCGATTCGTGCTATCCGCGAGCAGGTAGCTTCCGCGATCGAGCTGATCGTGCATCAGGAGCGCATGCGCGATGGCACACGTAAGGTGGTCAACATCACCGAAGTGCAAGGGATGGAAGGTGACGTGATCGTGATGCAGGATATATTCACCTTTGAGCAGACCGGGATCGAGGCAGGCAAGGTCATCGGCCGGCTAAAGCCGACGGGCATCCGGCCCAAGTTCATGGACCGGATCGAGGCTGCCAACATCAGGCTACCGCCCGGTATCTTTGGCCTTGGTCAGCGGTTTCGCTACTAGGGTAGCGAGCCACATCACGCGACGGATCGTGCTGCTGCGGGTGCAGGGGGGACAGAGATGAACCCTATCGAAATCGGCCTGGTTGTTGTGGCTGTATTGGCCGTAGGCGACCTGGTTCTTATGTTGCGGAGCGGCAAGGGCTCGGACGTTGACATCACCGAGCGTCTCGAAACGTACGCGGGCGACATCGAGACTGAGACGAGCCCGGACATCATTGAAGAGGAGGCGAAGCGACTCGCCAGGCTGACAGAAGGGCTGGACCGGGCAATCGAGAGGCGGTCCTTTGGGGCGCGTATCTCGGCGCAACTGGCGCAGGCGAGTCTGAAGCTGACCGTTACCGAGTATCTGATTTGGAACATGATCAGTATTGTCGTAGTTGGTGGGCTGGCGTGGCTGCTCTTCCGGAACTTTCTCTTCCTCTTTGGCATCCTCCTGGGTTTTTTCTTGCCGCGGATCGTGGTGAACATTCTCACTGCGCGTCGTCTGAAGCAGTTCAACGACCAGTTGGGTGACACGATCAATCTGATGGTGAACAGCATCCGTGCCGGCTATAGCATGCCGCAGGCTATGGAGACGGTAGCTTCGAACATGCCGCCGCCAGTGTCCGATGAGTTCCGTCGCGTCACTTTGGAGATTGGCTTGGGTGTAGCCCAAGAGGAGGCGTTGCGGCACATGCTGCGGCGCGTGGATAGCCCCGATCTCGATCTCATGATCACCGCCATCAATGTCGCGTACGAGGTAGGCGGGAATCTGGCCGACATTCTAGATGTGATCAGCCTGACGATTCGCGAGCGCGTTCGCATCCAAGGCGAGATCAAGACCCTCACTGCCCAAGGGCAGATCACTGGGAATGTCCTGACGGGACTGCCGTTCGCGCTCACAGCCGTGTTGTATCTGCTGAACCGCGAGTACATGCAACGGATGTTCACAACGACCTGCGGCTGGATCATGTCCGGCGTATCTATTGTGAGCATCGCCCTCGGCTACTTTATCATGCAGCGGATCGTCAGGATCGAGGTGTAGGACATTCTCCGGAGAAAGAGGAGTGCTTATGCCTGACATTAGAGTAGATCTTGCACCGACTACTGTGGTGTTGGCCTTGCTTGGGGTTCTAGCAATCGCGATCGTCTTGGTACTCGTGGTGATCGCTCGCCGCCGTCCAAAAGGTGATGCGGGTCTCGAAGCGCGGCTCGCTCTGTACAGCGACCGTGATACACCTGTGACGCTCGAGGAAATCGAGCTGTCGGGGTCGTTCGCCGAGCGTGTCGTGTATCCGGCTCTCGACGCGGTATCGGATCTGATCAGCCAATTCACGCCGGCCAAGACCCGCGAAAAGATCAGGCACAGGCTAGAGCTGGCAGGGAACCCGGGCGGCCTGACTGTGGGCAACTATACGGTCGTACGAATCGTGGCTACGGGCGTGCTGGCCGGGTTGGTCTTTGGGCTCATGATGATCGCCAAGCCACCGATGTCGCGGCGCATTCTGTTCATTGCGCTTGCGGCTGTGGTGGGTTACTTTTTGCCTGCTCTGTGGCTAACGAGTAGGATCGGGCGGCGCCAAGATGAGATTGTGAAGGAACTGCCCGACGGAATGGACCTACTTACCATCTGTGTGGAGGCGGGGTTGGGCTTTGATCAGGCGGTGCAGCACCTGGTGGACAAGCAGGACAATGAGCTGTCCCGCTCTTTCAACCGCTATCTGCAAGAGGTGAGCCTGGGTAAGATTCGCCGCGATGCGTTGCAGAGCTTTGCGTCGCGTATGGAAGTGGCGGACGTGACGAGTTTCATCGCTGCGATCATCCAAGCCGATCAGCTCGGCGTAAGCATGGCCAAGATCTTGCACATCCAATCGAACCAGATGCGTATCCGACGCCGGCAGCGAGCGGAGCAGAAAGCGCATCAGGCTCCGATCAAGATGCTGTTTCCGCTGGCCTTTCTCATCTTTCCATCCATGTTCATCGTTCTTCTCGGACCAGCCGTTCTGCAGATCATCGATGCCGGCATCATAGGGTCCGTATTCTAGGATTGCTCCGTCCCGGCATTGTATGGCTTGGCGCACCGGCCTTTTGCGCCAGGGAGCATAGTGCACGTGCATACCCGGCATACCTTCTCCTTCATGGATAGTTTCCTCATACCGGCGCAGCAGGAGGGACGAGCACTGTAGTTTGAGGGGACCCGACTTGGTAGCTATGGTGCAGGTCCGAAAGCTCGGCCAGATACTGCTCGATCTCCTTTACCCGCCTCGTTGTGTCGGCTGCGGACAAGGTGGCTCGTTGTACTGCGAGGCCTGTCGAGCTTTGCTGTGCTACCTGGTGCCTCCGATCTGTCCAGCCTGCGGCCTGCCGGTGGAACGGCCCGGCGTATGCCGGCAATGCCGGAAGCGTCCGCTGCGAATTGACGGGATTCGGTCCGTCGCTGTCTACGAAGGACCCTTGCGTGAGGCGATCCACTGCTACAAGTACGCGTATATGCGTGATCTGGCACCGCTGCTGGGCGACCTGCTGGTTGCGCTTTGGCATGCGAATCCCATTCCCGTCGACGTGATCGTTCCTGTTCCACTCCATCGTCGACGGCTGCGCGAGCGGGGCTACAATCAGTCAGCGCTGCTGGCGATCCATCTTGGACGCCAAGCCGAGCTTCCTGTGCTCTGCGACGTGTTGCAGCGCAACAGGTACACTATATCTCAGGTAGATCTCGGATGGCGCGAGCGACGAGAGAACGTGGCCGACGCGTTCTCCTGCGTCGATCGGCGTCTGGCGGGCAAGCACGTGTTGCTCGTGGATGACGTGTGTACGACAGGTTCGACACTCGAAGCATGCAGCGTCGCGCTGCGCTCGGGTGGAGCGCGGTCTGTCCACGCTTTTACCGTGGCACGGGCCCACTTTGGCTAACCGAATGATGGTCTCTGTGGAGGAGGCCAGTGTCATCTATGGGTGCGGAGGTGCCGCATCCTGGTCAAGAAAGGAGCAGGGAAATGCAGGTTATCATCCAGGGCAGAAACGTCGAGGTTACCGACCGCCTGCGGGAGTATGTGGAGAGTAAGGTAGAAAAGCTCGATCGGTACCTTCCGACGATCACCGAGGCGCGTATGGAGCTGTCTACCGAACAGACGCGCAGTGCGGAGGATCGCCAGGTCGCGCAGCTCACGCTCCACATCAGGGGCGTGCTGCTTCGCTCTGAGGAACGGTCTTCTGACATGTTCACTTCCGTCGACAATGTGATGGACAAGATCAAGCGGCAGATCGATCGCTACAAGAGCAAGCGCCGCGCCCGGTACCGCAGCTCCCCGGCCGAGGTTGCTGCTCTAGTGCTCGATGAAGAGGAAGCGGAGCAGCGGAGCATCGTGCGGACAAAGCGTTTCAGCGTCACACCTATGGATCCTGAAGAGGCCATCGAACAGATGGAGCTCTTGGGGCACAGCTTTTTTGTCTTCTACAATGTGGACGAAGGCCAGATCAATGTGGTTTATGCGCGACGTGATGGCAACTATGGGTTGCTGCAGCCTGAGCTAGAGTAGTACCTCTGGGAATCAAGCAGCACGGGCCTCGGTGGCTACCACCGAGGCCCGTGCTGATCTGGATGTATTCTCGCGACAGAGCAAGGCCTTTAGTGCAGCAGGAAAGATAGAGCAATCAGCAGGCTGAACATCATTCCCGCCAGCAGAGCGACCCGTCGTAGATCGCGGATCACGTATGCGTACTCGGCCATGTCACTCTCGGCTTGGTCCGTTGACTCGATGCGCAAAACGATCTTGTCTTGCGATGCAGATTTGTTGGTCATTGTTCTTCTTTCTTGAACTATACGTCAAGCTCAGCGATCACGATCAGGCGATGAGAGTCGATCATGTAGGGGTAGCAAGTCAGCAGCGTGAGCACCGGCGTGCTGGTCGGCTCCATCACGCTGACGTCATCCGGTTCGACGATACGCGTGGCGCGCACGACATAACGAAAGCTCTGTTGTCCCGCGTAGACTAGAATCTCATCTCCAATCTTGAGTTCCTCGAGGGCGCGAAAGATCTCACCATAGATATCGTTGTGACCGGCGACAAAGCAATTCCCCCGCTCGCCGGGATTTGCCGAACCTACCAGGTGCCCGGCGCCCTTCTTGAGCTGCTCCCAGTCGACGCCCTCCACGACAGGGACATCGATGTTGATGGCAGGGATGACGATCCTCGTCGGCGACCTCGGGCCCTGGGCAGGAATCCCGACCCTCGGCATCGTGCTAATCGGCTCAGCCTCTCCACCCTGAGACAGCGGTGGTTCGTGACCGCCGGGCAAGATCGAGGGACGAATCAAGGCCGTTGCCGTAGGCGTCGGCCCTGGCACCGCGGCATGCTGCTCTTTCCAATCTCGATTGATGCGCCGTACGTTGAGCGCAAAACCGGCGACAACGATGATCAGGCCGACGAGCGCCGCGACCTCGATGGCAAGGAGAACCCGCTCGCGCCACACTGCGAAAAGCGACGGGGCAGCGGCACGGTCACCAAGTCCCTGTAGCGATGGTTCGTAAGCCATCGCCACCTCCGGCAGCAACGCAGCGTCAACAGCTTGCAGGGCGCCTACTCGACGCACTCGTTCAAGCCGCTCCTCGTGCCTGCGCAGGAGCACCTCGTGTTCTAGTTCGTCTGTCGTCAGATCTCCGATACAGCGTCGGTCACGCATCCCCATGCCTGCCTCCCCCTATGCAGGTTATGTCTCGTGTTCATTATACCTGAACTCGCGAGAGCGGTCAACCGTGCTGTGCCAGCACGATTGGTTGACAAGGTCCTTTTTGTGTGATATGCTACGCACGCCTTGGGTGGACGGCAGGTCACCTGCGGCCTGCCGATGGCTTTGGCTTTTCTGCCCAGGGAAGGGAGAGGATGCGAGATGACCAAGCCGACTGTGATCGGCCAGGCGTTGCCCAACATCCCCTGGGAAGATCGTCCGCCACAGAGCGACAGCATCGTGTGGCGCTCGCAGCGAAACCCTATCATCCCACACGATCTCATTCCGAGCTCAAACAGCATCTTTAACAGCGCGGTCGTGCCCTATGACGGCGCGTATGCAGGCGTCTTTCGCTGCGACGACAAGGCACGTCGCATGGTCCTGCACGCCGGCCGGAGCCGAGACGGTGTAGATTGGGAGATCGATTACGAGCGTATCCAGTTTGTGCCTGAACCCGAAGATTCGCGTGTACAAGAGATCGCGCACTTTCAGTATGGCTATGATCCGCGCGTGATCTGGATCGAGGACCGCTACTATGTGACGTGGTGCAATGGGTATCACGGACCCACGATCGGCGTGGGCTACACGCACGATTTCCGGACGTTTTACCAGCTAGAGAACGCTTTCTTGCCCTACAACCGCAATGGCGTCCTGTTCCCACGCAGGATCGGCGGCGCGTATGTGATGCTGAGCCGCCCAAGCGATCGTGGACATACGCCGTTTGGGGATATCTACTACAGCGAGAGTCCAGACCTTTGTCACTGGGGTCGACACCGTCACGTCATGGGCACGGCCCAAGGGTGGCAGAGCACCAAGATCGGAGCTGGGCCCAACCCGATCGAAACCAGTGAAGGGTGGCTGTTGATCTATCACGGGGTGCTGACCTCGTGCAACGGCTTTGTGTATAGTGCCGGGGCGGCACTGCTGGATCTAGATGAGCCATGGAGAGTGATCTACCGCACTGAACCCTATATCCTTTCACCGAAGGAGCTGTACGAGCGTGTAGGAGATGTGCCAAACGTGGTGTTCCCGTGTGCCGCACTGGTCGATGCGGAGACCGGGCGTATGGCGCTTTACTATGGCGGGGCGGACACGGTGGTATGTCTGGCCTTTGCTCAAGTGGATGAGCTGATCGATTTTGTCAAGAGCCACTCAATGACCTGATTGGCAGCAAACAGGAGGAAACATGGCGGATCTCAAGACGACATATATGGGTTTGGAGCTCAAGAACCCGATTGTCGCCGGTGCAACTACGTTGACGTGCCAAATGGAGACCATCTCGCGTCTCGAGGAAGCTGGGGCTGCAGCGATCGTGACTTGCTCGCTATTCGAGGAAGAGATCCAGCTCGAGCGCTTCCGGATGCACGAGGAACTGGAGCTGTTCGACAATGTGCATCCCGAGATGACGGATATCTTTCCGGAACTGGAGCATGCCGGGCCTACGGAGCACTTGATGTGGGTGCGCAGGGCGAAGGAAAGCGCAAGTATCCCGGTGATCGCGAGCGTGAACTGTGTCAACCCTGAGACGTGGGTCGAGTATGCCAAGCTAACCGCTGACACGGGCGTCGACGGCCTGGAGTTGAACTTTTACTCTGCACCGAGCGACGTGAGCCGGAGGGGCCTCGCCATTGAGGATGAGCAGGCACAGATCGTCAGGGAGGTGACGGCGGCGGTGTCGGTGCCGGTCGCAGTGAAGCTGAGTCCCTACTATGCCAACCCGTTGAACGTGGTTCAGTGCCTCTCCGAGGCGGGCGCGAGCGGTTTCGTCTTGTTCAACCGCTTCTTTGAGACAGATATCGACGTGGACGAGGAAAAGAACATCTTTCCGTGGAACCTGAGCTCGCGAGGCGATTATGGGCTTGCGCTGCGCTTTGTGGGGCTGCTTTATGGGCAGGTGGGCGACCTGTGCGCGAGCAGGGGGATCTTTGAGGGTGAGGACGTCGCCAAGCTGATTCTCGCCGGAGCGGACGTCGTCCAGGTGGTAAGCACGCTATTCGTGAACGGGATCGATCACCTGGGCCAGATGTTGGATGACCTCGAGAGGTGGATGGACGCCAAGGGGTACGAGACGCTGGAAGATCTGCGGGGCAAGTTGAGCCACAAGCACAGCAAGGACCCGTGGTCGTATACACGCGCGCAGTATGTTCGCGCGCTGATGAAGCCAGATCCGATCGAGCGCAGGTATCGCGCGATCTAGGTCTCGACACGGTGAGCCGCGCACGCGCACACAAGGCGGACCACTTCCCAGCAGTGGCCCGCCTTGTCGGCTGTAGAGAGCAAAGGCGTGGTTGGGAGCTTCTACGATGATGGGCTTGATGGATGGGCCAGAACTTGAGGCACGTGATTGCGGCTGCCGGCAGGTCGTGCTATGGGCTGCTGCATCTGCGCGTTGTCTGGACGGGGCCACAGCGTATTGACCGGCGACTCCAAGCTCATTTCGGCACGCACAGGACGGCTGGCCAAGCTGTGGCCCCGGGCCTTTTACGCGGCGCGTTTCGCCGCTGCTGCGTCGCTCTCGCCCTTTCTCGTGCTCCGCTACCAAGCACTGGGGCTGAGTGGTCAACAGATCGGCGTGTTGACCGGGCTACCCCCTCTGATGATGCTGGTGGGCGCCTCCTTCTGGGGAGCGTTGGCCGACGCAGCAAAGCAACATCAGCGACTGTTTCGGCTCTCGATTCTGGCGGTGATGGCGTTCGCGGTACTGCTCGCTCGTGCAGCGCAGTTTTGGATGTTACTTCCTGTGATTGCCCTGTTCGCCTTCTGCGGTACGCCGATTACGCCTTTGATGGACAACTCGGTACTCGAATGGCTTGGCGACCATCGAGAGCGGTATGGCAAGGTCCGGCTGTGGGGCGCGATTGGGTGGGGGGTGGCAGCGCCGGTCGTTGGGCGCTTGGCAGAGCGGTTTGGCCTCGACGTGTCGTTCTATGGCTATCTCTTCTTCATGGCTCTTGCCCTGCTCGTGTCTCTGAGGTTGCCCATCGCACAGGCAAGCATCGGGCGCAAGTGGGGTCAAGGCTTGAGATCGATCGCCCGAGACGGACGATGGTTGCAGTTCCTGTTCGTTGCACTGATGGGTGGGACCACGTTAGCAGTCGTGCAGAACTATCTGTTTCTGTATATGGATAGTCTGGGAGCGCGCAGTTCTGTGATGGGGCTTGCGCTTTCCGTCGCAACCCTCGGTGAAGTAGTCGTGTTCTGGCTGTCGGAGCGGATGGTGCGTGGGCTCGGCAGGCGTGGCCTACTGATGCTGGCGCTGGGTGCGCTTGCCGTGCGTGTGATGGCGTACTCGCTGATCCGTGTGCCGTGGCTGGTCTTACCGGTGCAGTTGCTGCACGGGCTCTGCTTCTCTGCTATGTGGGTCGCATCGGTCGGACTGGCAAGCGAGATCGCACCTGAGGGGATGGGTGCCACGGCGCAAGGGCTGCTTACGAGCGTTTTCTTTGGCCTGGGGGGAGCGATTGGGGGATTGGGAGGCGGGATGATCTATGGTCGGCTGGGCTTCGCCGTGGTGTTCCGCCTAGCAGCCGCGTTTGCGATTCTGGGGCTGGCAGTGTTTGCCCTTGGGAGCAAGGGCGTAGCGAGAGGGCGGCCCTGAGGGCGAGCTGGACGGCTGTCCTGTTGGGTAGAAAGGAGAGCGCGTGGGAGAATCGTTTTCTGAACTGGCAGCGCTGTATCGCAACACGCTCTTACAAGACATCATTCCCTTCTGGGAGCGTCATTCGGTGGACTGGGAAAATGGGGGGTATTTTACGTGCCTGGATGCTGAGGGCGAGGTCTATGACACCGACAAGTTCACGTGGCTGCAGGCGCGGCAGGTATGGACCTTCGCCATGCTCTACAACCGTTGGGAAAAGCGTGACGGCTGGCTACGTATTGCCAAGCACGGCGCTGACTTTGTGGCAGAGTGTGGAACAGATGCCGATGGGAACTGGTATTTTGCGCTAGACCGGTTTGGCCGGCCTTTGGTTCAGCCATATAACATCTTTTCTGACTGCTTTGCCGCGATGGCGTTCAGCCAGTATGCGGTCG
>CAZLMZ010000047.1:0-17304 GCA_964560475.1 uncultured Anaerolineae bacterium
AGGCCGGGAGACGCAGGTCGTGCGTGCCTCTCAACTCCTCCACCAAACCTCCATCTACCTCACATCCCTCGGTCGCCCGTCTCACGCTCGCTCCATGTACTGGACCGCCGGGCTCTCGCAGATCCCCTCTAGGGGGCAGCCCGGCACCTCGCCCTGATGCCCCCGCTCCCTGGACTTTACTATGCCCCCAGAGCAACCACGCCCACCTGTCCAGGCGGCACAACGAGCTTGTCCTGCTCTGACAAGTTCTCCTGCCGAAGCAGATCGGACCCGACTATCCCGGAATCCGAGGGTCCGCCCCCGAGCAGCGCACCAGCCGGACACGACACACTGTCGCTCCCCCAATTGGCAACGACGGCATACCAACCATTCGCCCCTCGCACCCGGACGCCGCGTACGAGCGCGCCCGCGATGGCGAGCTGCCTCGCGTCCCGTGCGCAGGTCCTGGTCTGTTCCGCCCCGGCGCTCGACAATACGGCCCATCCACAATCGAGGATCACCGTCTCTGGATCCAGGGCGCGCACGCCCGTGCTACATCCCAGGCAGATCTGCTCGGTGTAGAGCGGGCCAAACTTACCTCCCCGCCGACCGGGCACGCGGTGGACGGTCAGGCTCTTTTCCCCGTAAAGCCGCACCACGCCCAGGCGGCCCTCCCTTCCTGCGTCAGGATTCTCAACGACACAGGCCCAGGAGCTCGCGAGATCGAGGCGTTGTGCTTCTTTGGCTGGTGCTTGCAGCATCACCGTCCCGCCCTCGGTCTGCAGTTCCCGGCGGAAGCCGTTGAACAGGTCGTTGGGCAGGTTGAGGTGCAGTCCCTTGATCTGGCAGGCGTAGGTGCGATGGCGAGCGGTCCGGCAGAACTGCAAGCCCACGGCGGTGTGTGCATCCGGGAGAGCCACGAACGCGATCTGGTGCGTGGCTGACGTGTCCCCATGCCACCCCTCCGCGATTTGCAGGTCCACACCCTCGGCGATAGCACCCCACGTGGCAAAGCCGCCCTCGAAACACTGCACCTCGTGCCTGAGCAGCCGCCGGTGGCGCGTCTGCCCTCCCTCGATCTCGCCCTCGCCCTGGAATCGCGCTACCCCACACATGTTGTACAGCCATTCGGCCAAGTGTCCATCGTCCGGCGGCTGGCACATCCCCTGCCCGAGGCCGTGCGCGCGCCAGGAAAAGGACGCGAGGCGCGACGGGCAACGGTGCATGACTGCCCCGTGCGCAGGCTCGCACCAGGTTCCGGCTACAGACAACTCGAAGGCCTGGCGTGCCTCCAGTCCGGGCACTGGCCCCAACTTTTCCTTCGGGCGGCCCTCCGCGTTCGGCTCTCTATCCGTCACCGCATCTTTGCTTGCTAGCTGCTCCAGGAATGCCAGTGTCATCCCGAGCGCGCACGCCCGATCCGATTCGAGCCGCGTATAGTAATAGGGGCTGCGTTCCGCCAGCGCCTGCAGCCGCCTCCCGTAAAAGCTGCCCTGGTGCGTCGGAGCGGGCGAATCAGAATTCGCGTCCGCGTTGTACGCCGCTTCCTGCTCGATCCAGTCGAGCTGCGCCGCGAGCAGCGCACCGGCAAACGGCTCCTCGAGCGCATCCGCGGCAAATAGCAGGGAGGGCAGCGCATACTCTTGGCAGTATGCATACCGCACCCTCGAGTCCCCGCCCACGCGCGCCAGCCTGCCATCGGAAAAGAGCATGCGTCGCGACACGCGCCACAGGTCGGCTTGGTGATGGTACAGCGAGGCTGGCGCCGGCCCTGCGGCCAGACGTTTCATATCAAAGTGGAGCATGGCTGCGTTCGAGAGGCAGATGAACATGTAGCCGACGTTGAGATAGCCGTGGTGGTCGAGCGCATAGCTGGCGAAAAAGTTTGCGCCGGCGTGCCACTCGCGTACAGACTTGCCGGCGACCAGAGGCTCGTCTGCCGGATCCCTCTCCGCTGCATCCGCAGGCACGCTCACCGCGTTCATCAAGAAGCGATGTGCCTCCTGCTGCCAGGCCGCTGCGTGGGGGTGATCCGGGTACATCACCGACGTCCGCCACAGGATCGCCCCGTTCCACATGTTCGACTCGGGCGCGTTCCTGCCCGTCTGGTTCCACACGTCGCCGACGACGCCGCGATGGGCGCCTCGATGATAGCTCTCCAGGATCCAGTCGGCTTCGCTGCAAAGCACTCTCTGCAATGCAGCCCTCAGATCCTCATCCGCCGACGAGCTGCTATTCGCGCCGTCCAGGTAGGGATCGAGAAGATACACGCCGTGCATCATGCGCTCGATGCCCAGGGCGCTGATCCACGTGTGCCCCCACTGCGTCCCATCGGTACACGTGCCCCTGCCCGAGACGTGGCTGTGCAGGCTGAAACGCAGTGCTGCCAGTGCCCGGTCGCGGGCCAGGCTGCACACGTCCGCCGAGACCAGCCCAGCTTTCCCGCCTAGCGTGCCCAGGACAGCCATCGCGCTGACGTACTTTTGATTCGTCTGCACGCCCCACGCATTATAGCCGGTGCCGTAGCAGCCGAGCTGTCCTCCTGTCCGAGCACCGCATTCAGGCACATCGGGCACATCGTACCAGTACTGCTCAGCGTGCGCTGCCCAGTTCGCCAGCAAGCTCAGGATACGTGAACGCAGTTCCCTGTCCGGGGCGCTCGCATCTCGATCCGTCAACTGTGTGTCGCCGGTCAACGATCGACCACCTGGTCGACAAAGCGCACCTGGCTCCACCGCTCGGGGACGTGCATGTTGATCGCCCCGTGCCGGTTCCACGACCAGTCGACAGCCAGATCGCCATCTGCACCCTCTGCCCCACCGGCATTGTGGAAGTGCTGGCATCTCGAAGCACCGATACGCCAGATGTCACCATCTCTCGGTGGTGCAGATAGGCCCAGCGCGCGCAGCCCTTTCCAGGGCAGCGCAAACTCGACCGACCAGCCGCGATCCCGGATCTCGGGACAGTTCAGCGTGCCGTCCACCTGGACGGCGTGCTTGAGCCCCGGAAGCTCCCAGGCTAGCTCGCCAAACCGGCCCAGGCGCTGACCCGCACGCGGCAGGAAATAGAGAAAATGCTCTGTCGACAAGAGCCGATTCAGCGTGTCAAAGTCCTGTCGCTGTACAAGCGGCTCCACCCAGGTCCAGAACACCTCATAGATCGTGTTGATCGCGTTGACGCCCAGTTCATAGTACACGCCATCGCCCTGTACAAAGATCTCAGCGTCGCTGTCGTGACGATAGACGTGTGCGTGGTAGGCCGTCATCGTGCCCCAGATCTCGTGGTCCTCGAACCGGAATCCGGCATAGAGGTAATCGTCGTCCCACAGCAGCGCGACCCGCGAGTCCAGTGACACACCCACGCCGCTGTCCATCTTGACGAAAGGAGGAGACCACTCTACTCGCTGCCACGCTTCCTCATCCAAGCGTCCATCCACGACGATCGGCTGCCGCACGCGCAGGCAGTCGTACTCGTGTACCGGCGGCAGGCCATCGAGCGGCGCCTGAGGCAAGTTGATCGTCCTTTCTAGATCGAGCATCTTTGCGGTCTCCTATTGTTTGGCTGATGGCCATTCTCGCTACACGAAGTTAGTTTCAACCACGCGGCCCGCTTGTGGACCGCCGCGAGCCAGACAGCAAGCGCTATTCGAGTGACTGCTTGCTGCGCGTCCGCTGTAGCTCGTTGTCCGGTACGCGCCGCTCCAGCAACTGCAGCGAGATCTCGATCGCCTCTCGTGCTTCGGCGGGCGTGGTCGTGCCGATCGTCACCATGTCCTGGTCGCGAATCGTGCTCCACACGAACGCCAGGCCCACTACCGGCAGCAGCTTGCCCGCTGCAAGCGGCTTGATCGTCATCACCGGCTTTTCCGCATTGTTGATCACGCGCATGATCCAGTCTGCTTCCACCTGCATCAAGAAACCTGCGGCATTGTAGATCTGGATGTACGTCTCGACGTCAATGCCCGTCTTGTCCGCATAGATCACCGACTCGGGCATGTGCGTCGACAGGCCGGGGATCATCTCTCGTTCCCGGATCATCGCCGAGTAGTGAGCCATATCGCGGATGCGCTTGTGCATGCGATCGACTAGGGCATCCGTTACCGCCTGGTGTGGCATACAAAAGGTCGCCCCGAGCGCTTTCGTCCGATCCAGAACCACCTCGGGCTCCTCCTCAGGCTTGCCACCCGGCGTGATGTTAAAGCTCGGCGTCAAGATCCGGATCACGCCCTTCCCTGTCCGCTGCTCTGCCTCCTTTATACCCGTCTCTAGCTTCTCCGAGAGCGGGCCCATCACCGCATCAATACCATACTCCAGGAACACCTCCAGCACGTCCGCTATCCGGCTATAGTCCTGGTATCCCTTGATGAACCTGTCCTTGGCCTGGCTGGTGTGCGAGTAACCCAGGAACCAGTTCGTGCCTACCAGCAACCGGGGCAGGCTAATGCCACCCACCATCGTTCGCGGAAAAGCCGCCAATGGTCACCTCCCTATCCCTCTGTTGACTCTCTGTACAGGAACGCTGCGCCGGCAGACCTGCTACCAGCCATAGCGCTCCGGTCCCCAACCACGCCGATCGAGCTGCTGTCGCAGCAATACCATTTGTCGATCTGGAATATCGTCGTAGACCACCACGCCGGGGCCCACGCAAGAATAGACGCCGATCCGCCTGCCCGGCATGATGATCGCGTTCACGCCCGTCCGGCAATAGTCGCCCAAGTACGCGGCGTTCGCTGCATGCGCGGGCACCTCGCTCCGCCCCTTGACCTGCCACACCGTCTCGGCGTCGTCAAAGCGCAGGTTACCGCAGACAGTCGCTGCACCAAAGTCCACCGCCGCGCCGGACACGCCCCAGATCTCACAGTAGTGGTAGCAGTACACCTTCTCTAGAGCTACACCGCTGAACTCGGCCCCGTGCCCGTATACGCCGCGCGCGCCCAACGTGCTGCGCCCGCCGATCTGGCAATAGTTCTTGACGACCGTACCTGCGCCGACGATCGCCGGCCCCTCCAGGATCGCGCCGTTGTCGAGGCTGGCCCCAGCATCCAACCACAGGTTCCCGCCGACCACGACGCGGTTGCCGATCGTCGTTCCCTCTCCCAGGACCAGGTGCCCGCGGATCTCGGCCCCATCGTGTATCCGGGCCGACGACGCGATCGAGTCGCCTGTGAGACCGTCTGACATTGCTTCAATGACGCGCGCGTTCGCTTCCAGGATGTGCCACGGCTTGTCCAGGTCGACGTGATAGCCTGTGGCCTCGACCGCTGCCACGGGGTGCCCTTCATCGATCATCATCTGTATCGACTGGGCAATCTCGGCCTCTTGCGGCGGCATCCCCCCTACCGGCACGCGCGTCACCAATCCTGGATTGTCGCACAAGTACGTCAGCGCCTCGCGCCGCAAGAGATAGACGCCACACAGGCGGTGCGTGCCGCCACGCGGATGCCCTTCGATCCCGCGCAGACGACCATCTTCCGGATAGGCGATGAGCCAATCGCGGGGATCCTCCTCCCCGAGCGGCTGTACGAGCGCTGCCGCCAGCGGGCGCTCCTCCTGGAAATGCGCCAACAGGGCCTCCAGGTTCTTTCGCGCCGTGACGACGTCCCCGCACACGACGAGCACGTCTCCATCCACTTCCCGGGCCCCAAGCAGGGCCGCAGGCGCAGTCCCTTCGGCCGCCGACTGCCGTACGAAGACGATACTCGGATCCTCACCTGCGCGCCGACATCCCCGCAGCGCGTGCCGGACGCTCGCCTCACCCTCGCCCACCACGACTACCACCTGGCCAATGCCGAGCTGTGCCAGGCCATCGACCAGGCGACGCACGAGCGGCACATTGGCAACAGGGAACGCGGCCTTGTTACGCACCACGCTATAGGGCCAGAAACGCGTGCCGGCGCCAGCCGCCAGCACGACCGCGGCAGGCAGGGCGGATGGGAATCCGTCAGTCATTCTCGAGTAGCTCCAGGATCACCTTGAGCTGCTCGCTGCTATCGATGTACGCATAGCGCCCTCCGGTATAGTCGCCGCGCTGGACGAGTGGCATCCCATGCGCATCGAGGGCAGCCACCTGCCCCTGCATCCCATCGACCGTGAAGGCGATATGATGTACGCCCTCCCCGTGCGCATCCAGGAACTCGCGCCAGGTGCTCGGCCCACCGACCGGCTCGATCAGCTCGATCTGCAGGTTGCCGAGCCGGAAAAAGGCCAACTTGGCGCGTGCCTCTGTCGGCTCGCCTCGGTAGCGCGTGTGCGCCTCTTCCACGGACCCGGTCAGGCTCCACTCTGGCACATCGACGCCTAGGAGTGCGGCGTAGGCCTGAGCAGTTGTCTCGATATCCCGCACGATCAGGCCGATCTGGACGACGTTTGGTCTCCCATCGACGCTACCCGACCCAAGTACCCCCGTCATGCACGTCCTCCTCTCATCCCTCTTTGCGTAGGCTAGTCCCCGGTGCCGCTAGCTGTCGCCCGTCCAGCGCACGTCCTTGTAGGGCGACACGAGCGGTTCCCCGGGCGGGCAATACAGCTTCCCCTCGCGGACCCATCCACAATCCCGCCGGGCAAGCTCGTCGATCACGTAGCTCCGCCACAGCCTGATCTCTTCCTGTCGGTCGGGGTCGGCGATCAGGTCGTGGCGCTCGCCCGGATCGGCCTCCAGGTCAAAGAACTGCTCGCGATCGATCCGCGGCAGCCAGACGAACTTCCGCCGGCCATTGGTTACGTACTGCATCTCTTGCTCTGGCGCGTAGCATGTACAGTGTTCGCCGTGGATGTAGGTCCGCCAAGCGCTCGACGGAGCTCCCAGCAAAGGGAGCACACTCTCTCCCTCCACCGTCCGTGGGACGGGCAGCCCGGCGGCATCGAGCAAACTAGGCATCACGTCGCGCAATTCGACCACTTCCTCCGCTACGCGTCTGGCGGGTCGCCCCACCGAAGCAGGCGGTACGACGATGAACGGGATGCGGCTGCTCCCCTCGTATGCATAGGTCTTGCGCCACAGGTTGTGATCGCCCTGCATGTCGCCGTGGTCCGAAGTGAACACGATCCAGGTATCTGCCCACGCCTCGGGCTGGAAGCGTCGCATCCAGTTTGTCAGGCGCCCCATCTGCGTATCGATGAACGAGATCGAGCCATAGTATCCGGCGCGCGCCTGGTGAATCTGCCTCGGCGCCATCCGCCCTCGCCATGCGTTCGGGTTGGTCGCCTCGTCCGGCCGGTCGTGCGTTGCCGCCCACTCGCCGACGGACGGCGCAGGCGTCTCCCCTTGGAAGTACATGCCAAAGTAGGGTTGCGGAGGGACGTACGGCGAGTGCGGGCGGGCGAAAGAGATGTTGAGGAAAAAGGGCCGATCTGGCTGGCGCGTCTCCAAGAAAGCGAGCGCCCGGCTCATCGTCCAGGCCGTGGGATGCAGGCGCTCCTCCGTGTGCCACGGCCTGGACAGCCACGAGTTCCAGTCCACCCCGTGGTCGTCAGGTGTGACGCCGCGCGGCGCGTGTGTCTCGAACCACGACCGGTACTCATCCGCAAAGCCGTTGCGCAGGGTGCGTCCGGACTCGTCCAGTTCGTGGCTCTCGAAACCCATCGATGCCCGCTGCGGGTGGAAATGTCCCTTGCCGACCAGGTGTGTGCGGTATCCCGCATCCCTGAATGCAGCGGCGAGCGTGTGAGGGAAATCGTTCGGGATCGGTCCCTGCCCCCACCCCATGCCCAGCACCCCGGTGTGCCACTGGCGCTGTCCTGTCCAGAGGATAGCTCGCGCTGGCAGGCACGATGGTACAGCGGTGTAGGCATGGGAGAAGCGCGTTCCCCGTGCTGCCAGGTGGTCAATGTTGGGTGTCAGCACGGTGGGATGTCCGTCAGCCCCGATACAGTCCCCCCGCATCTGGTCGCATATGATCAGGATGACGTTCGGCTTTTCCGTCTGGCTCACTGCGAGATCTTCTCCTCCGCGTCCACATCAGGCACCAGGCTGCGCATCGAGCGTCCCATTCTGTCTGGACAAGATACCACGTATCACAGTCAGTGTCAAACCAGTCAAGCACGGCTCTCGCGACATGCATTTGGGCTAGGCCTGGACTGGCAGTACAATGGGGCAGTCAGACGATCGTGCCAGCGGCTCCATACAGACAAGTTGGAGGCTATGAACGGATCGCGAACGTGGTTCCGGTGGCTGTTTCCCTTTGGCTGGGGAACAGTTACCCAGCTCACAGTGGCCTATTTCCTGTCCACACTCTATTTCTATGTCCCCGTGGGTACGCTCTACCTGCGGAGCCGCGGCCTGAACTATGTGCAGATCAACTCGCTGTGGGGCATCATCGTCTTTACCATGTTCCTGGCCGAGATCCCCACCGGCCTGTTTGCAGATCGCGTGGGACACCGCTGGGCCGTACGGGCCGCACTGGGGCTCCAGTTTGTCGGCGAACTGATCTACCTCTTTGCACAGGGCTATGTCGGCTTCACTCTTGCCTCCATTGCCGGCGGCGTGGGGTTCGCCTTTGGCTCGGGCAGCGTGGAGGCACTGGCGTACGATGCACTGGAGGCACAAGGACGCACGGAGGAGATGACCAGGGCTGTAGGCCAGATCGAGGCCAGCCAGAGGCTCGCGAACTTGATCGCGTTCCCGATCGGCGGCTGGCTGGTACGGTATCTGGCTCGTGACCAGTTCGTACTCGCGATTGCCCTGACCGCGGCTGCCGTGGGCGCGGGTTTCCTCACCACGTTCCTGCTTCAGCACCCGTCCTCTGGCGCAGAGCGCATAGCCGACCAGCCAAACTCGTTGAGGCTGCTAAAGGGCGGACTGCATCTGCTACGACAGAATCGTGCGTTCCGGGGCATGGTCATCCTGTTCCTGGCCACAGTGCCCTTTCGTGACTATCTGGGTAATCTCTACCAACCGCACTTGCTGAGTGCCGGCGTGCCCGCCGCGTGGCTGGGCGTCGCGCTGTCGGTCGCATCGGGCCTAAGCTTCTTGGGTGCCCGATCCGCACACTGGGTTCAGGAACGACTGGGGAACGCCACGAGCCTACTGCTGTCCACGGCGCTGCCCGGCTTGCTCTACTTGGCGCTCGCTATGGCCGGACAGCCCTGGTCGGTCGGGACCGCCTTCTGCCTGCTGTACAGCTCGATGAGCCTGCGCCGGCCCATCTTTGCCGATCGGCTCAACAGGCACATTGAAAGCCAGAGCCGAGCCACGGTTCTGTCCCTGATCAGCATGGTGTCCGGCATCTATGTCGCGCTGATGGGTCTCGTCTTTGGCCGCGTTGCAGACTTTTCTGTGCCGCTAGCACTGGCACTGATCGGGTGCGTGGTTCTCGTGGGCGCACTGCTCTTCGGGCGCAGTGTGCGGTTGCCGGCTCAAGCGTAGCTCACAAGCTGTAGGACGTAGATAGTGAAAGGGTTCATCGACAATGTGCGAGGAGACGATGCAACTGGAGATACGACAGGTGCTCGCGGCGCAGCGACGCATATCGCGCCATATTCGCGCTACCCCACTCGTGTACAGCCACTACCTGAGTGAGGAGACCGGGGCACGTGTGTGGCTCAAACCCGAGTGCCGGCAGGTCACCGGCTCATTCAAGGCCCGCGGCGCGCTCAACAAGGTGGACCTTCTCGAGCTCGACCAGCGCGCGCGTGGCATCGTTACCGGTTCGGCTGGCAATCACGGCCTCGGCGTAGCCCATGCTGCGCAGGCAGCCAGCGAACAGGACAACGCAATACGCGCCGACGTCTTTGTCCCGGCTACTGCGCCCCGCACCAAGGTGCACAAGCTACGCCAGTTGGGCGCGCAGGTCCACGAGACAGGCCAGACCTACGAGGACGCGCACCAGGCCGCAGAGCGCTTTGCCGAGCGTACCGGAGCGCTCTATATCTCTGCCTACGATGACCTGGACGTGATCGCCGGGCAGGGGACCGTGGGACTCGAGATCGTGCGCGAGCTGCCCGAGGTAGAGCTGATCCTGGTCCCCGTAGGCGGAGGCGGGCTGGTGGCAGGCGTAGCGACGGTAGCCAAGGCTACGGCGAGTGGCATTCAGGTGATCGGCGTCCAGCCGGAAGCAAGCCCGGCAGCACTGCTCAGCCTGCAGGATGGAATCGCGCACGACCCGTACGACCACCAACCGACTATCGCCGATGGCCTCGCCGGAGGCTTTGGCCGGAAGCCTTTCCAGGTTGCGCGCCACCTGATCCATGGCATCCTGCTCGCCAGCGAAACCCAGATCCGGCGCGCGGTCTATATGCTGCTGCACCAACACCAGATGGTCGTCGAGCCGTCGGGCGCCATCGCCATCTCTCCCCTGCTGACCGGGGCGCTCGACGTACGCGGACGGAACGTGGTGTGCGTTCTCACCGGAAGGAACATAGAGACAGCGTTGCTGTACGAGATCCTACAACAGCACACCGGTCACTGAATCGTAACGTTTCGATGGCTGTATCTGTGAGAGGGAGTTGTGCCTATACTCGCTACACGAAGCCAGTCGGCTTCCGGAGCTGCGATTCGTGTTTGCCAGGCCGTCCAGGCTGTGGTAAAATCGAGCGCAATATCGATTCCGACATATCCCGGGACTGCCGGGCTGCGCGAACGACTGTTCGCGTCGTGTCCCGCGAAGGCGGGGCCGTCGGGATGGGCTACTGTCCCTCCCTATGCTTGCGCCCTCGCCTGGTCGCTCGCGGATCTCTGCCAAGAAGGAGTCTCTGATGAAGCAGTATACAGACCTGAATACCTCCCCACGCCTCCTGCTCGGGCCCGGCCCGAGCACGGTGCACCCGCGCGTGCTGCGCGCGATGGCCCATCCGCTAGTCGGCCACCTCGATCCCCAGTTTATCGCCTTGATGAACGAAGTACAAGAGATGCTGCGCGTCGTTTTCCAGACCGAGAACCAGCTAACCGTACCAGTATCAGGGACGGGCAGCGCGGCGATGGAGGCGTCTCTCTGCAACTTTATCGAGCCCGGCGATTCGGTCGTCATCGGCGTGTGCGGCTACTTTGGGGAGCGACTGTGCGATATGGCAAGCCGCTATGGGGCAAAAGTGCGGCGCCTCGATCGCCCTGTCGGCGAGGTGTTCGAGGTTGGCGAGTTCGAGGCCGAACTGGAGCGCAAGCCGGCCAAGCTAGTGGCGCTGGTGCACGCCGAGACCTCCACCGGAGTGCTGCAGCCTATGGAGGGCCTGGCAGACGTGGTACATCGCTACGGTGGCTTGTTGGTGATGGACTGCGTCACGTCGCTCGGCGGCGTCCCCGTCAAGGTCGACGAGTGGGATGTGGATATTGCCTACAGTTGCTCGCAAAAGTGCCTGGGCGCACCCTCGGGCCTTGGGCCGATCACCGTGGGCCCACGTGCCGTCGAGGTACTGAACGCACGACAAGCGCCCGTCACCAACTGGTACCTCGACCTGTCGCTCCTCTCCAAGTACTGGGGCAGCGAGCGCACCTACCACCACACGGCACCGATCAGCATGAACTATGCGCTGCGTGAGGCGCTGCGCATGGTCCTCGAGGAAGGGCTGGAGGCGCGCTTTGCCCGGCACCGTGCCAATGCTGAACTCCTCTGGGAGGGCCTGCAGGATCTCGGGCTAGAGCTCTTTGTGCCGGTCGAGCGAAGGCTCGTCCCACTGACCACAGTCAAGGTCCCGGAAGGCATCGACGAGGCCGCGGTCAGGAGCGAACTGCTGCAGACATACAACATCGAGATCGCAGGAGGGCTAGGCGCGACCAAGGGCAAGGTGTGGCGCATTGGCTTGATGGGATACTCCTCGCAGCCGCAGAACGTCCTCGCGCTCCTGGGTGCGCTCGAGCGCCTGATCAGCTAGCACACGGCAGGCCACCTCACGCCAAGCGCCGGGGACGGCTCGTCTCCGGCGCTTGGTACTAGGCGCTATCACTACACCCTATCAAGGTCCGCGCAGGTTTGCCACGTCATAGTACGCGTTGGTCAGGGCGAGCCGATGATTGTGTTCCTCGCCTGCAAGCCGCTCGAACATGGACTTTCCATCTGGGTCAGCAGTCTGCTCAGCCAGCGCCGCGTAGCGTTCCTCAGCCTGCTTCTCGAACCCAATAGCCTGTTTCATCACCTTGGCCGCGCTGGTACTGCGAACGCTCTCGATGGCTGCCGCCTCGCTGACCGGCTCCACCGCCAGCGGCGCCTGTCCTTCGTAACGAACATAGGCGCCCTTTTCCTGCAGCGACCGCTCCAGCTCAACCAGCTTCTCATAATGGTAGCGTTCATAGCCTACGAGCTGCTCCAGCAAGCGCCGCACGAGCGGGTTTACCGCCTCTCGTGCAGCCCCAGCATACAGCTCTGCCGCAGCCTGTTCGGCTTCCTTGGCCACTGCTAAAGCATCCAGCAATGTGAGATCCCTTGTACCCATTCACACCCTCCAGTAGGGCCGAGAGCCTGTGGCGTATACCCTATCCGGATCGCATCCCGGAACCACCCTGCTCGGGCCCGGCTACTTGCCCGCCTGCGAACTCCTATTTGCGGTGCGTCCCTGCCCCTGAGCGCCCTGGCTCACCGCCGGTACGAGGGCCTGATATCCACCCGCCTGAGCAGGTTGGCGTTGCTCACCACCGTGATCGAGCTGCTCGCCATTGCGATCTCGGCCAGCACCGGATGCATCATCCCCAGGATGGCAAGCGGGACCATGACCACGTTGTAGAAAAAGGCCCAAAACAGGCCCTGCATCACCTTCTGGAAAGTCGCCCTCGACAGCTTGATCGCGCTGATCACGCCGCCCAGGTCTCCGCGAACGAGCGTGATGTCTGCCGCCTCGATCGCAATGTCCGTCCCCGTCCCGATGGCAATGCCCACATCCGCTTGCGTGAGCGCTGGGGCATCGTTGATCCCATCGCCGACCATCGCCACGAGCGCCCGGCTGCCGGCCTGTCTCCGCAGCTCATTCTGCAGTCGACGCACCTCATCCAGCTTTCCCTCGGGAAGCACCTCGGCCATCACCCGGTCGATGCCGACCTCCCGTGCGATGGCACGCGCAGTGCGCTCGTTGTCACCGGTGATCATCGCCGTCTCTAGCCCAAGCGCCTTGATCTCACGGACAGCCTCGACTGCTTCCGCCTTCAGCGTATCGGCGACGGCGATCACGCCGAGCAGCGCACCATCCAAGGCGACGAGCATCGCCGTCTTGCCTTCCTCCTCTAGGTCACGCATGATGGCCTCGACGTCGTCCATAGCACTCGGATTCGCATCCGCCTCCGCTAGCAGGGCACGCGTGCCGACGATCACCTCGCCCTCCTCACCGCGTTCCTGCGGGAGAAAGGCAACCCGTCCACGCACACCCTTGCCGCGGAGCGCCACGAACTCGCCCAGTTGACCCAGCTCGCTCTCCTGCTCGGCCGCGTACTGCACCATCGCCTTGCCCAGCGGGTGCTCGCTCCCCGCTTCCACCGAAGCAGCCCATCGAAGCACGTCCTGCTCGCTCACCCCACGCCGCGGCACGACGTCCGTGACCACCGGCTTCCCACGCGTCAGCGTGCCCGTCTTGTCAAAGACGACGACGCGCACATCGCGCATCGCCTGAATAGCCTCGCCAGACCGGATCAGGATCCCATTCTCGGCCCCGATCCCGCTGCCCACCATGAGCGCGGTCGGCGTCGCCAGCCCGAGCGCACAAGGACAGGCGATCACGAGCACCGACACGGTCGTGATCAATGCCAGCGTGAACGTGTTCAGACTCGGGTCGACCCACGGCAGAAATGTGCTCGCCCACTCGGCAATCGGGCGCAGTTGGCCGGGAAATGCGAACCACGCCACAAAAGTCAACACTGCGATACCCAGCACGATCGGCACGAATACCGCGGTCACACGGTCGGCAAAGGCCTGGATCGGCACCTTGGTCCCCTGCGCCTGCTCTACCAGGCGGATCACCTGGGCCAGGAACGTGTCCTTGCCGACGCGCGTGGCTCGGACGTGCAGCAGCCCATCTTGGTTGATCGTCGCCCCGATCACCTCGTCGCCAGGTCCCCGGTTGACGGGCATCGACTCGCCCGTCGCCATCGACTCATCGACCGCGCTCTCGCCGTCCACGACCACGCCATCGGTTGGCACTGCCTCACCAGGCCGCACCACCATGACGTCGCCGACGCGGACCTCTTGGATCGGCACCTGGCGCTCCACGCCGTCCACCAGGATCTGCGCGTGCTTGGCGCCGAGCTCGAGCAGCTTGCGGATCGCCTGTGACGCCCGTCCTTTTGCGCTCGCCTCGACATAGCGCCCCGTCAGGTGGAAGGTCATGATCATGGCCGCCACGCCCGCGTAGCTGGGCACCGCCATGAAGAAGGTGAGCACGCCGGTCAGGAATGAAGCGCCCGTGCCTAGCGCGATTAGTGCATCCATGTTCGGGGCACCGTGAATCGACGAGCTCCAGGCCGCGACGTACGTCCTGCGTCCTACCCAGAACAGGACGGGCAGCGACAGGAGCAGCATGCCTAACCGGAAGATGATCTCGTTGGGCCACGCGATGCCAGCCACCATCTCGGGCAGCATCCACAGCACAATCGGTACCGTGAACGCCCATGCGAGCAGCATGCGCCAGCGCGCTGCTCGCATCTGTCGCTCTTCCCTCGAGCTTGCGTCCGCCTGGGCCTCGCCTTCCTCAGCGAGCACCTCGTAACCAGCGTCTTTCACAGCCCGCTCCAGGTCGCCCAACTGCACCGTACCAGGCACGTACGCCACAGTGGCCTTCTCGGTGGCCAGGTTTACGCTCGCTTCGAGCACGCCCGGCACGCCAGAGAGCGCATGCTCTACGTGCGCGACGCAGCTTGCACACGTCATGCCGCCGATCGACAGTGTCTTGGCCTCGCTCGAGACCTCGTACCCCGCATCGTGCACCACCTGCTTCAGCGTACCCAGGCGGACCAGTTCAGGGTCAAACTGGACCGTGGCCTGCTCTGTTGCCAGGTTCACCGCAGCCTCGTCGACCCCTGATACGCTCTGTAATGCCTTCTGCACGTGGCTCACGCACGACGCACACGTCATTCCCTCCACGGGAAGGCTGATCGTCTGCTTTTCCCTACTCATTGCCTCGCTTCCTCTCCGCCAGATCCAGTAATGACATCACCCGTGCCACGCAGTCTAGACAGCGAACACTCACCCGTGCGGACGTGACACTCTCCTCGCCCACGGTTCTGACGGTTACTACCATGCATATCTTACCACACGCGAGGGGCGCCGTCTGTGACGTAAGTCTCACTGCCAAGGGCGCCGATTCGCGGCTTGGGCCTCGCCGGCTCATGGTTCACCGACGATGCCAGTCCGTATTCGCGACTACAGGAGTTCTATCTGGAGGAGGTGAGGACCGGCGTGTCACCGGCACCTCGATGGTAACGGCGGACGCGGGCTTTCACCCCACGCCCGAACCCGTGATGGGCCGTGGACGGATGCCCGGCATTGCCCAAGTCGAAAACGATGATGGATACTGAGAAGTTACTGTGAGGAACAGCGCACCGAGCAGGGCCTCTCTTGCATCCCAGAGGCCCTGCATGAGCACGGGGCCTATCGACGGAGGGCTTTGGCAGCGTATGGCTTACCGACGAGCCGCGACCTTTGACTGCGTTCCCCAGCGGAAGCGGACGCCGTGTCTGCACCCTCACGACCGCCCGGAAAGTTGGCGCCGGGAACGTGTGTACGCGTCGAGGGTGACCGCCAGCAGCAAGACGGCCCCGGTTACCATGAACTTGATGGACGAGGCAAAGGCGAGCAGGTCCATGCCGTTGGCAATGGAGCCAATGACCAGCGCACCCAGTAACGCCGACCAGGTACTGCCCCGCCCGCCAAAGAGGCTTGTGCCCCCGATCACGGCCGCTGCGATCGCGTTCAGCAGGACGTCGCCGCTGCCCGAAGACTGGTTTACTGCCAGCAACCGCGATCCGGCCAGGATGCCGCCAGCCGCTGCCAGGGTCGAGCACAGAGCAAAGACGGCCATGCGGATGCGGTCGACGCCGATGCCGGCCCGACGCGCTGCCTCGACGCTGCCGCCTACGGCAAACACGTGCCGGCCAAAGCGCGTGCGGCGCGTGATCCAGTCGAACAGCACGACGAAACCGAGAAGAAAGAGCACGGCAGAGGGTACGCCCTGTATGGGGACCCCCCTTGGGTTGGCATTGCGGTTGATATTCAGCACATAGGTCGCACCCAACAGCGCCACGGCCACGACGCCAATCTGGACCAGTACGACGGAGACGGGGCGGGCCTCCATGCCGGCTTGGGCGCGCTGCTGTCGCTCTCGGAGCTGGCTGAAGGCATAGGCAACGACAAAGACGACAGCAAGGGCCCAACCGACGATGACGGGCAGGCGCGTGTTTGCCAGCCCGACGATCAAGGGATCGTTCAGGTTGACCGTCCCTGTGCTGCCCAGGACCCACAACAGGGCTCCCTGCCAGCCCAGATAGCCCGCCAGGGTGACCACGAACGACGGCACGTGCAGCTTGGCGAACCAAAACCCTTGTAGCAGGCCGATCAGGGTCCCGGCCGCGATGCCTGCCAGCACGGCCACGATGCCGGGCAGACCGACCTTGGCGGACAGTACCGCCATGATCCCGGCCGTGAGCCCGCTGACCGCTCCCACCGACAGGTCGATCTCTCCGGTCAAAAGGACCAAGGTCACGCCAACGGCCAGCGTGCCTGTCGCCGAGATCTGCACCATCAGGTTAGCGAGGTTGATGGGCGTCAAGAAGTGATGGTTGGCAATCTGGAAGACGATGGCAATCAGTGCCAACGCCAGGATGACGGGAAGCGCCCCGACATCCCCCTGTTCCAGCCGTCGTATCGTGTCCTGCCATACCTCTCTGAAAGAGCCCGTCGCCACTTGGCCGGACGCGGCTTCCTGTTCAGTACTATCCATTGCGGCTCTCCTCCTCTTGCCTGCCATCTCCGTCTCCGGCACCCTCGAGGGCACCGAAAACGGCGCCGGTGATCGCGGCCACGACTGCCTGCTGGTTCGTCGTGTGCGTGTCGAACGTGGCCACCCGCCGGCCCAGACGAAGGACAATGATGCGGTCCGACACGTCGAAAACGTCGGCCAGGTTGTGGCTAATCACCACTATCCCTAGGCCGCGCTCGCGCAATCGCCGGATCAGGTCCTTGACCTGGGCCGTCTGCTCCACCCCCAGTGCCGCCGTCGGTTCGTCGAGCAGCACGACCTTGGAGTCCCACATCACTGCCCGTGACACTGCCACCGACTGTCGTTGTCCGCCCGAGAGCGTGGCAACCGGGCGCCGGGCTGATGGCAGGCGGACGTGCAGTTCGCCCAGGAGCTGGACCGCCTTCTGCTCCATCGCCAGCTCACTGATCGGCTGGATGACGCCGGGGATGACGGTGGT
>CAZLMZ010000048.1:0-17290 GCA_964560475.1 uncultured Anaerolineae bacterium
CAGTCTTGACCACGGTGATGGTGGGCATCACGTTCTTGACCTTCACAGACGCCGACGCCGTATCGCAAGCCTCGCCATAGTCGTTCTTGACGGTGACGCCGGCCTCGTTGGGATAGGTGCCAGCGTTGGTGTGGACGACACTGTAGGCACAGGATGCCGATTGGCCTGGGCTGAGGTACGTGCCGATCAGTGCGTTGCACTGCGCAAAGTCGACTGCCTCGTCAGCCTGCGAGTCGGTCAGGCTGGTGATCTTGACCGAGTCCTCTGACTTGTTGGTCACGGTCAGGGTAAATACAAAAGTGCCGCCCGGCTCGTAGCGATAGTACGGCGCGGCTACCTTGCTCAGCTCCACCGAGGGAGGAAGGCAGTCGATGGTGATCGGCCCACCCGCACTCTGGGCAGCCACCCGGCTGTTAGGTGCCAGCAGCAAGGCGACAAGTACCACGATCGCCAGCGGCACCACGAGCGCAATAGAGACGGAGACGCCCTGCGCAAGGGTCCACCTCTGCGTCGCTTCTGTCGGGGACGAATGGGAGAGGTTCCTGTTCCGGGAAATGATGCTCTTTCCGGTTCTGCGGCGATTCATCTCGATCCTCCTTGAGCGTAGCGGGGGTCCGCTCGCCACTACCCAGAGGCATGCAGGGAATGCCCAATGCCCTAGACACGGAGCGACGGGCCCAAGCAAAGCGCCCGAGTCCGCCCCCCTTCCCTGCTGACCTCGACTCTGCTGAAATCAGGGTCAAGGGGTCGCCGCTTTGGTACGCGCTGCAGGCGGCAAACCCCCTATTGGACTTGTGTAAGTGAGAGTGTATCAAGACTGCCGCAGTGCCGCTGGGGCCCTGTGACAGCAGGCATATGCAGTGGCGCACCGATCTTGCAGCTACCATCGTACCACAAAGATATGTGAAAGTCAACGGGAAACGACGTCATGTGACGTTGATTTAGGGGATTTTTAGGAGCCTTGTTACCGATTTGTGACCTGGGGGAGCCCGCCGGGGTATGGCCGCTGTGCCAGGCGATGCTTTGGCTCTCGCGATCATCTGGGGTACAATGGGGCCAGTTTATCCGACAGGTGGTGAAAGGAGTGCAGGTGATGTATGGTGGGATGAGCTTTGGCTTGGGGACGATCCCCATCCTTTCCGAGGCCGAGACGCGCTCGATCTCGGCGGAGAATCCTGATGGCGCGCGAGCGGGCGGCGCCCGCGCTGAGCCGGATGCGTCGAGCGCCGGCTCGATGCTGGGACAGGGCTGGAAGATCCGGCCTTGCATCACGCTGGAGCCGGGAGCGACGACCACCCTGGCCGATATCGAGGGCCCGGGCGTGGTCCAGCACATCTGGATCACCGTGCGTCGCGAGGCGTACCGTGACACCCTGATCCGCTTCTACTGGGATGGGGAAGACACGCCGTCCATCGAGGCGCCGCTGGGCGATTTGTTCTGCAATGGGCACGGCCTCCGCTGCAACGTGACCTCGATCCCGATCGCGGTCAACCCCTCTGGCGGGTTCAACAGCTACTGGCCGATGCCCTTTCGCAAGCGGGCGCGGATCACGATCGAGAACCAGCGCTGGGAACCGATCACAGGCTTTTTCTATCAGATCACCTACGCGCTGACGGAAGTGCCAGAGAAGGCCGCGTACCTGCACGCGCAGTGGCGCCGGTCCATGACCACGCGGCACGAGCCGGAGCATACGATTCTAGAGGGCATTCGAGGTAAAGGACACTATGTGGGGACGTACCTCGCCTGGGAGCAGTTGTCGAACGGCTGGTGGGGCGAGGGTGAGGTCAAGTTCTACATTGACGCCGATCGAGAGTTCCCCACCGTCTGCGGTACAGGGACGGAAGACTATTTCGGAGGAGCATGGGGCTTTGGCGGCGAACCCTACTCGACAGCGTACCTGGGCTATCCGCTCTACCGCAAAGAACCTGGCGAGGTGCCCAAGCATGGCCTGTATCGTTGGCACATCATGGACCCGATCCGCTTCCAACAGGAACTACGGGTGACGATCCAGGCGCTTGGGTGGTGGCCCAACCGCAAATACGAACCGCTGACCGATGATATTGCCTCGGTTGGCTACTGGTACCAGGCTGAGCCGCATGCGCCGTACCCAGAGATGCCCCCGCCGGAGGCGCGCTGGCCCAGGTAAGGGGCACATTCGCTGGCGTGACCTTGTACCCCACGATCACAGAGCGGCACTCCCACTGGAGCGCCGCTCTGTGATCGTGTGCCTTACGCCGCCTCGATCTTGATGCTAGAGTGCTCCTCGCCGTCAAAGCTGAGCAGGTAGCGCTTTGCCTCCACGACGGTCTCTAGATGCACGGGGCGGTTCCACAGCCTGTGCAGGTTCTCTAGCGTGTCCATCGCCCAGTCCAGCTTTAGATCGATGCCTTCGTGACGGTGGCGCAGAAGGAGCTCGCCGCGGTTACCATAGTTGGCGTCCTGTATGACGACGATCGGCTGCCCAAAGTTGGTCAGGCTGAACAAGAGCTGGCGCTTGATCTCCTCGAACTCGCGGCTGTCGATCACGTACTGCTTGGTCTCCGGGTCATACTTGTAGCTAAAGAGCTTGTGGTGTCGCGCAAAGTCGGCGGTCAGGAAGGTGTCGATAAAGCCGACGTCGTTGTGCATGCGCCGTACCTCGAACAGCTTCTTGCGGCCTAGCCCTAACTGCCGGTCCCAGTTCCGGCGCGCCTGCCGGTCGTCGCACTCTTCCCACTCTTTGCCAAAACAGCCCTTGTCCCATCGCTCCTCGATGTCACGCAGCAGCTCCAGCCCCAACTTGTAGGGGTTGAGTCGGCCCGGCGAGGTTGCCATCGTACCGGCGTGATGCTCCGCATAGTCGATCACTTCGTCTTTGCGAAGCGCCTTCTCGGTCATGATCGTGCTGTGCCAGTAGCTGGCCCATCCCTCGTTCAAGATCTTGGTCTGGCCCTGGGGTGCGAAATAGTACGCTTCCTCGCGCACGATGCTCAGCACGTCGCGCTGCCAGTCGGCGAGCGGCGCGTGCTCGAGCAGAAAGAGCATCAGGTCACGAACCGGACGGGCCGGAAAGTTCTTTTCCTGGTCGCGCTTGGCTTCTGCCTTGCGCTTTTGTGCTTCCAGAAACTCGGGCGGGTTGATGTATCCGTCCATATAGGACTTGCTCGGCAGCTTGTGCACTGCCGACGCACGTGAGCCGTTCCCGTCGTCCTTCGACCGATCGTACGGGCCCGGATGGCGGCGGATGCCCGGCGCGTGCAGGTCGATCAGGTTGTCGATCGACAGGCAGACGTCGAGAAACTGTTCCACAGCTTCATAGCCGTAGCGGTCCACGTAGCGGCGGATGCGCGTGCCGTGGTTGGCCATCTCGTCCATCATCTTGCGGTTGGTATGGCGAAACCACATATTGTTCTTGAAAAAGTCCACGTGCCCGAACACGTGGGCAATGACCATCTTTTGGTCGACCGGCCTGTTGCTTACCAGGAGGTAGGCATAGCTGGGATCGTTGTTGGTGACCATCTCATAGATGCGATGCAGCCCATAGGCGTAGCTTTTGGACAGGCGCAAGTACTCCATGCCAAAGCGCCAGTGCGGGTAGCGGCTTGGGAACCCCACGTACGCCGCGGCCTGGTTCATCTGCTGGTAGTCGAGCGTCTCAAAGACCGTATCGAAAAAATCCAGCCCATACTCGCGAGCATAGCCCTCGATCTCAGACTCTAGTTCGGCAAATTGGCTAGCTTCCATCGGTCACCTCGTTCATCATTGCACCGCATGTCAGCGCCCCTTGCCCAAGAAGGCCTTGATCGCATCATAGACGTCATCTTTGTCCTTGATCGCCGTCATGACCAGCCGCTCACCGTCCTCCAGCTTGTGTTGTTCGAGCGTTCGCGCAAAGCGGCTGCGGCCCCGCGAACTGCTTACTTCGCCATAGCAAAACTGGTTCACGTGGGGCAGGATCCGCTCTCCCAGCAGCTCCACACACCGTGCGTTGTCGTCCTCCCAGTTGTCACCGTCCGTAAAGTGGAAAGGATAGATGTTCCAGTCGTCCGGGTTATAGTCCTCCTCGATCATCTTTTGGCAGAGCCGGTAGGCCGAAGAGATAGCCGTACCGCCGCTCTCGCGCGTGTAGTAGAAGGCATGCCGATCCACCTCGCGTGCTTCCTGGTCGTGGATGATGTAGCGCACCACGACCTTCTGGTACTGGGAGCGGAGCCACATGTCGATCCAGAAGGCGGTCAAGCGGACGATCTCTTTTTTGCCTCGGTGCATCGAGCCAGACACGTCCATCATATAGATGATCGCGGCGTTACTTTCGGGCTCGTAGCGGCTGTTCCACGAGCGGTAGCGCTTGTCCTCGCGCACCGGGATCACGACCGGATGCTCGTGGGTATAGACCCCCAGCGCGATCTGGCGCTTGAGTGCCTCCCGGTAAGTGCGCTTAAAGTGGCGCAGGCTCTCGGGCCCAACGCGGCGGATGCCGGTGTAGCGGTCTACTTTGCTCTCGATATTCTCTTTGCCCTTGGGCTCGATATTGGGCAGCTCGAGTTCTTCCCCCAGCATACGGGCCAGCTCTTCGAGCGACACCTCGACTTCGAGGATATGTCTGCCGGGCATGTTGCCCGCCTCGTCCCCTTCACCCGGTGAGTCCGGGTCGTAGCCGATGGGCGTGCCGGGCTCGCCATCGCCCTGGCCTACCCCACCGGACTGCTGGCGGCCAAACCGGAACTGGGGAATCTGGATCTGCGGTATCGGGATACTCACTAGATCGTGCCCCTGGCGCCCGATCAGCTCGCCGCTGCTCATGTACTTGTGCAGGTTCTTGCGCACGCGGCCACGCACGATCTCGCGAAAACGTCCCAGATCCTGGTCGATTCGTGTGCTCATGCCGGCTCTCCTACTCTCCCTTGGCGTCGCCTCGCGCAAAGATGCTGGCGACATAGTTGAGCACATCGGTCGCACAGATGTCGCAGTACCCATAGTGATCAATGAGTCGCGCCTTGACGACGTCGATCTTTTCCTGTGTCTCCTGGTCGATCACGCTGGAGACCAGAGTCGTTAGCTTGATCGTGTCCTTCTGATCCTCAAAGAGCTTGAGCTCTAGGGCCTTGCGCAGGCGCTCGTTCGAGTCCCAGCGAAAGACGCCGCCGTCGAGCGATAGCGCGGCGATGTAATTCATGATCTCCCGCCGAAAGTCATCTTTGCGGCTTTCGGTGATACCGATCTTTTCCTCGATCGAGCGCATCAGCCGCTCGTCGGGCTCTTCATCCTCGCCAGTGTAGCGGTTGCGCACCCTTTCGTGCTGTGTATAGGCCTTGAGATTGTCGATATAGTTCGCAGCCAGGCGGCTGATCGCAGCCTCGTCGGCCGTGATCGCGCGCTGGACCTCGGTCTTGACGATCTCGTCATACTCTTCACGCACGACGGCCAGGAGCTCACGGTAACGTGCTCGCTGTTCCTCGCTCGTGATCAGCGAGTGGTGCTTGAGGCCCAGCTCGAGCTCGCGCATGACGATGAACGGGTTCAGACATCCGTCGATGGCATCGCCGACCAGGGCGTTAGAGATCTTGTCCTGGATGTAGCGTGGGGAGACGCCCTCCATTCCCTCCCGTTCGGCCTCATCCTGCAGCTCGCGCACGCTGTCCTCGGTAAAGCCGGGGATGCTCTTGCCATCGTACAGCTTGAGCTTTTGCAGGAGCGTCAGCCCGGCACGCTTGGGCTCCCTCAGGCGTGTCAGCACGGCCCACAGCGCAGCCATCTCGATGGTGTGTGGCGCGATATGCTGCCCGATCACGTGCTCGTTCTGAAAGTCCCGCTTGTAGATGCGAATCTCGTCGCTGTAACGTGTGACATAGGGGACGTCGATCTTGACCGTCCGGTCGCGCAGCGCCTCCATGTACTCGTTGTTGAGCAGCTTGCGGTACTCGGGCTCGTTGGTATGGCCGACGATCACCTCATCGATGTCGGTCTGGGCGAACTTTTTTGGCTTGATCTTGTGTTCCTGTGACGCGGTTAGCAGGTCATAGAGGAACGCCACGTCGAGCTTTAATATCTCGATGAACTCGACCAGGCCGCGATTGGCGATATTGAGCTCGCCGTCAAAGTTAAAGGCGCGCGGATCACTGTCGGAGCCATACTCGGCGATCTTGCGATAGTTGATGTCGCCGGTCAGCTCGGTCGAGTCCTGGTTCTTTTCGTCCTTGGGCTGGAACGTGCCGATGCCGACCCGGTCCTTTTCCGAGAGCAGCAGCCTGCGCACGCGCACGTGGTCTACCACCTGGGTCCAGTCGCCCTGGTACTGCTCCATGAGGCGACGGTAGACGAACCGGCAGGCAGGGCAGAGCTCGCCCTCGACCCTAACGTGGTCCTTGGGCGGATGGCCCTCGTTCAGCTCTGCCACCACTGTGCTGCGGAACTCGAGCGGGATCAACTGCAGTGGGTCTTCGTGCATCGGGCAGTCGAGCCGCTCCTCGTCCGGGATGTCTACCCAGCTTAGGGCATAGAGTGCGCCATCGTCGGTGCGGCTGTATGCCTCGAGCCCTTTCTTGAGCAGGCGAACGATCGTGCTCTTGGAGCTGCCGACGGGACCGTGCAAGAGGAGAACGCGTTTCTCCGTCCCATAGCGGCGCGCTGCCGACTCAAAGATCTGGACCAACTGCATCAGCGGCTTGTCGAGACCATAGACCGCATCACGCCCGTTATCGAATGGATCGTCAAAGAACTTGTAGTGGACGATGGTCTCTCGGTTGCGCGTGTACTCGACTGTCCCGTAGGACAGAATCATATCGTACAGGCGCTGGTAGGCGCTGCGCGCAACCCTGGGGTTGTGCGCGACGATCTCCAGGTACTCCTCAAAACTGCCTTCCCAATACTGCTCGCGAAAACCATCGATATCCTGCAGTTCGCGCACCAGTGAGACTACATTCATCGCTTCCATCTCCGTACCTCGCCTCTTCTCCCACGTGAGTTCTCTGTCTGTGGCCCAACTAAAACGCACAAGCCGACCTCAGAGCGGGGTCGGCCTCCAGGAGCGTCCTATACCTCTTTTGTGACACAAGTTATCGAGGACCGGCCTAGACCACCTTCCTTTTGATCGGCAGTGACCTCAAGATCGCATTAGACCATAGATTGTACTAGAAAGTATGATGGGTTGAGACGAAAGGATCTTTCGAAAACGAGAGGAAGGATGGCCGTACAGATCTGCTGCTAGACCGAGCCCTCGCCGAGTCTAGTCTCCGGTCTGAGAGCGCTCCGCTGGCTGGATGGAGATCAGTGCCGCCGCCCCTTCGGCCTCCCACTCGGCACGCGCGGCCTCGCGCACCGCTAGATACAGGTCTGTGCATGCCGGGCACTGGCTCAAGTGATGCGTGACTGCCGGATAGCGCTGGGCGACATTCTCACCAGCGATTTCGGCGTCTACGTATGGGGCGATGGTGTCGGAAACGAGGTCACAATCCAGTTCTTGGTCCTTGGTCGCATAGATGCGGTGAATCCAATTGCGGAACGAGCGCAAGTTCATCGGCACTGCACTTCCCTCAGGTATGATCGCTAGAGATGGGATGCTTCGGGATCGGTGGTTCTTACGATAGCGAGCGACGGGTCAGGTTGGAATCATGTTAGGGTTTGGTTGGTTCTTCTGGCTCTTGCGAGTGCGTCTTTTCCGATCGAGGCATCGCCTTCGAGACAGCAGGCTCATTCCTCAAAGATCGCAATGATGTCAGCCTCGGTATAGTGACGTGCGACAAGACCTCGCTTGAGCTTCTGGCGCGCGTCGTATACCAGCTTGTAGACTGCATTGGGCGTCGTGTCCAGGCGCTCAGCCACCACACTCGTCGGTACGTCGCGAAAGTGGATGCTGACCAACGCGATGCGTTGGCGCTCGGTGAGGTCCTGCTCGATGATCTCGCGGATCACGTCCAGGATTCGCTCCTGTGCGGCGCGCGTCTCTAGGTCCGGCGCCTCTCGATCGACGAGGAACATCGAGCCGCGGATCTCGTGCTCATTGGCCAACGCTTCCAGCGACAAGGTACGCCATCGCTGCAAGCGCAGCTCCCCCGCCGCGACATTGATCACAAAGCGGTATGCCCACGTCGTGAACTTGGCCTCGCCGCGAAACGTGTCAAGACGAGCAAGGATCTGCAGCAATGCTTCCTGAGCGAAATCCTCTGCTAACTGTCGTATTTCGTGGCGGTCGAGGTCGGACACGTCCGTTCGGTGTCGATCCAGGTAGAGATAGACGGCCCGCAGCAGATACTCTCGTAGATCGGACAGGGCTACAGTGCGGGTCTCCTTGTCGCCGAGGTCGGCCAGCCACTGGGCGTTGGTCCTCGGTCTATTCGGTGTCATCGTCTCTTTTCTGCATCGTGCTTGCTCTGGCCCCATTATACTGGTTTTTGCTGCCAAACTCAAGTGGCTGGACAAAGCCGACGCGATCGCGGTTGACAGTGCGGTGTGTTTCAAGTATAATGGTCTTCTGTCCGCTCCAGCGGACTGCAAGCATCGCTATCATCGACTCGAGTCGTACGGAGGATACAGCAATGGCACGTGCAAGCAAGATGGGCGCTGATGCCGCCACCAGAGAAGCGAACCGTTCTCGGTCGAGCGGGTATATCTGTGAAGCGTGTGGGAAGCCAATCCCGCAGGGCGACCTGCTCATGGTACGCATGGTCGAGTTCGAGGACGGGCGAACGCGAAAGCGGAAGAACGTCCCTTACCATCGGAACGGGACCTGCTACAAGACCAGCTAAGGTCGCGCTTCGCACAAAGAGACGAGCACACAGCTCGTCTCTTTTCGTTTGCCACAACGGTAGGGTACGACACGCCGCGGACGTACTGACCGGCCTCGCAGTGCTCCCCGTCGTCGACGACGCGATCAGAACGCTTGTGCGAATTGGGGCTTGACTAGAACGTATGTTCGTGGTATAATGTACGTAACCTGAACAGACGTTCGAAGAGAGGAGTATCGCCATGGCCCTATCGCGACGACAGGAGCGGATGCTCGACTTCATACGGATTTTTGTCGGCGAGCACCAGTTCCCACCCACTATTCGCGAGATCGGCGAGGCGGTGGACATTTCATCGACCTCGGTCGTAAACTATAACCTGAACGCGCTCGAGAAAAAGGGCCTGATCGAGCGGGACCGTAATGTATCGCGCGGCCTGCGCATCGTGGAAGATGAGGAGACGTCGTCCTCGGTCCCAAACGTCGTGCGCATTCCACTGTTGGGCCGTATTGCGGCGGGCGAGCCGATCCCCGTCCCGGACGAGATCACGGACTTTCGGATCTTTGGTGATGATGCGGTCGAGGTAGCGACAGGGATGCTGGAAGATACCGACGGCATCTATGCCCTCGAGGTGCGTGGCCGGTCTATGATCGATGCCCTGATCAACGACGGGGACATTGTGGTGATGAAGCACCAGAACCACGCGGACAATGGAGACATGGTTGCTGCTCGTCTGCGAGATGACAACGAGACCACGCTCAAGCGCTTCTACCTAGAGGGGGACCGGGTACGGCTTCAGCCCGCGAACCCTGACATGGAGCCAATCTACGTACCAGCGAGGAACGTCGAGGTGCAAGGCAAGGTCGTGATGGTCATCCGCAAACTCAACTAGCCGATCGCCGCTTTCCACGCTGTTTGCCGGGCCGTTCTACGCCCGGCTCCCTTTTCGCTCGATAGTAGAACACATGTTCTAATTCACGGAGGGAGCAGAGATGGACAGGCAGATACATCTCGAGTATCTGGCAGACCGGATCGAGGCGACGCTGGCCTCTCACAAGGTGAGGAGCCGCGTCGCTGGCGGGACGGTGACGCCGCGCTTTGTGCGGTTCGACCTGCTTCTGGGCAAGGGCACGCGCCTGCGGCGCGTGCACGATCTCACCGAAGAGTTGGCGCTGGCGCTCGAGGCGCCGGCGTGCCGGGTGCTGCGCAGGCAGGGACGGCTACAGGTCGAGGTGCCAAGGGCGGACCCGCAGCGCATTCCGTTCCTGCGGGTCTGTGGGCAGATCGAGCGGACGCCACCCGTCACGGCATTGGTAGGCCTGGACGAAGATGCCGTGCCTGTTCTGATCCGATTCCCGAGCCCAGACGTGGCTCATGTGCTGATCGCGGGGAATACTGGCAGTGGCAAGACCATGCTGGCGCGGACGATCGCGCTCTCCCTAGCGATGCTCAATCCCCCTCGCAGCGTGCAGATGGTGCTGATCGATCCCAAGCGGCGTGGCTTTGCTCCGCTGTCCGGGCTGCCGCACTTGCTGACGCCGCTGATCGACAGCACCAGCCGTGCTGCGCTGCTAATGGGACGCCTGGTGGAAGAGATGGAGCGACGTGACCGGTGCGCGTGCAGTGAGCCGCGGATCGTGGTGTTCATCGACGAGCTGGCCGACCTGGTGATGGCTGGCAGGCGCTCGATCGAGAGGCCGCTGACGCGTCTGGCACAGCGGGGCAGGGAGGCCGGCATTCACCTCGTCGCCTGCACGCAGCATCCCACGGCGCGCGTGGTCGGCAGCTTGGTCAAGAGCAATTTCCCCGTGCGTATCGTAGGCAGCGTCGCCTCGGCGGAGGACGCCAAGGTTGCCTCCGGACTGCCGCGCACTGGCGCACAGTTGCTCATGGGCCAGGGCGACTTTATCCTGATTGCGCGTGGCGAGCAGTTGCGGGTGCAGGGCCCGTACATCAGTACCGGCGAGGTGAGACGGCTTGTCACCACGTTGTCGGGAGGGCACCGGAGAGAGCCAGGGTGGGGAGAGCGTTTCCTGGGGATGACACGCCGGTTGGGTGAGATGGCACAGCAAGTGTCGTTCCTGGACAAGGTAGGGCAGCATGCGGCGACGTAGGGGCGGGCGAACGTACACGACCTATGACCAGGGCAGTCAGGTGGACGTGAAGCGAATCGCCGCCCTCGTGGCTGTAGCGTTTGCTGTCACGTTGGCGGTCGTGGTCGGCACGCGGCTGAGCAGCGATGCGATCGCGGTGCTCGTGGGTGTGGTGGCCGGTGTAGCAGCGAGTATCCCCACGGCACTGCTGCTGATCGTGGTGACGCGTCGTCGCAAAGAGGAAGACGACGATGAGACGTACTACCAGGATCGCCGTCGTGACGGCCCGCCGGTGATTGTCGTTGCGCCCGGCAGCGCTCCGCAGACGCTGCCTGAGTACATGGGCAACTATCAGGCACAGCTTGCTCCGCCAACGGACCGGCGCCACTTTCGGGTCATGGGTTACGATGACGACGAGCTGGAGCCGCTGAGGACAGAACGCGACGGCAACCGCTGGTACGAGGAGTAGCTGCAGGCCTCGCTTACGGCTGCCCGCTGAGGCCGCCGATGAGCGTATCGAGGGCGAGGGTAGCTTCGGTCTGGCCGGTCTTGATCGCCACATCGACTTCGAGCAGCTTGTGATAGATCGTGTGTAGCTGTTTCATAGAGTAGTTGTGACTCTGGGCGAGGATCTTGCGGATCGGGTATGGGCTCTGGTGCAGCGCGTGTGCAAGGGCACTGACCGCTGGAAACTGGGGAGAGAGCTCCTTGACCTGGATCATGAGCCGGAACTGGCGCGTGATCATGCCGAGGATGCCCAGAGGATGCTCGCCCATCGCGAGCAGGTCGTGGTAGGTGCTCGCTGCCAGAGAGCCGTTGCGCTGTCCGAGGGCGTCGACGAGGTCAAAGATGTTTCCCTGGCGCGCTTGTGGGGTCAGTGTGTGTACGTCGTCCTCCGTGATCGCGCGCTGGCCGTCCGTGTAGGCCACGAGTTTCTGTACTTCGTGGTGAAGCTTGTACAGGTCATCACCAACAAAGGTGCACAGTGCGTGCACAGCCTGGGACTCGATCTGCCCGCCTTCCTGACTGACTCGCTGGTAGACCCAGCGAGTCAGTGCGTGTTCGGACGGCTGGGCAAACGCGCGTTCGTAGCCGTCCTCCTGTGAGCGGGCGAGTGCCAGTACCGGATGCCGATCGGGCAATGGGCGGTCCTCGACAAAGACGAGCCGCGTCGTCGGCGGGAGGTGAGGAAGGTGCTCGATCAGGCGTTCGAGGAACTGCTGGTCTGTGACACCTGCACCTCGCTGTGCCAGCCGTGTGAGCAGCCCGCTGACGATGATCAGGCGCCGATCGGACAGGAACGGCAGGCTGTCACAGTGCTGGCGCAGCTCTTCCCAGGTGACGGTCCGCCCGTCCAGGAGGGTCGTGTTGAGCTCGGCCATCCCGGTATCGTCCATCCGGTCGCGAAGCCGGTCCAGTTCCTCGGTCCGGGTATAGATATCGTCCCCGTGGAGTACATAGAACACGGCCTAGGCCTCTGTGCTCACGAGCTCGACGCGGTGGACGGGCGTCTGACCAGACTGGCCGTAGCTGATTCGGGCCTCGACGCTGCCGAGCAGGTGAGGATCGGTCGTGACCCACTGCTGCACCGCTGTTCCCAGCGGTTGGGCAAAGAGCAGGGCGAGCGTAGAGAGTAGCACGACCAGGGGCAGCCTGGTGCGACGGTCCCGGTCGCTTCCAGGCAGCATGGCCAGGAAGGAGACGAGCCCGGCCAGCGTGCCCGCAGTGACGATGTTCGTGCCGCAGCGTGGGTGGACAGCGAGATAGCTCTCCCCGCGGCGCAGGCGGGCCAGTGCTTCCTGAACTGCGCTCTGGACAACATCGGTGGAGACGTGCCCGTGGATATAGAAGCCAAATGGACCGCTCCAACCGACGAGGTGCAAGGTCGGGAAGCGACGATTGAGCAGGTGTATAGTCGCATGTTCGACGGCGTGGTTGCGACGGGTCTGGGAAATGGCACGTGCGAGATGACGTATCATTACTCGATAAGTCCTTCCGTTGGCGGTGGCGGCACTGGCAAGGCCACCACGACCAGGCGATGTGTGTTATTCGTGTAGGGCCAGCAGGTCACCATAGTCAGGCGCTCGTCGTCAGTAGGCAGGATCCAGGAGGCGTTCTGCAGGCGAACCTCCAAAGGCTCTCCCTTTTCCTTGAGGATCATCTTTTGCTCGACCGCATAGTAGTAGACCTGATCCCCCACATAGACCAGCACGCGGTCACCGACCTCCACGTCGACCAGGTAGCGGAATACCTCCCCCTTGATGTTGTGGTGCCCATTGAGGACGACGTTCCCTCCCTGGCCTGGGTAGGCCGAGGTCTTGTGCCAGCTAACTGCATTGTCGGCAACTTGCCAGACGATCTGGCTCTGCCCTCCCTGCTCGACCACGTACCAGCCGATCGGCACGACCGACGCGTCGAGATCGATCGACGGGATAATGAGGCGGTCCGGTGGTCCCGAGACGGGTGTCGGGGTGGGTGTCGGGTGGAGGGGCGGAAGCCGCAGCGGCGGCCTGTCGTCGGCCGGTGTCGCGCTCGCTCTCGGTCGAAGGACAGGCCACGCGTCTACGTCGGGTGTTGCCGTCGCCCACGGCGTGGTTGTTGCCGTCGCGGTGGCCCAGCCAACCGCATAGCGAACGGGCGTCGAGGTAGCGGTCGGCGGGACCGAGGTGGCAGTCTGCGTTGTGGTTGGTCGGCCCGAGAGGGTGGTGCTGGTGGGCTCGTAGCGCGTTGCGTTGGCTGCGGCGATTGCGGCGGCCTGTGCAGCAGCCTGCCGGTCGAAGTGATAGTCACGGATCGCCAGCACGAGGCCCGCCCCAACAACCATAACGCCGAGCCAGATCGACAGGCTGCTGACGAGAGCCAGCCGCTCGACCCGGCTCAGCGAGGACCAATCCAGTCTGCGCCTGATTTCATCCATCATAGTCTCTTCCCCTGTTCCTTTGAGCTATTATACAACAGCGTTCTTGCCCTAGTCAATCAGGCCGCGCGGCCTCCCTGCAGCCTCGATGCGTTTGACAAATCACGCGGGATGGGATATCTTGGAATAGAGGGCTGTGTGGCAAGATGAGGAGGGAAGCAGTCATCCTCCGATGCTACACGATGGTCGACGCCTCGAACTCGATGTTGTCTTGGTGGGCTCGCCTTGGGGCGAAGGTAGAGCCCCCCTCGACTAGGGAAGGATCCCTGCACATGGCCAACAAGATACTCGTGATCGACGACGACGTTGGGCTCCTCACGCTACTCAAGATGGGGTTGGAGCGGGAAGGCTTTACCGTCACAACTGCTGAGAGCGGCAAGGAGGGGCTGCGGAAGGCCTACGATATCCGCCCCGATGCGATCATCCTGGACATCATGATGGCAGAGATGGACGGATGGACCACGTGCCAGCGTCTTCGCCAGGTATGCGATACGCCGATTATCATGCTGACGGCCAAGTCAAGTGGGAAGGACGCGATCAGAGGACTCTCTCTGGGAGCGGATGACTATATCTCCAAGCCGTGCAGCTTTGACGAGCTCAAGGCACGCATCTACAGCATCCTCAGGAGGAACGGCCAGAGCCTTCCAACGGTGCAACCAGATACATACGATGATGGGAACCTCTATGTCAATCTGAGAATGCGGACGGTCAGGCGGGATGGCAAGACCGTAGAGCTGACACCGACCGAGTCAAAACTGCTCATGTATCTGGTCAGCCGACGCGGGCGGATCATTCCACACCGGGAGTTGCTCGTCAATGTGTGGGGACCCGAGTATGAGGATGAGGCCAAGTACCTCAGCGTTTATGTCCGCTATCTCCGCCAAAAGATAGAGGCCGATCCCAGCAGACCACACTATATCCGGACGCGCTGGAAAGTAGGCTACTACTTTGTCACTGACCAGAGCGTCGGACGGGATGGGTAGAGCGCACCGATGGCCGGAGAAAAGATCCTGATCGTTGACGACAAGCCGGAAGCAGCGGCGTTCTGCGACGAATATCTTTTTCGTCCGCACGGCTACGTTCCGCTGATCGCGCACGACGGCGCTCAAGGCCTGGACATGGCGCTTGGCGAACGCCCGGACCTGATGATCCTCGATTTCCGCCTTCCCCGGATGTCTGGTCTGGACGTGCTTCGTGCCCTTCGCGACAAGCAGGTCGAGCTGCCGGTGATCTTTACGACCGCCTACGGATCGCAGGAGGATATCGCCGAAGCATTCCGTCTGGGAGTCAAGGATTACTTGACCAAGCCTTTTGACGCTTCCGAGATGCTGTCTGTGGTCCGGCGCGTGCTGGCAGAGAAGCGCCAGCAAGATGATCAGGAGCGCCGCCAGAGTGAGCTGGAACGCCAGGTCAAGAAGTTGAGCACACTGTATGGATCGAGCGTGCAGAGTGTGCTAAACCATATCGTCGAGTCTGCGGTCGCGATCTCTGGGGCTGAAGAGGGCTATCTGCTTCTCCTCGATGAGCGTTCGGACGAGCTCTATATGCGCTCAGCGCTGAACATGGGGGAGGGATTTGCCAGCGAGTTTCGTCTTCGGGTCAAGGACACCATCGCGGGGCAGGTGGTGGAAAGCGGTGAGCCGATCCGCTTCAGCCAGCACGACGCAGGCGACAACCTAAAGATCAAGACGGGGTACCTGGTCAAGGCTGTCGTGAACGTTCCTCTCTGCATCGATCAGCGGATCATTGGCGTCTTGGGAGCGGATAACCGCATATCGTCGGCGCCCTTTACGCAGACGGACCTGGACTTGCTCGTGTCCCTCGCTGACCATGCGGCGACGGCAATCGCGAATGCGAGCCTATACGAGGACATCCACCGCACGTTGGTCCGCCGGGTGCGTGAGCTGACGACTATGCAGCAGTTTGCCCAGGACCTTAACGCGGTGATGGACGTGCGCCGCATAGCTGGCATCGTCCTGCATCATTGCACGGGGGTCACCTCGGCTGAAGGTGGCCTGGTTGGGATCCGGTCGAGGGGTGTGACAGAGTGGGTCGCGGCAGGCTATCTCGCCTCACTACCGGCAGATCCGCGGTGGTCTCCTGACTGGGAGTCGATCGCAGGTGGGATCGCAGGCCATGGGCTCGAACCCGCTACGACGGCGGTAGACGGTGGCCGTTCCTGGGTGTCCGGTAGCGGCATGACACGTTCTCAGATGGTCGTCCCTATTCGCCGTGCCGGCAGGACTCTTGGGCTGATTGACCTTGAGAGTTCTCGGCCCACAGCATTCAGCGGAAGCGACCGGCAACTGGTCGTTGCGCTGGCAGACCGAGCTGCCGTGGCGGTCGAGAATGCCCGGCTGTTCGACGCGGTCGTGAATGAGCAGCGCAAGACCAAGCTCGTCCTTCACAGTATCGCCGATGGGGTCTATACAGTCGACCGCGGCCTACATATCACCGGTTTCAACACGGCAGCGGAACGAATCATGGGCTGGCGCGAATCAGAAGTGATGGGCACGTCATGCGTCGAGGTGTTCCAGGATGCCGAGGGTGGTGGATATCACCAGTGCGAACTGATCCGGGAGGCGATGGAACAGGGTCGTTCGCTCTCTTCCACCCCTGAAGACCCGCCCGTCCGTACGCGCGATGGAGATGCTGTCTATCTTTCGAGCAGCACCGCGCCCTTGCACTCGCAAGAGGGACAGATCGAGGGTGCGGTGGTCGTTTTTCGTGACGTGTCCTCCGATCGCGAGCTGGATCGACTCAAGTCGGATTTTGTGTCGATGATCTCTCACGAACTCCGCTCACCCTTGGCGAGCCTGAGCGCAGCCCTCGAGCTGTTGACGAGCATCACCGAGGACCAAGAAGAAGCTCAACGAACGCTCCAGATTGCGCGCGCGAACGAGCGCCGTCTGACACGGCTGACGGAAGACATTCTGAGTGTCTCCCGTCTAGAGGCAGGTCAGATGCGAGTGAGCTGCGAGCCTGTGACACTAGGGCCTGTCCTGAAGCGGGTCGTTCGTCTGGCACAGATGGCGGCCAAGCAGCATAAACTGATTCTGACGCTACCTGAGCGACTGCCATTCGTGCTGGCAGACCACACCAAGGTAGAGATCATAGCCAGCAACCTTGTCATCAACGCGATCAACTATTCGCCGAACGGTGGACGGGTCCTGATCAAGGTCGAGGGACCCGTCGGCAGCGAGGTCATTGTCTCGGTGATGGACGAGGGCGTGGGGATCCCAGAGGAGCACCTCGGCAGAGTATTCGATCGCTTCTATCGAGTAGACACGAGCGACGGGCGTCGGGTCTATGGCCACGGGTTGGGCCTGTATATTACCAAGCAGCTCATCGAGCTGCAGGGAGGACGTATCTGGGTCCAGAGCATCGAGGGCAAAGGCTCGTGTTTCTCGTTTTCCCTGCCTGTCGCGCAAGAAGCCGATTTCGATGAGGGCTGACTCTCGGCGAGGGATCCGGCGGCTGGATCGTGGGCTCAAGTTCTTGTCTTCTCTCCGCGGTTTCCCCTCTCGTCAAGGACTCTAGCCAAATTCCAAACTATTCACTATGCAATCCTGATATTTACT
>CAZLMZ010000049.1:0-16804 GCA_964560475.1 uncultured Anaerolineae bacterium
CGACTCGACTCGTACGTGGCAAAGATGAGCTCTGTGGCCTGCAGCGCCTTGCGCGCCGACAGCTCGGGCTCGCGCCCTGTCTGCAGCGCGTCCACTAGGTCGAGGATCGCAGAGACCACGTATTGGGCACCGTGGATCTCGCCATCGACCGCGATGGCCCGCCATTCTCCCCCTGTACCTGGGTTGCGCACACGCACTTCCGGCCCATCGCGTACGCCGACCTCGATCGTGCCCGTGGTTCCGAGCAGGCGGTTGGCACAATTCGTGTCCTTGGGCAACTGCTCGTACAACTCTGCCGCTCCGGTGACCAACAGCCCGAGGACGCCGTTACGCCACCTGAAAAAGCTGAGACCCTGGCCCTCAACCGGGACGCCAAAGATCTCGCGCCCGGCACGGGCGTCGATCTGACCGATGACCCAATCCACGGGCTGCTCGTCATTGTAGTAGAACATCATGTCGAACCAATGGGTGCCCCAGTCGAACAGATTGGAGGTGAATGCCTCGACGCGCAGCAACTGGCCGATCTCGCCCCGATCGAGCAGCTCCTTTGCCACGCGAAAGGGCGGGCCAAAGCGCCGCTGATGGTTGAAGGTCAGTTGAACGCCCAGATCCTCGCACACCTGGGCCATCTGCACCGCCTCACCCCAGGTAGGCGCCATGGGCTTTTCGGCATGGATGGCCTTGACGCCTGCCCTGGCGGCGTCGATCACCATCTCGGCGTGGAGGTGTGGCCAGGTACAGACGCTCACGATGTCGAGGTCTGCTTGCTGCAGCATCTCGTGATAGTCCCGGTAGCCGCGCGGCACGTCGTGCTCGGCGCGAAAGGCGTCCAGGTTGGACTGGCTGATGTCGGCGACGGCGACGATCGTGCATTCCGGAGACGCTTCATACCCGGCCGCGTGGAGGTGGCCCTGTCCGAAGCCGGTTGCGCCGGCCTCTCTGCGCGGGCGTCCGCAGCCAATGATGCCGGCGTTGAAAGTTGTCACGGGCCTGACTCCTTGTGTAGGGGGTGGTTGCCACGGGTGCAAGCATACCACCCAACCTAGCGGTTGTCAAAACGACCTAGCGCGATGATAAGCAGCGTGCGCACCGACCACAGGGCCTGATCATCCGCAATTCGTAAGGTCGGGCGCGCTTGACACCCGCACGTGGATATACTACAGTACCCGCAGGCAGCCCTCCGGGAGGGTGTGCCTGCTGGCAGCGCGATTGCGCTGTGACTCGATCAGGATGACAGAGGGAGAGGTGAGGGTGCTGGATAGCTGGATTAGCTTGATCGTGGAGCTCGGATCGGTGATCGTGCTCGCTGCGTTGGTTATTCTCGCCGTGCAGTTTGGACGCACGCGACTGGCACGCGCACTCGAAGGATCGAGCGCCACGCCGATACGCAGGAAGCAGTGGCACACCGTCGTTCAGGTCGTCTCTTGGGTGGTGAACGCCAGCATCGTGATCGTCGCGGTCATGATGTTGCTCAGCCGCTTCGTGGACATTGCGCCGCTCCTGGCAAGCCTCGGGGTCGTCGGACTGGCACTGAGCCTGGGGGCCCAGACCCTGATCAAGGACCTGATCGGGGGTATGCTGATCCTGATCGAGAACCAGTACGCTATCGGCGACGTGATCCAGGTGGGCGACATTGCCGGCAGCGTAGAGCACTTTACGCTGCGTGTCACCTACGTGCGGAGTGTGGAGGGCAAGCTGCACGTGGTTCCCAATGGCGAGATCCGCATCGTGTCGAACATTACGCGGCACTGGTCGCGTGCGATGGTCGACCTGGGCGTGGCGTACGAGGAAGACCTGGACCGCGTCCTCGCGGTGCTCGAACGGGAGGCAGAAGCGTTTGCGCAGGATCCGGAGGTGGCAGACCAGTTGATCGAGGCGCCGAGCGTGATCGGCCCGCTCAGCCTCGGCGACTGGGCGGTGACCGTGCGAGTGATGGTCAAGACCCTGCCGGGCAAGCATTGGGGTGTAGGGCAGATCCTCCGAAAGCGCCTGCTGGCGGCGTGCGAGCGCGAGGGGATCACACTTCCCTATCCTCGGCAGGAGGTGCTGGTGCGCGATTCGTCGGTGCACGGGGCATAGGGCGTGCGTCCGGCTATGTTGTGAGCCTCAGTGCATCTCGGCGAGGCACGTGCCGATCCCGCGCCGGTAAAAGTTGAACTGCACGTGCGGGTGATCGGCGAGCAGCGACATCGGCACGGCGCTGTCGGCGATCCCTTTCGAGATCATGAGTGCCGTCAAGCGCATACCGAACGGATTGTCGTGTGTGCCAGCGTGCCAGATCGATACGCGTTCCGCCTTCCAGGTCTCGATTGGCCCGACGGTGAGTGCCTGGTCGGGCACGTTCTGGACGACACCGCCGCCTGAAGTACGGGCATTCTGAATGAGTGTGATCGGATGGAGGTCCACGATCCGCGTGCCGAGGGCACGGTATTCCTGCGGGGAAGGAGGAGCATCCCGGTAGGCGCCTTCCCGGCGCAGCGGGTCGTTGAAGGCCCAGTGCTTGACCTCGCCCTGCCCACCTTGCATGCAAACGCACCGTACGCCTTCCCAGCTGTGGGTGTACTTGGCCAGCTCGGCCTTTGGGAAGTGAAGGTTCTGCTCTGGCATGCGCAGATCAGGCCGGATGCGGTCGAAACACAGCGCCCGATCCGCTCGTTCGAAACTGAGGGGATGGGATGGTGGCACTTCTTTCCCGTCTACAACCCACTCGTCCATAGCCCAGAAATGCGCGTGCTGCAGGTCCAGCTCGAGCTCGTTCACCAGACGGGCTACGAGTGGAAGCTGCTCGGTAGGACCGATCGGCCCGCAGATGCCAGCGGGAGCGCTGGGCGTCGCCTGTCGCCAGGCGGTGATGTACTCGAGCGCTTCAGCCAGGTAAAAGTCCTCCAGCGTGTCGTAAAAGCGGACCTCGAAACCTGGGCGAGCAAGGTCGAGGAGATCCTCTGCGGTGAGCCGGGCCGCGTCATCGAGGATCTCGCGGTTGAGCGTCGTATAGTCCCACCACTCTGGTGCTACCTTGCTCAGTGCGCGCATTGTCTACCCCTTTCGGATGCCCTTTCAGCAGAGCTCTAGCTTAAAGATGTGTAGCACGAGCCTTACATACGAAGCTCGACGATGTCGCCATCCTGCAGCACGTGGTCGCGGCCGACCATCTGCCCGTCATGCGTCGCGCTGCCCCAGACCCGCGCCGCCTTGAGCTGATCCAAAAAGTCCTTGTGTATCTTGCCGGCCAACTCGTACACGGTGGCCCCCTTGCGTATCACAAAGGGGGCGCTGAGATCGGGCGCTTCGCCGGGCGGCTTGGAGTAGACGCGGACGATGTCAAGTGCCTCAAAGATGCGCTGCTTGAATTCGTCGACGTGATAGCCGGTCACAGCCGAGACCGGGATCGGTGCCCACTCGTCACCGACTAGCTCGCACAGAACCTCGAAATCGCCGTCCAGATCCTCGTCGTCGCACTTGTTGGCGACGAGCTGCACCGGGACAAAGGTCATGCGCGCCTCGCCATCGTATCCGTCGCGGCGATGTAAGGGCATGATGCGCTGCGCCTCGAGGAGGGACAGCGCATCCTCCACCTCTTGGAGGGGATATCCCTGCAGGTCCACGACCAGCAGCACCAGGTCTGCCCTGCGGATGAGGTTCATGTACTCCGGCTCGACAAAGTCCGGGTTCAGCGCCGGAGCGTCGATGAGCTGCACCTGGATGTCCTCGATCGACATCATGCCCGGCGTCGGAGTCCAAGTCGTGAACGGGTACTCGGCGACTTCCGGGGTGGCATTGGTCAGTGCTGCCACCAATGCCGACTTGCCCACGTTGGTAACGCCGGTCAGCACGACCTGCCCGGCCCCCTCGCGGTCGATATGATAGGCAGAGCCCTGCCTGCCGGCCTTTTTGTGGATCTCTGCCGCTGCCTTGAGCTTGGACAGGCGCCGGCGCAGGTCCGCTCGGAGATGGTCTGTCCCCTTGTGCTTGGGAACGATGGCAAGCATCTCTTCCAGGCACGCAATCTTTTCCTCGGGTGACTCGGCCTCGCGGAACTGCTTCTCGACCGTGAAATAGTCGGGAGGGAGATTCGTCGGCATTCCAGTTCGCTCTCTACTTCTCGTTGTCAGTACTAGCGTACCCACCAGCACGCTATCTGAACGCCCGTACCTTATCGTGCAGACGCGTCGGGCGTGCAGAGACGTCGTCTGCTGCATTATACCATCGATGGCTGGCTCGACGCAATCGCTCGATCGCCCATTCGACAGGATGTCTGCTTGGCACTATAATGCAGTCACATCGTAGCGAGCCAGGCGCCGCCTCGCCGGTGCCTGCCGGGATGGGATCACAGCCAGGGAGGATGAAGCGTGAAGGACAAGGTCGGTGTCGGGATCATCGGGTGTGGACGGATCAGTGGACAGTACCTGGAGAACCTGGTGCAGCGATTCTCGTTCTGTCTCCAGGTTGTCGCGTGCGCGGACCTCGTGCCGGCGCACGCGGAGCAGCGCGCGCAGGAGTTTGGGCTAGACCGCGTCTGCCCGGTCGACGAGCTGTTGGCCGACCCGCAGGTGGAGCTGGTCGTCAATCTGACGGTGCCCGCGGCACATTATGAGGTCACGATGGCGGCGCTGGACGCCGACAAGCACGTGTACACGGAAAAGCCCCTTGCGGTCACACGGGAAGAGGGCAAGCGGTTGATAGATACGGCGGCAGAAAAGGGGCTGCTGATCGGGGGCGCGCCGGACACCTTTCTCGGCGCGGGCCTGCAGACCTGCCGGAAGCTGATCGACGATGGTTGGGTGGGCACGCCGATCACGGCACAGGCCCTGATCGCGATGGGCGTGAATGTCGAGCGCTATCACAAGCGTGGGGTCGGCCCGATGTTCGATATGGGGCCCTATTACGTCACCGCACTGGTAGCCCTGCTGGGGCCGGTGAAGCGCGTCAGTGGGAGTGCGCAACTACCGTTCGCGACCAAGACGAACCCAGACCCGCAGGCGCCCGACTTTTCCCAGAGCTACAGCGTCGATACGCCGACTAACGTGTCAGGCGTGCTCGATTTCTACTCCGGCGCAGTCGGCGTCGTGACTACCACGTGCGAGGTGTTCGGCTACAACCCACGGCTCGAGGTCTATGGCACAGAGGGCATCTTGACGTGCAACGACCCCAACATGTTTGGTGGGCCGGTATACATTCAGCGTCGCGGCGGCGAGCGGCAGGAGGTCGCGCTGACGCACTATTACGGCGACCGCAATCGGGGGCTCGGGATCGCGGACATGGCCTATGCCATCCGTGACGGGCGAGCGCCACGGGCAAGCGGCGACCTGATGTACCACGTGCACGACGTTATGCACAGCATACACGATGCGTCACGCGAGGGAGATTACATCTGCCCCGAGAGCCGCGTAGAACGGCCCGCGCCTTTTCCAGCGGGGTACAGGCCCCACATCTTCCGATAGAGGGAGAGGAGGGAAAGGAGAGCTGCTCGCCCGTTCGCTGGGGCGCGCCGTGGTGGTGCAGCTCGTGTCCGGGGATACGGTGGCTGGTCAGTAATAGACGCTCATCTCACACGCGGCACAGTCAAAGGCGAGCCGGTACCTGTGCCCATCGTCATCGACCAGGTAGAGGGGCTCTGCTGGCTGTTCGATCGCGCCAGAGCGAGGGCAGAGCCCCAACTGGTGCTTGATGCAGTAGCGCGTGCGCATCACCTGCCGGCCGGACATGTCGAGCCCAGTCTCGGCGGCAGGCTCGATCTCTTGCACCCCGTGGCGACGATAGAATGCGACCGCCTGCTGGTTGAGGGTATTCCCGAGATAGGTGAGGCGCTTCTCCGGATAGGGCACATTGTTCCGGGGCAGAACGTGTCGGCCGACCGGCCTGTTCTCCTCGCGTGCCACGAGCAGGTGGGCCAGCGCGTCTCGGCGGAGCTGGTTGAGCGCCGAAAGGGGCAGAAAGTAGATGCGGCCCCAGTCCAGCGTTACGTCTGTGCAGTCAAAGATGGTGTCGCCCGTCTTGCGTAGCTGCCGGTCGATGCTGTTCAGCATCGTCTCTGGGTTGCGGGCACCCACCTTGTCCCAGGATAAGCGGGCCGTCGCCTCGTTGCCGTCCTCGTCGACTGCAGCAAGGGCGAATCCCTGCTCCGTCTCGTGCAGCCGAAACTGCACGGCGATCTTGCGCTCGATGAGGGCACGATCGAGCGTGCTCAGGTAGGCATGGTCGTGATTGCGGTAGATGGTCAGCCCTTCGTGGATACCTGCCATCTGGTCGGGGTAGACGTCGGCGCCGTCCACAGAGACGACGACGGTCCCTGTGAGCACATTGGACCGGTCAAAGAATGACAGCCCGTCTCCATTGTGGAGTTCGGCGCTCGTATCCACACGAAATGACTGCAGGCCGGCAGAGGTGACTCGCCCAATCCGCTCGCCGACCATCTTGGGTGAGTCGATCGAGCCGACCGCCTGCTCCCGTCCGTGCAAGAAGTACGTCGTGTATCCGCGGTTGAAGGTCTTGACCGGATCGGGATCAAAGCCGACGCGGCTCTCGCCAGATGAGCTCCGGGCGAGCCCACGGCGTGCGAGCAACTGGTCGAGCTGCTGGCGATAGTGGCCAACGACGTTGGTGACGTATGCGCGGTCCTTCAGCCGCCCCTCGATCTTGAACGACCGCACTCCGGCATCGATCAGCTCCTCCAGATGGTCCGCCAGACACAGGTCTTTGAGCGACAGCAAATGCCTGTCCCGCACGAGCACTTGCCCCGTGCGATCGACCAAGCTGTAGCGCCTGCGGCAGGGCTGGGCGCATTCGCCGCGATTGCCGCTGCGGCCGCCGATGGCATAGCTCATGTAGCACTGCCCGCTGTAGCTCACGCACAGGGCGCCGTGCACAAAGCATTCCAGCTCGATCGAGGTGCGGTGTCGGATCTCCCGAATTTCCTCGAGCGTGAGCTCCCGTGCCAGGATCACGCGTTCGAACCCGACCTGCTCTAGGAACGTGACCTTTTCCGGGGTGTTGTTGTGCATCTGCGTGCTCGCTATGAGCGGAATGGGGGGCAGATCCGACTCGAGGAGGCCGAGGTCCTGGACGATGATTGCATCGACACCGATTTCGTATAGCTGCCGAATCAGCCGCGTAGCCTCGTCGATTTCGTGGTCATAGAGCAGGGTGTTGACCGTGACATAGACGCGTGCCCAGAAGCGGTGCGCGTAGGCTACGAGCGTCTCGATGTCAGAGAGCGCGTTGCCCGCCTTGGCTCGTGCCCCAAAGGATGGGCCGCCGATGTACACGGCATCCGCGCCGGCGTCGACGGCGGCAATGCCACACGCCACATCTCGCGCCGGGGCGAGGAGCTCGGTCCCATCCACGGTGGGTTCTCTACAGGGCAAGGCTATCGCCGGACCGACCCGCCCGATAGCGTTCCGGCATGAGCCCCGACATACGCGCCATGAAAGCATCGCCAGAGCAGTGGCCAAACCACAGCGTCTGCAGGGCGGGGAGATCGAGGAGCGCCTGCGCGGTGCGTTCCTGTGTCTCTACCGGTGCCCCAGTGAGATGAACGCCTCCGGCGATGCCGACGAGCGGCTGGTGCCAGCGGTCGCGGACGTGCGCGATCGTGTTCAGCAATCCAGAGTGGCAGCAGCCGCACAGGAGAAAGACACCGCCGTCCGTCAGCAGCACGACAGAGATGTCGTCCAGGTAGGGGTCGGCGACGTAGCTGCCATCTTGCCACACGTAATGGTGCGCGCTCCGGCCCTCTGGATAGGGACGGTGGACGATCTGTCCTGTCGTCCACATGCCGGGGAGCACTTCTCTGGGCGCTGTATCGAGCCGCAGGTCGAGCTGCGTGGCCAGGATGTGGGCGGACACGTGGATACCGCGCTGCACGTAGGTGCCAGACCGATGGGAGTAACGCTGCTCAAAGAGCGCGGGATGGGCATAGAGCGGCGTGCGCGGCCTCAGCAGAGGCAGCAAGCCGAGCAGTCCGCCGGTGTGGTCGTCGTGGGCGTGGCTGATCACGAGCGCGTCGACCGCTGCCGGATCGAGCCCCAGCACATGCATGTTGTGCAGCAAGCCCTCGCCGCTGCCGCCAGTATCCAGCAGCACACGACCCTCGTCGGTCTCGATCCAGAACGACATGCCGTGTTCCTGTTCAGTACATGGCCCTGCAACGTCGTTCACAATCCACGTCAGCGATATCATCTGCCCTGCCTCAGTGCGACCCCCTCGTGCCAATCAGCCAGGCCATTATACCATCCGCGCAGAGGCACCGCAAGAGCAGAATGTGTCGGGTGTGTGTCCTTTCCCGAAGGTACATCGTGAGCGGAGAAAGGCGGCCAGTGGCGCGCCGCCGGCGCTGGCCTGTAGCGCGAGAGTGTGGTAGACTGCCACGTGTGAGGTGCAAGGCACGCCGATCTGCGGGCAACAAGGTAGCACTGAAGGGAGGACCTTTGGAACTCATCGAACTGCGCGTCCAGGACCCAGCGACCAAGACCTACCTGGGCAGTCCTTCTATCGTACGGCTGCCAAATGGGGACCTGCTTGCGACCCACGATTATTTCGGGCCTGGTTGCCCGGTGAACCACGAGGGGGAAGAGCATCTGACCAGCGTCTACCGCTCGTGCGATGACGGGCGTACGTGGCGCAGCGTCACGCACATCGCGAATGCCTTCTGGAGCAGTCTCTTTATGCTCGGTGGTGCGGTCTATCTGATCGGCGCGACACAGCAGTATGGGTCGATCGTCATCCGGCGCAGCGAGGACGGTGGGAACACCTGGACGCACCCCGCAGACAGCCGTTCCGGGCTGCTCTTCCGCGGTGGGCCTCGCCGGGCAGCGCCAAACTACCATTGTGCGCCTGTGCCGGTGCTCGTCAGCAGCGGGCGGATCTACCGGGCCTTTGAGGACAATACACCGCTGGGTTGGCCTGCCGGGTTCCAGGCGTGTGTCATCTCGGCGGAGGTCGGCGCTGACCTGCTGGATGCGTCGAACTGGCGGATGAGCAACAAGCTGGCCTTCGATCTCGGCTGGCTAGCCGAGCGATGGGACGGGTACGCAGAGGGCGGCTGGCTGGAAGGCAACGTCGTCGAGGACCGCGATGGGCAACTGTGGGACGTGCTGCGGGTCAATGCGCGCACGGCGCGGGATAGTGGCTGGACGCTGTGGAACGTGGCTGCGATGGTGCGCATCGGCAAGAGCGGCGCACGCTTGTCCTTCGACCCAGCAGATGGGTTCATCGATCTGCCGGGGGGACACAGCAAGTTCACCATCCGCTACGATGCCGCATGCGAGCGCTATCTCACGCTGAGCAACGGGGTGCACGACCTGGATCATCCGAGCCTGCGTTCTGTGCTGTCGCTGTACGCCTCGCCGGACCTGCGGAAGTGGTCGCACTGCCTGACGCTGCTTGCCGACGACTCGGGGGATCCGCCCGAGCTCGCCGCGCAGCGCACCGGGTTCCAGTACGTCGACTGGCAGTTCGACGGAGAGGACATCATCTACGTGGTGCGTACTGCATACGGCGGCGCGCATAGCTATCACGACGCCAATCGCATCACGTTTCACCGCCTGACGGATTTCCCGCGATGGCTGGGTGCGTGAGGAAGACAGGCCACAGCGCCATATCGGGTCGTGTGACCCCACGGAGCGCTAGCGCACGACGACGGTGACCGAGAAGGTGCCTTCAGGCTTGGCGTCCTGCTCCCAGGGACGGTGATACACCAGGTCTAGCTTGGTGGTGCCTGTAGCTGCGGCTTGGAAGCGGAGTATCTGCTGCCCCGGTGCCCCGACCAGCCCTGGGCGGCCACCTTGCCTGAACTCGGGCTCGCCGGCCTGCTGGAGGATCATGTCTTCGACGGGCGCGCGCTCCCAACTGTAGCCGGTCGAGGGGTTGGACTCGAGCGAGACGACCAGGGTCTGCCCCTTTGCGATCTCGATCTGGCGACCGTCATCTGCTGCCGTCAGCTCTACCTGTCCTGACGACCCACAGCCTGCGGCAAGAACAAGGACAAGGGACGCAGCTATCGTGACGGACACGCACAGCGTGCGCTGTAGCAGCAACATCCGGGCCTCCTCTGTTCGGAAAGCGTACGAATCCGGGCCATTAAGTCACAGTCGATCATACACGGATCTACGCCCCGATGCATCGGCGGAAAAGCGGAACCAACCTGCGTCAATTGTCCTAGCTCGGGCAGCAATCGCGTGCGCTGTGCTGCAGTTTGTCCTTGCCAGAGGGCAAGGACACAGAGCCAAGCTCGGCGCGAGCGAGCGCGGCTGTCTAGGTGCGCTTTCCGCCCTCGAGGTATGCAACCTGTTCTGGTGCGAGCGACACGTCGGCGGCTGATAGGCTGTCGAGCAAGTGTGCCCTCGTCTTGCAGCCGACGATCGGTATGGTCGGGAACGGCTGCGAGAGCAGGTAACCCAGCGCAAGCTGCGTGATGCTCAAACCCGTTTCGCCTCTGAGCTCTTCAATGCGGGCGATGCGCTGCCTGTTCGCCTCATGATCGTATCGGCGGCGAGCACCAGAGCTGAGCTGCTTCTCCTGGCCAGCACCCATCTTTTGGAAAAAGCCGCCGGCCTGCGAGGAATAGGGCACCGCGGGCATGCCGGTGTCGCGGTGGTAGCGACACAGCTCCGCGTCCATCGCGACCATTGTCGGATCGCCGCCCACACCGGGCGCCGGCTGGGCCAGGCTCCACTGCATCTGGTCGGCGACAAAGCCCCTGAACCCGTGCTCTGCTGCGTAGGCCTGTGCCGCCTGGATGCGCGGCGCGCGCCAGTTCGAACAGCCATAGTAGCGGACCTTGCCTGCCTCAACCTGGTCGTGCAGCGGCTCGATGATCTCGGCCACCGGCCTGGTCGGGTCATCGCGATGCAGCCAGTAGAGGTCGATCGTGTCGATCCGCAGGCTCTGCAAGCTGGCATCGAGATCGCTCACGATTTCTGCGCGCGAGAGGCGCGGAACGTCCATCGTCGAGAGCTCCGGGTGGGCGCCCTTTGTAGCTACGATGACGCGGTCGCGCACGGCGCGGCTGCGCAGCCAGCGGCCGATCGTCTTTTCACTGACGCTGCGCTCACCAGGCAGCCAGTCGGCGTAGACCTTGGCCGAATCCACAAAGTTTCCGCCCAGCTCGAGGAAGAGGTCCAACAGTTCGAACGCTTCTTGCTGTGGGACCGTGCTGCCAAGCGCTCCGGTGCCCAGGCAGATCGCGGACACGCGGAGGTCCGTGCCGGTTAGTTCTACGTAGCGCATCGTTTCTCCTGACTGAGTAAAACTTCGGCGAGTGAGGACGGCTCGCCGGGCCGGATTACCTCTCGAGTCGAACGACCTGCCCTGTGGCCGCAGATTCGACGGCCGCATCGTAGACCTGCATGACGCGGTAGATCTGCTCGGGAGTCACCTCGAGTTCAGCGCCCTCGTTGAGCACATCGCTAATATTCTGGTAATATGAGAGCCAACTGCCACGCACGCTATCGACCAACCGCTCTTGACGTCCCTGGTCAGTGATCGAGACAACGCTCGCTCGCTCTGCAAGATCTTCCTCAGCAGCGTCAAGGTCGCCTTGGCGCAGGGCAGCCTCCTGGGGATCGAGACCGTACTTGATCAGGGCACCGCGGTCGCCCAGGACGTACCAGCGCGGCTTGCCGATCGCCGCAAGGTTGCCGACCTCGATCTGGTAGACGATGTCATTGGCGAAATGGATCAAGATCTTCGCATAGTTGGCAATGTCGCTGTCCCACCGATCGCGGCTGACGAGCTTGCAGAAGACGCTGTCCACTGGCGACGGGACCAACTGTAGAGCTTGGTCGACAAAGTGGGCCGGCCAATCGTACAGGATCCCGCCGCTGCTCTGCTTGTCGGCGCGCCATCCGTGCGGCGGGCGGTAGCTCAGGATGCCTGCTTCGAACAGGTAGGGTTCGCCGATCAGGCCGTCGGCCAGCACCTGCTTGACGGTGAGATAGTCCCAGTCCCAGCGCCTATTGTGGAATACAGAGAGGACGACGCCGTTTCGGTCGCGGGCTGCGATCATGTCGGCTGCCTGTTGCGCGTTCAGGCACATGATCTTGTCGACCACGACGTGCTTGCCGGCATCCATAGCCTCGATCGCCAGGTCGCGGTGGGTGTGATGTGGCGTGACGATAACGACTAGATGGACCTGTTCGTCATCGAGCAGCTCGCTCATACTGCCGTAAATCCGAGCGTGTGGATGATCCTCAAGAGCCTCCCGCTGCCTCTGTACGTCACGGGTCGAGACAGCGTACAGGTTGAGCCCAACTGCACGCTCGATCAGGTAGGAATGGAACGTGCGGCCAGCATATCCATAGCCAACAACGGCAGCGTTCGTCATGGTTGTACCCCTTTCCTGGCTTGTGCACTCGCCTTCCTGCCTGCGCGAGGCGAGGTGCTGAGTTCGTGATCTACGGAAGCGTGCGTTTGCTTACGCTGGCCAAAGCTGGCGCCCACCGTCGACGCGCAGCACCTGACCGGTGACAAAGGATGCTTGCTCGGAAGCGAGGAACGCGACAGCACGTGCAACCTCGATCGGCCACCCGTATCGCACCAGGGTACCATCCTCAACCATCATCTTCTCGTCGGCGGGGCGGCTGGCAAGAAAGCGCGGTGTCACGGTGGGACCGGGCGCGACGACGTTGACGCGCACGTTGTGTGGACGGAGCAATGCGGCCAGGCAGCGAGAGTACTCGTGGACGCCGGCCTTGGCCGTCGAGTAGATGGCTTCCGTCTCGTTTCCCGTCAGCCCAGCAATGCTGCCGATATTGACGATCCAGCCAGCTCGGCGCTCGATCATGTCCGTCGCCGCGGCGCGGCAGCAGAGAATGCAGGTCATGAGGTTGCGGTCCAGCACCGTCCGGATGTCCTCGACTGAGATGTGTAGTGCGTCGTTTCCGGCTGGCTTGCCGGCGTTGGGGCCGCCGGTGCCACGCGTGCCGATGTCGCCGCCGGCGCAGTTGACGAGGATGTCGATCTGCCCCAGTTCCTCACGCACCTTGTCTGTGACGCGCGAGACCGTGTTCTCGTCGGTCAGGTCGCCCCACACGGGCACTACTCGTGCTCCGTGCTCTGCAGCGATCGCGTCGGCGACGGCCTGCAGTGACTCGGCCTCGCCAAAAGCACGCGTGGAATGTGGTCCAGTGCCGTGCACCGCCACGCTGGCGCCGAGCGAGGCCAGGTGCGAGGCGATGACGCGTCCGAGACCCCGCGAGGAGCCGGTGACCCAAGCCGTCTTGTGATCGAGAGTGGAGCTGCCCATCCTTGCTGCCTCCTGTCTGTCTTGCGAGTGCTGTATCAACGGTCATTTTCCTTGGCTGACCGCGCTCTGGCTTGACCGCCTGTGCCTTCCGACGTACAATCGTCTCGGCTGCGCAGTGTGCGCACAGCCAACCGAGATTACTGGAGATCGTCCTTGATTGGAAAAGGCATTTTCCCGCGCCTCGAGCGAGACGCCAAGCTGCTGATCGTAGTCTCTGGCACCTCTGCCATCGGCTACTTTGGGATCCAGATGCTGCTCAAGGTACTCTATATCCTACGGCTGGGCCACGGCCCAGAGTACGTTGGCGCCTTCGGGGCCGCGTCGTCCTTGGCCTACATGGCGATGGGTGTGCCCAGCGGCCTGCTGGGTGCCCGGTTTGGGACGCGCAACACGATGCTCCTCGGCGGGATCGGATGTACACTCGGCATGGCCATGCTGCCGCTGAGTGAGCTCGTACCGGGTTCACTGCAGCGTGTCTGGCCCTTTCTCTCGCAGGTCGTGGTTACCTCGAGCTGGTCGATGCTCAACGTCAACATGGTCCCGGCGCTCATGGCGGTCACGAACCCTGAAGTACGGCACAGTACCTATGCGCTCACGACCTCGGTGCAGAGCCTGGGCATGTTTCTGGGCACGCTCTGCGGGGGGATACTACCGGGCCTCTTTGCGCAGCTCACTGGCAGCTCGCTCGACCTGCCGGCTCCGTACCGCTATGCCCTCTTTGCAGGTGCCGCTGTGGGAGGCCTGTCGATCGTACCGCTCGCTATGATCAGCCTGCCGCGTACCCGCGTTGCCACTTCTGCTGCAAGACGGCGTGGCGCGTTCCCTCTGATCCCTATTGCATTGATGGTGGGTTACGTGTACATCCGTCACGCCGGTTGGGCTACGTGCCAGGCGTTCTGGAACGCATACATGGATGCCGACCTGCGCATGTCCACGTCGTCCATTGGCCTGATCACAGGTGCGGGCCAGTTGCTCGCCATACTGGCTTCGCTTACGACGCCACGTCTCGCCGCGCGGCGCGGCAATGGATGGACGCTCGTCGCGACCACACTGGGCATCGCCCTGTTCTTGCTGCCTATAGGCCTCGTTCCGCATTGGAGCGCTGCTGGCCTGGGCAGGCTGGGCATCCTGGCGCTCAGTGCGGCGTGGATGCCTGCGCTGCAAGTGTTCCAGATGGAGCTCGTCGAGGAGGAATGGCGGTCCCTGGCGTACGGAGCCGTGTCGATGGCTATGGGCCTCGGCTTCTCGTCGACGAGCCTCGCCGGCGGCTATGTCATCGTCGCCGCCGGGTATCGCCCCCTGTTCTTGGGCGGGGCAGTGCTGTGCGCTGTAGCGAGCATCGTGATGTGGACGATCGCCAGACGCGAGGCCCGCCAACGCCAAGCATCCGCTAAAGAGCATAGTCCAGCGGAGAGCCAAACCGCTCCTTCATAAAGAGTTCTGCCGGCGGCTTGCGAGAACGCGCATCGGGTGCCTGAGCAGGGCGGCCCACGGGCGTCAGACACACGATGCCGTGGTCCTCGGGAATGCCAAGCACAGCCTTCACCTTGTCAGCGCTATAGGCGCCGATCCAGCACGTGCCATAGCCGAGGCTCGTCGCCGCCAGGATGGCATGATCGAGCACGATGGCGCCATTTACCTTGCCCTCGCCAGGCAGGGTGACCAGGCACAGGATCGCAGCGGCATCGGCCATCCATGTCTGCCCATTGCAGGCCTCGGCAGTCTGCTGGCGGAGCTCTGGATCGGTAACCACGACCATGCGCCAGTTCTGGCGATTTGCGCCGGTCGGCGCGCGGCGTGCCGCTTCCAGGATCAGGTAGAGGTCTCTTTCAGGGATAGGGTCGCTCTGGTACTTGCGGACGCTGCGGCGCTGCCAGATGGTCTCCAGGGTCTCATTCACAGGTGTGCTTTCCTCCTAGTCTGCATCGTCTATTTGCTCCGATCGTACTCCCGTTCCGGACAGCAGTGGATGCTGGGGCGCGAGTTCCTCGACGATCTGCACTATCTCGCCAAGCTGCGCGTTGCTCGTCATCCCGATGGTCATGGCATGCACTGTACCGAGCCCAAGAACGTACTGGATGGACTCCCTTGGCCTGCCGGCCAACCTGCCGCAGCCCAAGACCTTCATGCCATAGACCCCCTTGCCTGCTGCAGAGAGGCGCCGGATCACGGGGACGACCCGATCCGGGGCAGCGTCCATATTGATACCCGCATGGTTGATGCGCACCAGGACGACGTCGACCCAGTCAGAGCCGCTTGCCTCGCGCAGTGCCTCCAGGTTGTGGGACGAGATGCCGACGGCGCGGACCTTGCCCGCCTCCTTTGCCCTGGCAAGGGCCTGCATGGCGCCTGAGTAGTCGCGCGCCCATCCCGGGCGGGTCAAGTAATGCAGCAGGACAATGTCGATCACGTCGGTGCCCAACTCGCGAAGGAAGCGATCGACGTCAGCGGTCACTTCGTTGGCAGATCTGGACATGGTCTTGGTCGCAATGACGATGGCGTCACGCGGTACCGACTGGAGCGCACGCGCAAGATGCGGGTGAGTGCCGTACCCGTCCGCGGCATCCCAGAACGTGATGCCCTGTTCGTAGCCCCGGCGCAGCAGGGCAGCCAGCCCCTCGACGCCCAGCGAGCTCTGTTCCGAGCGGCCCCCAAAGCCGTGCGTGCCTGTGCCAATCGCTAGCCGCGAGACGCGCAGCCCAGTATCGCCCAACTCAACGTACTGCATCGCTATCCCCTCTGCCGCAATCACCAGGCCCGCGCATGACCGGCTCCTGAACGCCGAAAGCCAGGGCGCTGCGTCCCTCGATCCATCTGCGGGCTTTGCCGCGCTGGCCGTACAAGCACCCCGAGGCTCGGCGCACGAACGGGAGCCGTACCCTATGGTAGTGCAAAAGGCTTAAGCTGTCAATCTGGCCTGCCGGCGCAGTGTTGACAAAAGGGGGGATGCTTGCTATCATCTGCTTGCAACACGTGTACCGTACATAGTCACACGGCTGGCTGGCCTGCTATGCACCTGGGCGCCACGGCTCTCAGACGGGGGCAGCATGATCATCCGCGACGGCCAAGTCGCGCTTCCTGGACATACCCATCCTCTACAGCTCGACCTACGCGTGTCTGAGGGACGCATCGTCGAGCTGGGAGCGGGGCTGGCGAACGATGACGACTTGCTCGATGCTAGCGGGCTGCTGGTGCTGCCGGGAGCCATCGACCCGCACGTCCACATGAACGACCCCGGGTACACCGATCGGGAGCGTTTCGATACGGGGACGCGAGCGGCAGCAAGCGGCGGGGTGACGACGGTGGTCGACATGCCGTGCACGTCGATTCCCCCGGTCACGGATCGGGCCAACCTCGAGCACAAGTTGTCAGCGATCGGAGACAAGGCCGTCGTGGACTATGGGCTTTTCGGCGGCGTCTCTGCCCAGTCCTTTGCGAAGGCAGTGGCACGCGATATGGAGGCCCTCGCGCCGCACGTGCTGGGCTTCAAGACGTACCTGATCTCTGGGATGGAGAGCTTTGGCCGGCTCGACCACTACCAGTTGGCCCGCGTGTTCCAGG
>CAZLMZ010000050.1:0-10384 GCA_964560475.1 uncultured Anaerolineae bacterium
CCCGTGCGTTCGATTACCTGGTGAGGTCGCTGCTGTGATCACGCGCGCACAGCTTAAGGAGGCCCGGCGACGGGCCTCTCAATTCGTGCTACAGGCCGGGGTGGTAGCCCGCCCGGACGAACTGGATCGCATCGAGGTCGTTGACCTCGGCCTGGGCGAACTCGAACAGACCGGCCTCCAGATCCTGACCTTAGTCGACACGGGGAACATCGGGGTCAAGGTCCTCGTGCTGTTTCCGGACCAGATCTTTGCCCAGCACAAGCATCCGCCGCTCGGAGACTATCCGGGGAAGGAAGAGACGTTTCGCTGCCAGTGGGGGAAGCTCTATCTCTATACGCCAGGCCAGCCTACGCTCAACCCTAGGGCGGTGCCGCCAGCGCACCGGGCACACACGTACACGGTGTGGCACGAGAGGATCCTGACCCCAGGTGAGCAGCGAACGTGCCCGCCGGACGCGTTTCATTGGTTCCAGGCCGGGCCAGAAGGTGCCGTCGTCTGGAGCTTTTCCTCCCGTGCGACCGACGTGCAGGACGTATTCACCGATCCCGACGTGCAGCGTATCACGCGGGTCGTGGACTCGGACTAACGCCTGCTGGCGGTCTAGCCCGTGCCGTATACCGGGATCGCTGCGCCGTGGATCGCGCGCGCTACATCGGAAGCAAGGAACATGATCACGTCCGCCAGCGCTTCTGGCGCTACCCAACGACTGTGGTCGGCGTTGGGCCTGGACGCTCGATTCTCTGGCGTGTCGATCGTGCCCGGCAGAACGCAGTTGACGTTGATGCCCTGCCCCTTGACCTCGCCCGACAGGCTTTCGGTCAGCCGCACCACCACGCTCTTGGCTGCACTGTAGGCAGGAGCACGTGCACTGCCCTGCAGCGCGGCGCGTGAGCCGATGTGGATGATCTTGCCATAGTCCTGGGCAAGCATTGCCGGAACGACGGCACGACTGATGATGAACGCCGTGCGCGCGTTGAGGTCGAGCATGTACTGCCAATCCTCAAGCGACATCTCGTGCACCGGGGTGCCACCACGGTAACCGCCGACTGTATTGGCCAGCACGTCGATCTGGCCAAACTGAGCCAGCACCTGGTCCACCATCTTTTGTACAGGCGCTGGCTCGGCCTGGTCGACAGAGGTAGCCAGCATGTGGTCTATGCTGCCGACCAGGCTCGGGTACAACTGCTGTAGGCGATCCGGTTTGTGATCGACCAGCACCATGCGAGCTCCCGTCGAGAGAAAGGCCCGCGATACGGCTTGGCCGAGATTACCGGCGGCACCCGTGACGATGACAACACGCTTCTGGAAATCGAACATCCTGGCCCCTCCCGCGTCCGTCTATTCCTGGTAGATCTGGATGACCCGATCGAGCATCTCCAGCGCTTCTTCCCGCTTGCGCTGGAAGGTGTTGCGCCCAATGATCGAGCCAAAGCCACCGCCATCGCGGATGCCCCGTACCGCATCAAAGATAGCGTTCGGGTCGTCTTTTTTGGCGCCCCCGGAAAAGATGACGATGCGACGCCCGTCAAAGGCGCTCTGTACCACGTGTCGCACCCGATCGGCGATCGTATCGCGCGGTACATCGTACTCCTCGTACACCTTGCGGGCTGCTTCCAGCTCCAGGTGGGACGAAGGCAGCTTGACCTTGATCATGTGCGCGCCCAACTGTGCGGCGATCTGCGCGGCGTAGGCAACGACATCGAGCGCGGTCTCGCCCTCCTCCGTCAGGTCGCTGCCCCGCGGATAGGACCAGACCACGACGACTAGCCCGGCAGCCCTCGCCTCACGAACCAGCTCTCTGAGCTGCTCATACTGCTCGCGGCGGTAGGCAGTGCCTGGGTAGATCGTAAAGCCGATCGCAGCACATCCCAGCCGCAGTGCATCGGCCACGGTTGCTGTCTGGGCGGTCATCGGGTTCGCTTCATCCATCAGGATGTCGTGACTGTTGGCCTTGAGAATCAGCGGAATCTGCCCGGCAAATTCGGCTGCGCCTGCCTCGATGAAACCGAGCGGTGCTGCATAGGCATTCAACCCGGCATCGATCGCCAGCTGAAAGTGATAGTGTGGGTGATAGGCGGGGGGATTGGGCTCAAAGCTGCGGCCCGGACCGTGCTCAAAGCCCTGATCGACGGGCAAGATGACCACCCGTCCTGTCCCTGCCAGTCGCCCATGATTCAGGATACGGTACAGGTTGCTGAGGACCCCAGGGGGTTCGCTGCGGTACCAACTCAGGATCTCTTGCACTCGCTCTGTCATGACGTTCTCCTTTCACGTTGTTCAAGGCAGGCCTTTCATACGTGCCCTGAGCAAGCCCAGGGCGCGCCATTTCGCTTGAGGCTAAAGGCAGGCCCTTCACCATCGGCGGATAGAGACCCTCTCCCGCCACGATCCGCCAAGACTCACTACGTCCCCATCTGCAGCCCACGCCGCGCAGCGCCAAGCAGCGCAGCCTTGGGGTTCAGGATCACGTGAACCGGCAGGCTCCCCGCCAGTTCCCCAAGCCGGCCCTTGCGTTGGAAAGCGTCCATGAACCGGCCATCATCCAGGAAACGGACGATGCGTGGCGGGATGCCGCCACCGAGATAGACCCCGCCAGTTGCCAACGCTTTGAGTGCCATGTTGCCCGTTTCGGCACCCAGGATCGAAACGAACGTGTGCACGGTAGCCAGGCACAGCTCACATGGCTCGTCCGACTCGATGGCATGGTTGACGATGATTGGTGTAGCATCCTCCACCGAAGCCAGTTTCTCGGCCAACCAAGTCGGCTCGCTGGCTGCCCCTGAGGCCTTGAGGTAGGCATAGATGTTGGGGATACCTACCCCAGAGCATACACGTTCCCAGCTCACGTGTCCGTAAGTGTCCTGCAGGTAGTGCAGCAGGCCGATCTGGAACTCATCCGCTGGTGCAAAATCGGTGTGCCCTCCCTCTGAAGGGTGCGCTTCATAGCGGCTCCCACTCCAGGTCAGGAATGCCTCGCCCAGCCCTGTTCCCGGCGCGACCACGGCAATCGCTCCGCCGAACTCGGGTTCGCGGTCGTTGAGCGTGTGCAAGTCTTCGTCTTCCATCAGCGGGATAGCGTTTGCGATCGACACGAGGTCGTTGATCAGGAGGACCTGATCAAAGTGAAAGGCGTCGGCGAGCTGTTCCTCTTCCATCGTCCACGACAGGTTGGTGATCGTCGCTCGTCCCTCAACGACAGGTCCCGCAACGCCAAAGCAGGCAAAGTTGGGGCTCTCGTCGCCCCGAGAGAGAAACTCGTCCACTATGGCTTCCAGGTCCGGGTACTGCTCGCTCGGGAACGTGGCTTCTCGTAGCGGCCGACGTGGTCCTTCCTCGACGTCGAACAACGCTAGGCTCGTCTTGGTGCCGCCGACGTCACCCGCTAATAGCATGCACGCCTCCTCGTTTGCCGTGTTAACCGATCAAGATGGCGCGTACGGGCGCTCCCTCTGCTCCCGCGACGCGCAAGGGAAGACAAATCAGATGGTAGAGACCGGGCTGAACTCTGGAAAGATCCAGCCCTTCCAGGGGGACGATCCCTGCACTGAGGAAAGCACGGTGCGTGGGTCCTGTATCACTGTAGGGAGCAACAGAGAGATAGTCGATCCCGACCAGCCACGCACCACGCTCGATGAGCCACTGCGCGCCTGCTTCGCTGATGGCGACAAAGCGCTCGTCAAAAAGCGTGTGTCCATCTGCCCACAACTCGGAGTTGCGCGTCCGAAAGAGGATCCGCCTGGTCCCGAGCGGGATGCCCAGTGTGTCGAGCACCTGTGGCGTGATCAGATCGGCGTCCGGCACGTGCACCACCAATGCTGGGCCCACAAGACGGTCGAGTGGGATGCTATCCAGATCAGCGCCGCCTGGGATAAAATGCGCAGGTGCATCTATGTGGGTGCCGCTGTGGGCACCCAGGTCCAGGTGGGAGACGACCGCGTGATCGCCCTTGTCGAAATGGCGGGGCTGTGTGATCCGGATGGGTGGATCCTTGGGCCACACGACGAGTGACTCGGAGATGGGAAGTGAGATATCCAAGATGCGCATCGCTGTTCACGTCCTTTCGCTCCGCTCAAGGCAGGCCCTTTCACTTTGCTCAAGGCCGGTCCTCTCGTTCCGCTCAGGGCCGGTCTTTTCGCCGGATGCGCACGTCGCGAGTGCTGGCTCGCACGTCGTCTAGTTGGTGTAGAGTATATCACCGAGCATCATTTACAGCAAGCACCCCTGGGCCCATTGCACGCCATCGGAGGACCATTGTTTCAGGCTTGTGTCCGCTTCGTCGATTCGCCGTTCAGCGCTCTCCACCTGTTGACAACCTGCTGAGTGACACTCACGAGCATAGCGTGCTCCACGTCAGCAGGCTCACCGACAAGGGCATGCCAATGCGTTGGCACCTATCGCTCAGCGTCCCCGAGCCACACGCCTCAGGCGGAAAGCCAGTTGCGGTGAACTAGCTCACCGCAGCGATGAGTTTTTCCAGGTTCCCCATCACATCCGCGCCCAGGTGGAAGCGGATGACGCGACGGTCCGCATCCTGCAGGGCTTGCTGGTCGCCCAGTGCCTGCGCTGCCTCGAGAATACCAAAGCTGATCGAGATCGAAGCTGAGCCCGCTCGATCGGGGATAGACACATCCTGCGTGGAATCGTCGGTCAACTGGATGAACAAGCCGTTGCCTGCATCGCCCTTGTGTAGCTGTCCGGTTGAGTGCAGAAAGCGTGGCCCGTAGCCGACCGTCGTTGCCAGCTTGTAGCGATCTCGGATGCGCGTCCGCAGCGTCTGTAGAGCCTGGTCCAGCTCACGCGTGGGCTGGGAGTATACCTGCAGTGAGACATAGTCGCCCAAGCGACTCTGGTCGAGGAAGGATAGCAGTGCATCCCGGCTAAGCGGCGAGCGTCGGCCCTCCGGCAGTTTCCCCTCTCGCTCGTAGCGGTCGATCATCTCCCGTGCGCGTCGCTTGGAGGCTTCCACGTTTGGTTGATCAAAGGGGTTGATCTGCATCAGGTGGCCAGCGATGGCTGTAGCGATCTCCCATAGGAAGAACTGCCCCCCGAGGTCGTAGCGATCTCGCAGCCCAAGCTGCACAATGGGGTGTCCGGCGTCGTGGAGCCTCTGCAGAGCGGCATCGTGTGACTCGTCTCCGTTGAGCCTCAGGCTCACGAAAACACGATCGTCTCCATAGACCTCGGGTGGCCCCAAGGGCTCGCCAATGACGGGAAGGATGCCCTTGCCCTCCTTGCCGGTGCTCTCGGCGACCAACTGCTCGATCCAGTCGCCAAAGCTGGCGATCGGATCAGAAAGGACGAGCGTGAGCTTGTTTCGACCGGTGATGGCCAGCTCGCCGAGCGCTGCTCCAAGCAGCGCGCCGACATTGTCGCTCCCGCATCCAGCGTTGTTCGGAGTGCAGTTACAGGCCATGACCAGTGCGCGATCGAGCAATGTCTCCAGATCGACTCCCACGAGCGCAGCCGGTACCAGGCCATAGTAGGACAGAGCGGAATAGCGCCCGCCGATGTTGGGATCGTTCAGGAACACGGCCCGAAAGCCGTGCTCTGCTGCGATCTCGATGAGCTGCGACCCAGGATCGGTGATCGCGACAAAGTGCCGGCCTGCTTCTTCCGCGCCCAGTTCGGCAACCGCCCAGTTGTAGAAACGCCTGTAGAAAGAAAGCGTCTCGACGGTGCGCCCTGACTTGCTCGCAACGAGGAACAGGGTGTGACGCAGGTCGAGGCGTTCGGCCTGGCTGAGGACGGCTGCAGGATCCGTAATGTCGAGGACGGTGAGATCCAGGTAGCCATTGTTAGCACCTAGCACCTTGCTGAATACCTCGGGGGCCAGGCTAGAGCCGCCCATGCCCAACAGCAAGATGTCTGTCAGTCCCTCAGCACGCGCGTCCTCGACCAATGCCTCCAGGCAGTCGATATTCTCGACCATCTTTTCCGCAATATCGAGCCATCCCAGGCGGTTCGCAATCTCGGTCGGGTCTGGTTTCCATACCGTATGATCGCGTGCCCAGATACGGGCAATGATATTCTGCCGCTCCATTTCCCGAAGCGCTTGCTCTACGGCCTCTTGGTAGGGACCGAGGTGCGCAGAGAGCAATTCCCATTTGGTCGTTACCATATACTCCTCCTTTTGCTGGCGTACGCTCAGATGCGGGCAACTGTGGCAACCCAATCGTATATCAAGTATCCGCCCACTCCCACCAGTAGCAGGGCACTGAACCGCTTGACATAGAGGACCATGCCTCGCAGCTTTCGCGTGACTGCCTGTCGCAAGAAAGCGGCTCCAACCGTTACGGCAACGAAAACCAATCCCATGCCGAGCGCATAACTGATGAATTGGCTCAGCACCTCTAGCCATGACTCACTGGCCAGCGCGCTGCCCACCACGACCAGAAAGATAGGCAGCGTGCAGCTCAGCGAGCTGATGGCATAGACAATGCCGAAAGCGAACACATTGCCGACGTTGCGCCTGGGCGTCAGCGTCATCCGTCCGGCGGCTGCTAGCCCGAGAGATTTGCCAGTGACCAAGAGCCAAGCGCCAAGCCCGGCCATAGCGACGCCAATCAGCAGCCGCCCATACGGGAATACGGTGTTGAGCCACTGCCCCCCTACGGCTACCAGTCCCCCCATCAGGGCAAAGATGGCTACGAAACCTGCGGTAGCGGCTGCGCCAAGGTAGAGTCCCTTGATCACCCGCGTCGTCGCGTTGTGCTTGCTCCACTCCTCGTCGCTATTTCCAAGATGATAGAGAATGTAGGAAGGGAGCAGGAGAAAGCCACAGGGATTGACGCTGGCGACCATACCTGCAGAGAAGGCATAGCCAACCGGCAAGAGAGCGGACAGGCCGGCCATCGCCGACTCGGCACCGGCACGCATCACCGCCAAGAGGTAGAGCAGTCCAACCACGGCCACAGCAGGAAGCAGGAATGAGAGGATCGTAGCCAGCTTGCCTCCTTTGCTGGGCAGGGCATCGGTGCTGCCTGAGGACCCCCTGCTGGAGCGGAGCGGGGTGCCGGATTCTCCTTTTGTTTTGGCGCTCATATCTCGTCTGGACGGGTCATATCGTGCTCCTGTAAATGCTCATCGCACCTTGCGGTGTGCAGGTAGGCGCATAGAAGAGTATACCATATCCAGGTCAAGAGTCCTACTGACCAATCTCAATTGGGGGATGGAGAAGGCGTGCGGCCGCTCACTCCAGCGGCGGGGCGAAGTGCGCGGTGCCACGCAACGCTGCCACCAAGGCCTCCGACTCCTCGCGGCATTCCTGACAATGTATCAGGTGGTCGTAGACGCGAGGCATCAAGCGAGGAGCATCGCGCCCTTGCAGGATGAACTCGGCAAAATGACCCAGACTCGCGTAGCATTCGTCGCAGCCGATCTCATCTACGCGAGTCGTGATCGCCTCATATAGAATCTCTCTCCAGACTTGCCTGTTAATCGCCATCCTCTGTCCCTACACCTATCGACCTAGTGTACGCTGTCATTCCGAGCCAGCTCATCCTCCACTACGGCCCTGACGCACTGGCTCGTTGGTCTCTTACCTACAGTACTGGCAACCTGGGCCATCGTCCTATCCGCATGAGCCTTCAGGACGTTGCCAAGAAGTACAAGATGTGATATGATGCATGCGGCAGGCAGCGGCTGTGCTGTGTGCATTTCCGATCGACGCTACTCGCCTCGGATCCTTATCCGTTAGAGAGGCGCTGGTAGGTATGCGTCTCCCAATACGTTGGGGAAGCATCCGCAACAAGATCATCGTGTGGGCCTTTGTACCGGCTGCTCTGATTCTGATCAGCGTGGCTCTGATGAGCCTGTATCTCTATCAGAACGCGACCGAGCGGCTGGTCATTGCACGCGACAAGGAGCTGACGCAGCTCTCGGCGCGCGTGTTGGCAACCGAGCTCGCGAACTATACCGATCCTCTATCCGATCAGTTCATGTCGGTCTTTGACAGTGGTATGGTCGTCTTTGACGCGAACCGCAAAGTACTGGCTGTAGAGCCCGAGCAGATGGAAGGCTGGGGGCGCGACTGGGATCGACGCATCCCGCTTCGCCAGTTGCTCGACGCGTCCGGTTCAGTCTTTTCCGACGTGATGTCTGATGGTTCGGGTGGTGAGCAGGTTTTCGTCGTCGTCGTGCCGATCTCTGGGCGTGACAGTGCACCGGTGGGCTGGATCGCAGGCGTGTACCGTCTCGGTCCCACGGCGAACAGTGCGTTGTATGCCACGATCGAAGGGCTCCGGCGCGGCGAGAGTAACGCGGTCTACCTGGTGGATGGCAACGGATACGTTATCTATCACTCCAATGTGGCCCACATTGGCGCCGACTTTTCCGATCAGGTCGTCGTAGAGCAGGTGATGCAAGGACGATCCGGAGCCTTTCGCGCGACGGACCTCGATGGACGCGCGATCGTGGCCAGTTTTTCCCCCGTACCAGGCACTTCCTGGGGGCTCGTCACGGAAGAGAGCTGGGCGTCTCTGATCCAGTCGAGCCAACCTTACAGCAGGTTCCTCGCCGTGCTGCTCGGGCTGGGCATCGTCGTACCGGTGGCAGTCGTCGCCTTTGGCCTGCGCCGGATCATGCGTCCGATCGACGAGCTGATCGATGCGGCACAAGAGGTAGCAGGCGGCAACTTCCGGCAGCGGATCGTAGCCTCGACCGGCGATGAACTGGAAGAGCTTGCCAAGCAGTTCAATCGTATGGCGAACGAGCTCCAGTCGCTGTACGACGACCTAGAGCAGCGGGTCGCGACGCGGACCAGGGAGCTGGCATCGCTGAATACGCTGGCGGGCGTCGTCAGCCGTTCGCTCGATCTGGACGAGATCATGGCGGATGCGCTTGATGAGGCACTGGCGATCACGACGATGGGCAAAGGGCAGGCTTTCCTGCTCGACGAGGGAACGCAGTGCCTGCACTTGATCGCGCATCGCGGGCTGTCCGATGAGCTCGTTCGGCAAATGACCAAGCTGCCGCTCGGGGCGAGCATGGCGGGATTTGCGGCTCGTGAGGGACGCCCGGTGTGCAAGAAGGTCTCGGATTACCCGAGTGGATGGCTCAAGGAGTTGATCCAGCAGGAGGGCGTGCAGCTCGTGGTCAGCACGCCACTGGTGGTCAAGGAGCGGACCGTCGGGACCATCGACCTGGGTGCAGAACAGGTGCGCGACGTAGCGCCTGAGGAGTTGGCTCTACTTACGGCGATCGGGCATCAGATCGGCGTTGCGGTCGAGAACGCGCGCCTGTACGAGCAGGCTCAGCAGCTTGCCGTGATCGAGGAGCGCAACCGCCTGGCCCGCGACCTGCACGACTCGGTCATGCAAGCACTGTACGGGGTGACGCTCTATGCCGAAGCGGCGGCGCGGCAACTGGAGGTTGGACAGAGTGCGTTGGCCTGTGATCACCTCAAGGAGATCCGCGACACGACAGAAGAAGCGCTGCGGGAGATGCGCCTCCTGATCTTTGAGCTGCGGCCCTCAGTGCTGAGGCGCGATGGGCTCGCGCGTGCTCTGCGGGCACGCCTGGAATCGGTGGAAGAGCGCGTTGGGATCAGGGCACGCCTCGACCTGGCCTGCCAAGAGAGGCTGCCGGCCGATACAGAGGAAGGGCTCTACTGGATCGCTCTCGAAGCGCTGAACAATGCGCTCAAGCATGCCAATGCGGATCAGGTAGTCGTCCGGCTCTCGCTCGTGGATGGGCTCGTCGTACTCGAGATCGCCGACGATGGTGCCGGATTTGACCCAGTACAAGCGCGAGAGGGGGGCGGCTTTGGCCTGCAGGGGATGAAGGAGCGCGTGATGCGCCTGGGCGGCCGGTTCGTGGTCGAGAGCCATCCCGGAGATGGAACCAGGATCAAGGTGGAGGTGAAGCGGTGATAGAGCGGGGCGCTAAACAAGGGATTCGTGTCCTTGTGGTCGACGATCACGCCATCGTGCGCAAGGGAATCTGTGCACTGCTGGCGACTGAGGCCCGCATCGACGTCGTAGGAGAGGCATCTAATGGTGGGGAGGCGGTGGATCTGGCACGCTCGCTGCAACCGGACGTGATCCTGATGGACCTTGTCATGCCCGGCATGGACGGCTTGGAAGCGATCAAGCAGATCAACGATCGGCAACCAGAGACGCGCATCTTGGTCCTGACCAGCTTTAGCAGCGTGGACAGGGTGTTGCCCGCGATCCGCGCCGGGGCGCTGGGTTACCTGCTCAAGGACTCGGGCCCACAGGAACTAGTACGAGCCATCGACCAGGTGTACAGCGGCAACTCTTCCTTGCACCCGGCGATCGCGCGCAAGTTGCTCGAAGAGATCTCGCAGCCCTCCGGACAGGTTGGGGAGGGCGAGTCGCTGACCGACCGCGAAGTCACTGTGCTCAAGCTCGTCGCTCAGGGCTAT
>CAZLMZ010000050.1:10484-16788 GCA_964560475.1 uncultured Anaerolineae bacterium
CGAGTCGCTGACCGACCGCGAAGTCACTGTGCTCAAGCTCGTCGCTCAGGGCTATAGCAACCGCGACATTGCGATCGAGTTGACGGTGAGCGAGGCAACCGTACGTACTCACGTCAGCCACATCCTGGCCAAACTGGAACTCTCCAGCCGCACCCAGGCGGCACTGTATGCGCTGCGCAAGGGCATTGCCTCGCTGTACGAGGACGAGGCCCAAGGATAGTGGGCTTCGCTCGTCTCCACTGCTACTTTTGATGTAGCACCTATACAAAGCACGTAGAGAGGATCGTCGATAAGACGATCCTTTTTCGTACCTGGGGTCCGTGCTTTCTCCGATGACAGTGTGCTGTCGCTCTGTTATACTGGAACCAACCTAGACGTCGGTTGCCCACGACGATGTGGGCCAGGCGTACGTAGGCCGTTCCTGCTTCGAGCGAGTCTGGTCCATCCCACTCAGCGCACCCAATACAAGGAGAAGAAGGCGATGAAACGCATCAAGCTCGTGTTTGCTGTAGCAGCCGTCTTGTTGCTGGCACTCGTAGCCTGCCAACCCCAGACCGTGATCGTCGAAAAGGAAGTCAAAGTCACGGAAGTCGTCAAAGAAGTGGTCAAAGAGACGGTCGTGGTCGAGGGCACGCCCAAGGTCGTGGAAAAAGAAGTCACCAAGGTCGTCGAGGCCGTCGTCACTGCGACGCCCGAGCCAACGCAGGTGAGCAGCGGCGGGACCGTGATCGAGAGCAGTTTCTCCGATGCCGAGATCCTCAACCCACTGCTCTCTACGGATACGGCATCCGAAGACATTGAGGACATGCTGTTTGACGGCCTGGTGGACATCGACATCGAGAACCTGAGCCCTGTGCCAGACTTGGCAGAGGATTGGGAGATCTCGGACGATAACCTGACCTTCACTTTTTACCTGCGGAACGACGTGACCTGGCACGATGGTGAGCCGTTCACGGCACGAGACGTCAAGTTCACGTACGACACGATCCTCGATCCAGATGTCAACTCGCCACGACGGGCCGACGTCGCCGATGTGCTGACCCCTGATCAGATCGAGGTCCTGGACGACTATACCATCCGCTTCACGCTCAGCCAGGTAGACGCATCCTTCCTGGTGACCAAGTGCGGCTATGGCATCGTCCCGGAACACATCCTCGGCGGCCTGACTCCAGACGAGTTCAATACCGCCGAGTTCAACACGCAGTCACCCGTCGGGACCGGTGCGTTCATGTTCCGCGAGTGGGTCAAGGACGACCACGTCGCTCTGGTCAAGAACCCGGATTACTTCAAGGGGGCACCGAACATCGATTTCTGGTACTACAAGATCGTGGAGAACCAGACGGTCGAGTATGCGCAGTTGCAGACAGGCGAGGTGGACTTTGCTGGTGTGACGGCAGCGCTGTGGGATGAAGCACAACAGCAGGAGAACCTTGCCTGTGTCGCCTACCCACAGTTTGGCTTTACTTTCTACGTCTACCAGCTCGACCCGGAAAAGACACCACTCTTCCTCGACGTGCGGACGCGCCAGGCGCTGCTGCTGGCACTGGACCGCCAGGCCATGGTCGACAGCATTGTGCACGGCTTGGCCGACGTGGCGAATTCGACCGTGCCACCCATTTCGTGGGCGCACAATCCCGACAATGAGCCGCGCTATGGGTATGACCCTGAAGCAGCCAAGGCACTGCTCGACGAGGCCGGCTGGCGCGACGAAGACGGCGATGGGGTACGCGAAGCGCATGGCGTAACCGGTGTCGAGGATGGCACGCCCTTTGCTTTCGAGATGCACACCAACGCTGGCAACAACGAGCGCGAATCGAACATGGTGGTTATGCAGCAGTATTGGAAAGAGATCGGAGTCGATGCCAGTCCCACGCCGATCGAGTGGAACGCGCTCCTGGCAGAGCTAACCGAGACCTACGAGTACGAGATGATCGTCGTGGGCTTTAGCTGGGATACCGACCCGGATCAGAAGACGATGTGGCACACCGACTCGTACGGCGGTGGTTTCAACATGAACAAGTACTCAAATCCAGGGCTGGACAAGATCCTGGATGCCGCACTGCAGACGGTCGACCAGGAGGAACGCAAGCAGTACTACTATGAGATGCAGCATATCCTCGCCGAGGACGTGCCCGCGCCGATCCTCTATTTCCGGCAAGGCACAGGCTGCTGGAACACGCGGCTTCACGAGTTCGAATGGAATGACATCGATGAAAAGTGGAACGCGGAACAGTGGTGGGTAGACCGGTAGGCGCTCGACGGGCGGTGTGCCCGGAAGCGCGCTATCGCTAGACTCCCGTGGGGCTGGGGCGTGCCGTGAGTCCCCAGCCCCCTCTTGTTCCCCCAGGTCGAAAGCGAGGTCACGGAGGAACATGCTGAGATTCCTTGTTCGGCGCCTGCTGCAGTCGATCCCAGTCTTTCTCGGGGTAACGATCATCTCCTTTGTCTTGATCCATGCCGTGCCGGGCGGCCCCACCGCGCGCCTGGAGCTGGACGCGGATATCAAGCCGGAAGACATTGCGCGGATCCGGGCCAACCTCGGTCTCGACAAGCCAGTGTGGATGCAGTACTTTGTCTGGATGGGCTTCATGCCCAACAGCCGGGGCGAGTTTCGTGGCCTGTTGCAGGGCGATCTCGGCGTCTCGTTCATCGATCAGACCTCGGTCTCGGAGAACATCCTCGACCGGCTGCCGAACACACTGTTGCTGAGCGTGACCTCGTTCCTGGTGAGCCTGGGCATTGCGATCCCGGTAGGGGTCTGGTCGGGGATGCGGCAGCATTCCTGGTTCGACAACGCTTCCACGGTGCTGAGTACGGCTGGCGTGTCGATCCCTGCTTTCTGGTTCGGGTTGGTCGCGATCCTGGTCTTTTCCGTCCAGTTGGGCTGGTTGCCCTCGGGCGGTATGTACACGCTGGGTCACGAGCAGAACACGCTGGACTTGATCAAGCACCTGATCATGCCTGCCACGATCCTGTCGATCCTGAACGTTGCCGGGTGGAACCGCTACATCCGGGCCAGCGTGCTGGAGGTCATGAATCAGGACTATGTGCGGACCGCCCGTGCCAAGGGCCTGGCCGAGCGATGGGTCACGACCCGCCACATCCTGCGCAACGCCCTGATCCCGGTCGCGACGCTGATCGGGCTGGCGATCCCGAACCTGCTGAGCGGGGCATTGGTAACCGAGACGATCTTTGGATGGCCCGGTATGGGGCGCCTGGCTTTCCACGCCGCCACCAAGCGTGACTATTCGATGATCATGGGCACGTTGGTCATCGGTACGGTCATGGTTATCTTGGGCAACCTGGTCGCTGACATTGCCTATACCTTCCTAGATCCTCGGATCACGGCGGACTAACGAGTGAACGGAGAAAAGATGACTGCTGAAGCACTGGGAACTCCAAGTGCAGCCCGGGCAAAGGCGCTGGCGCAGATGCGGCTGGTGCAGCAGCAAGATACGCCCAGCCTACTGGAGATGGCATGGCAGCGCTTCCGACGTGACAAGCTAGCCATTGCAGGTACGGTGGTACTGATCCTCCTAGTTGTCCTTGCTCTGAGCGCACCCCTATTGGCACGCCACGTGATCGGGTACACGCCCGAGCAAATCGAGCTATCCGGGACGCTTGAGCGTCCCGGGTACCGGGGCAGTGAGGACACGCACGTACACTGGCTGGGCACAGATGAACTGGGACGCGACGTGTTGACGCGCGCCATCTATGGTGGCCGCGTGTCGCTCTATGTTTCCTTTCTGACGGTCCTCATCTCGCTCACTTTGGGGACGGTGGTCGGTGCCTTGGCAGGCTTTTACGGGGGCTGGGTCGACAATGCGCTCATGCGCCTCGTGGATATCATGCTCTCCATTCCGGGACTGTTCCTGCTGATCCTGATCTCGGTTGTTTTTCGCCCTGGCGTGACCGGCCTGGCGTTCGTGATCGCATCGTTGAGCTGGATGGGCACCTCGCGGCTCGTGCGGGGCGAGTTCCTGGCGCTCAAGGCGCGCGATTTTGTCGATGCAGCCAAGATCGTTGGGGCGAGGAACAGCCGTATCATCTTCCGTCACATTCTGCCCAACGCGACCTCGCCGATCATTGTCTCCGCGACGTTGGCTCTGGGCGGCGTGATTCTCACCGAGGCTGCGCTCAGCTTTCTTGCCCTCGGCGTACAGCCCCCTACGCCCAGTTGGGGCAATATGCTGACCAACGCACAGCAGTATCTGTACCGCGCGCCACATCTGATCGTGATCCCGGGGTTCTTTATCTTTGTGACCGTGTTGTCGGGCAACCTGATGGGCAATGGGCTGAGGGATGCGCTGGATCCCAAGATGAGGCGCTGATCGGATCGATAGCCAGCGCAGTCATTGTGCGCGCATGGCCAAAGGAGAGCGGCATGAGGAGGTACGGTGAGTGAGCAAGGCGACGGAGCCCAGGTCGGGATTCCAACTCACATTCTGCGCGCATCACAGAGTGGCGAGGATACACCCCATGCCAGGCCGATCCGAGTCTTGATCGCCGACGACCATGCCATCGTGCGTAAGGGGATTCGCGCGCTGCTCGCTACCGAGAAGGGCATCGAGGTAGTAGGCGAGGCTGAAGACGGTGCCGAGGCGCTCGTACAGGCGCGCCAACTGCGGCCCGACGTTGTACTCATGGATCTGGTCATGCCTGTGATGAACGGCGTCGACGCCATTCGCCAGATCGGTGAACAGCTTCCGGATGTGCGAATCCTCGTGCTGACCAGCTTTACCGGGCTCGACAAGATCTTTCCGGCCATCAAGGCCGGGGCACTTGGCTACCTGCTCAAGGATTCGACCCCGGAAGAGCTGGTAAGGGCGATCCGGCAGGTGTACCGGGGGAATGCCTCCCTGCACCCCGCAGTCGCCCGCAAGCTGCTGCAAGAATTGAGCGAACCGTCAGGCAAGGCGCCAGCCGAAGATCCCTTGACTGATCGTGAGAAAGAAGTGCTGCGTCTGGTTGCACAGGGGCGCCACAATCAAGAGATCGCGGACCTGCTGGCGATCAGCGAGGCCACGGTCCGCACGCACGTTAGCCACATTCTTACCAAGCTGGAGCTTTCCAGCCGTACCCAGGCAGCGCTGTACGCGCTCCGTCGCGGGATCGCCTCTCTCGAGGACGCCGATGCCCAGTTGAGGCTCGGTCCTGCATAGATCTTGGATGTAACAAGCATCGCAAGCAAAGCGTGCGAACAGTGTTCTCCTCCGTAGTCGGCAGAGGCGTATGGCAGTACGCCTCTGCCTTTTCTTATGCCAAGGCTCCCGCTTTCTTCACATGCGGCATGTCTTCGCGCCATGCGGCTTTGCAGCTCGAACCTTGTCGGCTCTTGCGTGCGGTGTTATAATGCCCGTGCTTCTCAGTTCACCCGGGCGTTGATGAAGGCACCGGAGCGGCGCCCGTTTGGTTGCTGTGCGGGCCGCCTGGTAGCTGGCAGCCTGTTGGCACGAGACGACGCGGAGGCCGAGATGTACGACAAGATACTGGTCCCACTGGACGGCTCACAGCGAGCGGAAGCCATCCTGCGCCACGTCGAGGAACTGGCGCTCCGTTTCCAAGCGCGCGTGATCTTTGTGCGGATCGTCGAGGCGGCCCCGCTCGTGATGGCGCCTGAGATCGCCTACGTGAACCTGCGCCGTAACGAGTTCGAGCGGCGCGTCAAGGAGGCGGAGGAGTACCTCGCCACCCGGCAGGGCAAGTTCCGCGAGATCGGTATCAACACCGATGTGAGAGTAACGGTGGGCCCGGTCGTGGAAGGTATCGTCAAGCTCGCTGATCGGGAAGACGTCGACTTGATTGCCCTGGCCAGCCACGGGCGAAGCGGGCTCTCCCAGGTGTTCTATGGCAGCGTGGCCGCCGGTCTGCTGCAGCGCGTGAATCGGCCCTTGCTGCTCATCCGTGCTCAGGCGTAAAGGCCAGCACCGATCCGTTCCTCCTACTCGGCATCGCCGATGCGTAGCGCCTGGAATATGCCCCTGCGCAGGGCAGCGCCGATGACGCCTGCCTGTGCCAATAGCAGTGCGATCAGGAACATCCCCGAGATGCGGGCGATGTCTGTCCATGCAACGAACGAGATCATGGTCGGGGGACGAAGCACGTTCTTGTCGGCAGCCTGGAAGAATGGGATGAAGAGCTGCGAGGCCACAGCGCCAGCGACCGCCCCTCCCACAATGCCATAGGCCATCAACACCACATATTCTAGCGCCACCTGAGCCACGATCTGGCGGAGTGACAGGCCGACCGCGCGCAGGATGGTGAACCGGAACAGCCGTTCCTGGAGCGATGCATAGTTGTAGAT
>CAZLMZ010000051.1:0-4846 GCA_964560475.1 uncultured Anaerolineae bacterium
CCCACTTGTAGTAGATCTTGGCCGGGGTATCGAGGGCCTGCTCCCAGCGGTGTGCCCGGTAGAGCGGCGAGGGGCGCCACATCCTGAGCACATCCTGAACCTGATCCGGGATCTCGATCCAGCGGTCCCGGCTGGCCTCCTGCTTGATCAACTCGAGCGGGAACACCGGCACCAGGTCATCGGGTCCCATGATCTCGAGGGTCGCCGGATGTCGATACGGTGGAGGCGGGTTCTCCATATCGGCGATCACGTTGTACCAATGGGTCGGCGTGTCCTTTTCCTGGAGCACATACTTGTACTGCCTCATGCTATCTCTCCTTTGTCAGTAGCCTTGGCCGCGGACGTCGCGGCGTACTGTGGACCGAGGAAGGCTTGGGGGTCCTGCATAAAGCGCTTGTAGATCCGGTAGTGTGACGTCTCCTCGTACTGCACCTCCTTGATCTGCGCGTGGTCAAAAGCAAAGATCTGCGCGCCGGGGTACGCCAGCAGAATGGGTGAATGCGTGGCGATGATGAACTGGGTCCTGCCGCCGACCTCGAGCTGTTGCAGCAACTGCAGGAACTCGATCTGGCTGGCCGGCGAGAGGGCTGACTCGGGTTCGTCGAGCAAGTAGAGGCCATGGCGCTGGTAACGGCCGCGAAAGTAGCTGAGGATCCCTTGACCGTGCGACAGTGTATTGAGGATGTGGCCTCCATAGTATTCGAGCTGTCCCGGGTCGCAAAGCGCCACGTCATCGACAAAGTCGGCGAACTCGCGAAAGGTCTCGGCGCGAAAGAGCGATCCCACTATGCTGCCGTTTGCCCACGTCACCTTGATAAAATCACATAGATGCCCCTCGTAGGGATTGTCGTGAACGGCATGCCGCCTGGGCCTGTCCCAGATGTGGATCCCGCACCTCTGGGTGATGGCTTCCAGCAACGTAGACTTGCCCGACCCATTCTCACCCACGAAGAACGAGACGGGCGTCCGGAACACGAGCTCGTCTGTGCCTCGAAGGGCCGGGATGTTGAAGGGGTAGTAACGATCGGTTGGATAGTGCTCTCGATAGAGCACGATTCTGGTCAGAAACATGATCGTGTCCTTCACCAGCATGCGACGCTGGTTCAAGCGCAACGCATGCGCCCACAACACAAAAAAGCGCACGTCCCCTCAAAGGACGCGCGCTCAAAGCGCTCGTGGTACCACCTTTGTTAGGCGGTTCGTCGGACCTATTGACTCTGCCGCGATGGCAAAGCGGCGCATATCCGAGAGCCAGCCTCACTCGTGCAGCTACAGCACGCCCTGCAGGCCATAGCCTCAGCCTTGGTAACGGTGGCGACTCCGGCTTGAGCTACTAGCACACTCGTTCACCCAAGCAACTCCCAGGTCCATTCCGCCTTCGCGTGAGCACCGGGTTCCACCAACTCCGGCTCTCTGTGGCCCCGTATGAGGGCGTACTCGTCCTGATCAACGTCGTTTGCTATAGACTGTGGGAAGCAGTATAGCACGTAAGTACATGCGTGTCAAGTTGACGGATCCGCGATGCAGAGCTAGAATCGCACTAGCAGTCGGTGTCCACGTGCGACGAGTGGAATGTACCTGAGCAGTGGACGGTCGCCCGGTTGGGAGTAGGGAGTGGTGCAGTGCACAGCGTAGATGCAGTCGTGATGAGCGGTCGGCAGGGCGTGGGACGTGCAGTCGCAATGGTCGACGACACCCGGCGGGCCATCGCTTGGGATCTGGTGGAGAAGGTGGACGCGAGCGGTGCGTTCCGGTCGACGATCGTGAGCACAAGTGATACGGCGCTGGCCGAGATGTTGAGCGGGACAGACGCCATCGTGGACCTCGATCGAAGCGACGAGCCCTTTCATTTCGGTAGGACGCTCTGCAGGCTGATTGAGCGTTATGCGATCGAGCGGGTCGTTTACCTTGGAGGAGGCTGTGCGCCTCTCCTTCCGGCGTCGACGCTGTCGGAGATGGCCGAGCAGTTGCGGGCGGCAGAGCGCCTTGTGCTGTGCAACAACTTTTACTCGGTCGATTTCTGCGGTTTTGTGCCTGCTTCGACCCTCCTTACAGTTGCACCGCCCGAGAACGACAACTCGCTTGGCTGGCTCCTGGGGCAAGGGGCGGGCCTGCCTGCGCGCGAGCTGCCCCGGACGACGGCGACGAGTTTCGACGTCGACACGCCGACGGACGTAATCGCCCTTTCCCTGCATCCCGAGGCACCGCCGCACACGAGGGCCTACCTCGACGGGATCGAGCTGCCTACTGCGCGCGTGGAGGCGGCGATCCGCGTGTTTCTCGACAAGGAAGCAGAGGTGCTAGTAGCCGGACGCGTAGGTTCGCGTGCTATGTCCTATTTGGAGCGCGAGTCGGCGTGCCGAAGCCGGGTCATCTCTGAAGAACGGGGTATGCGCGCCGATGGGCGGCTGGCGAGCGGGCAAGTACGCTCGCTGCTGGGCATAGAAATGGAAGCCGTGGGGATGACGCGGTTCTTTGCCGAGATTGTGCCCCTACTGGGCGATGCCGCGTTTCTCGATGACAGGGTCGTGTGGGCACATCACAAGGTGTGGCCTGAAGCGCAGGATCGATTCAGCTCTGACCTCTTTCGAGCGGACGAGATCGCGGATCCGTTCGTGCGGCGCTTTACGGAGACAGCCATGGCCTGTCCTGTCCCCGTCGTTCTGGGCGGGCACTCGCTCGTGTCGGGGGGGCTGTACGTGCTGGTCGAGGCGGCCTGGAAACGGAGTGGAAAAGAGATTCAGCCGCCGGTGCAGGTCACGTAGGTCGTCTCGTGCACGTGCACACCAGGAGGTGAGGCTGCGGCGAGTGTACGACGAACCGCGGCACTGGCGGGGCGAGAGGGCAGCCATGTCAAGTGAGCCGTACACGCGCAGTCTGATGCACCAAAGCCAACGACGGGCAACACGGCGCGTGGCAACGCGAGGAGCGCAGCGTGCCACGTGCACTCGAGGCGCTCTGCATGCACGGCTTCCCAACTAGCGACGAGGCGAGCGCGCGAAAGCAAATAGTCGACGTGCCAATGCAGGCGCTTTGTCACGCGCCGGTGCCGGCCCAGCCGGGCGCGCAATCCGCCAGGGCCAAGTGCGCTTCCCGCGTATAGGTACCAACCGCGCACCAGAGGGAACGTGCCGAGCCGCCCCACCGTGATGCGCGCATCGCGTTCCAGACAGATGAGCAGCGCATAGGTCCCCGCGCCATCGAGGGGCATGTGGCCGCACGCGCCTCGGCTACAGTTGGGCTCGAGGGCGCGGTGCGCCGGGTCAGTATCGGGGCGGCCCGCGGTGCCGGTGTTGGCGGATCTTGTGATGGATCAATCCTCCCAGGATCATCGGGCCGATCACGAGGGCAGAGACGGTCGACGAGGTCGTGGCCAGCAGTACGGTGACAAAGACGGCCAGCACGACGATCACGGTGACGGGCACGAGGATACGCGTGACGATCGGCGCCACGCGCGGCGTGTACTCTTGGACATAGTGCCGGATCTCTGGCGGATGATGTGCCTGCGGCGTCGAGTTCTCGGCCGGCTCTGACACGTCGGGCTCGGCGGAACGGCGCACCCGGGCGGCGCGAGACTCACGCTTGAGCTTGAAGAGGCGCTGGTCGAGCTCCTTGCGCATTTCCCTTACGCTCTCGAACCTGTCTTGTGGATGGATCGCCATGGCTTTCTGAACAAACAGGGTCATCCAGGGCGATATCCGGGGGTTCAGTTCCTGAAGGGGCGGCTGCGTGTCTGGGTTGAGGATGCGCTGGGAGACAGGCTGAGGTGCGTGCCCGGTCAGAAGGTGATAGAGCGTCGCTCCGAGGGCATAGACATCGCTGCGCGTGTCTGTGTGGCCTGTACCGGTGTCGTACTGCTCGAGCGGTGTGTACTCGGGCGTGCCCAGCCCGTGCACGATCGTCGCCGTGCGCGGGTTGCGCGGGTCGTAGACCTTGACCAGGCTGAAATCGACCAACATCACCTGCCCTTCCGGGGTGAGGATGATGTTGGCAGGCTTGATATCGCGATGCAGCACCTGGTGCCGGTGGCAGTAGTCGAGCGCGTCCAGGATCTGTTCGAGCCAGGCGCAGACGAGACGCTCCGTAGGACGCTTCTGGTGGCTCAGGATATCGGCGAGGCTCTCGCCCTCGATATAGTCCATGACCAGGTATTCGTTCTCGTCGATGTCGAAGTAGTCGCTGACACGAGGGATGTTGCGGTGGCGGAGCTGGCTTAAGGCTTCTGCTTCCCGCCTGAACTGCTGCCGCGCGGCCTGCAGCCGTGCCTCGTCGGCCAGGGGATCTGGATAGAGTTCCTTGATGGCACGTAGACGGTCGGTAAGCAGGTCTCGCGCGAGATAGACGGTACCCATTCCGCCTTCGCCCAGGATCGCCTTGATCTGGTAGCGGTCTTTGAGCACCTCCCCAATCTGTACGGACATGCCCTTGGCCCCTAGCCTGTGCCTGAGGCGGCGTGCCCACACACCGGGCAAAAGCGCGCATCGGCGCTCATCTGGGCGCCACAGGTCGCGCAGAACCGCTGGGCAGATGCGCTACTGGCCTGGGGCATCTTGAGCTTGACGCCGCAACTGGGGCAAAAGCCCGATCCCTGTGGCACGATGGCCTTACACTTGGGGCAGCGCAGCCGAACGACGGTCCGCTGGCCTACTGGCGCCTGGGCGGCAGGCTGACGGTCTGCAGGTGCGACACGTGTGCCGCAGCGCGGGCAGAACTCGGCGTCTGGGGCGAGGGGAGCCTGACACTGCGGGCAACGGGCAGCGGAAGGGGAGGCCTGTGCCTTGATCTGGGCGAGCTCGGCCTTGTGCGTCTCGACCTCTTCACGGAGCTCATCGATCCGCTCACACAG
>CAZLMZ010000051.1:4946-16682 GCA_964560475.1 uncultured Anaerolineae bacterium
GCTCGGCCTTGTGCGTCTCGACCTCTTCACGGAGCTCATCGATCCGCTCACACAGCCGGGTGAGCTCGACGTGGGTGATCTTGCCTGCATCATACAGCGAAAGCACTTGCAGGCCGAGTGCCTCTGTCAGCCGCTTTGTCTCGTCCTGCAGGCTCTTGATCTGGCCAGTCAACTGGTTTACGTGCCTGCGGCGCTCTACTTCGCTCCACTGGCTTCGCAGTCCATCGAGCGCCGATCTGATGTGGCCCTGCTGATCGATATTCGACAGGACCTGATTCGCACCATCCTTGATAGAGTCGATAATGTCGGACACGACTCAACCTCCATTACATCTAGCTCGCTCAAACCGTCTGCCGCGCGAGGGCGGGCCTGGGGGCGCAGCGCAGCTACCATATCCTATACGTGCGTGGGAACGCCCAAGTTCCCACGCTGACCTTCTCCTGGTCAATCCACAAAGCTCTGGATCTGTTCTGCTGCCTGCTGCACTAAGGGGGCGTCTGCCTGGCAGTGTGCTTTCAGAAGTATGTCCAGGGCAACAAAAACCTGGTACAGTCTCAAGCGCTCCCAGAAACGCGGAGATAGCTCTCCTGCCTCCGTATAGCCGTCGAGAAAGCCCTTGCGGGCGACCGGCACGGCCTGGAAATCCCAGGCGAACAAGCGAGCCATGTCTAGCTCTGGGCTGCTCCCTTGAGCGTGGGCCAAATCCAGAAGCCCGGTGACGTGGTAGCCAGTCACAGCGCCCTCGACCATGACGTTTCGTGTGCTCAGTGCAGCGTGAGCCAGGCATGCCTGGTGGCGGTCGAGAAGGCCCGTCTCCTCAAAGCGGCGGCGAAGCTGCGATCGCGTCTCGGGTGCGAGCAGGTCTATCTTCTCGTACTGTGCCAGCCAGTCGATCACTTGGGAGAGCACGTATTCCTTTTCCTTGGCGCGATCGTGCGGCCCGGAGCCGAACACACAGCCAAACGCATCGAGCGGGATCTGGTGCAGATGTGCCAGGTAGCGCCCGAGCTCGTATCCGACGGCCTCCAGCTCTGCATCCTCTAGCTCGCCCATCACCTGCAGCAGGGGGATGCCTGGCAGACGACTGAGCAGCACCCAAGGGTACGAGCCCTCACCTGCCTGCTCCCACGGTAGCTGCGTACCGTGATGTAGCACACGGGGCACGGGGACGCCGGTCTCGGCAGTGAGGATGCGAAGCAGATGGACTTCGCGCGTGCAGTCGTCTGGATCCGCGCCGGCAGCATAGATCTTGAGCACCATCTCTGTGCCGTCTGACAGGAGGGCATAGAGCGCGTTCTCGCGCTCACCCGGAACCGGCTGCCACGACGCCACGCCTGCAGAGGGAAAGAGGGTATGGACGACGCACAGCGCGCGTTCATCGGTCAGCGCCGTAGCTCTCACAGGGCACTTCCTGAGTACAGCGAGCGCACGGCCTCCCAGCGCGCTGCGCGCGAACGCGCGACAAGGCCAACGTGAGCTCCGCGGAGTGCTGCTGCAGCGGGATCAGGGGTACACTTGGACAAAGCTGCCGTCCTCGACCTGGAAGATATAGACTGTGGCGTCTTGCAGGTCTCCATTTGCCTGGAAACTCAACTGACCCATCGGCGTATCGATTGTGCTCGAACGGATCGCATCGCTGACGGCGTTTGCGTCGAAGGATCCGGCGGCCCGGACACCTTCGGCCAATACACGGAGGGCGCTGTAGCCGTTGATCGAGTACGTGTCCGGGTTGCGGTATTCGACCTCCTGGTAGCGTCTGATCCAGTCCTGTCCCACCGCCTGCTCTGGGCTGGGGGCAAAGCCGCTGACGTACATACCCTCGGCTGTACCCTCGGCGTCATCGATGGTCGGGGAGAGAAAGGCACCATCCGATGCCAGGAGGGGCACGTCAAGCCCTGCGGAGACGAGCGAAAAGCGCAGGAAGGGTGCCTCGATCTCGTAGCCTGCGTAAAAGATGGCGTCTGGGGCTGCCTGCCGGAGCTGCTCTACCTGCTGCTCGTAGGCGTCTTGTCCCTCGGCGACCTGCAGCGTGACCGCGACCTCTGCGCCGAGGTTGCCGAGAGCCTGGGTCATCTGATCGCGCAGGCCGACGCCATACTCGGTATCATTATGGACGATGGCGATACGGTTCGCCCCGAGATTCTGAACCAGATACTGCGCGTCCACGGCGGCCTGCACCGCATCGTTGGCGTTCACCCGGAAAAAGTTGGTGTATCCTTTCTGCGTGATGCTCAACTCGCTGGACGTCGGGGTAATGACCACCAGCGGGAGATCCTTGTAGATCTCCATCGCTGCCAGGGTCTGACCACTGTTGTAGTGACCGATCAGGCCGAGGACGCGCTTGCCGGAGGCAATGTCATCTCGCACGGTCTCGGCAACGGTGACCGCTACGTCCGAGTCTGATTCGTCGTCCATCCCTACCACCACTACCCGGTAGCCGAGCAGCCCGCCCTCCTGATTCAGCTCTGCTGCCATCAGGTTGACGCCGCCCAGGACAGTCTGACCTCCATTGGCCTGGAAACCGGAGAGCGGTGAGGCTACATAAACGTACACATCGCCCTTGGTGGGCTCCTGCACCTGAGCCTGTGGCTGGCAGGCGGCAATGGCAATCGCCAGGGCCACGAGCAGCCCCACATAGGTGATGATACGACGAGACGGGTAATGTTTCATCCGCTACGCTCCTTCCACAAGAGCAGAGGCGCCGCTGGAGAGGTACACCTCATCCATGGCCTGCCGCACGTCGCTGAGCGACTGTATCTGACCGGCAATGTCCTGCTGGAGCCGCTGAGCACGCCCACTATCGATGTCCTTGGCGTCGATCAACTGGATCTGGGCGTACACGGTACCCATCGCGCTCAGCGTGTCATCCAACTGCAGTGCAGCACGCTCCATCGTATTGTCGAGCCGGTCGAGCTGCTCCAGTTGCGCGCGTTTTTGCTCGATGCTGCGCTGCAACTGTGCTCTCACTGCCGGTTCTGTTTCGTTCTTGATCCGGTCGGCAAGTGCCTCCAGCTCTCTCGGGATCACATCCTTGTCCTGCCTGAGTATCGTGCTGCGCGAGTAATAGTCCAGGCGGCGCGCAAGCGTGAACATGTTGCTGATCCAGTCCGAGATGTCGTTGACCGTTGATTCCAGGTGCGTGTGGAGGGCGCCGTCGCGGGTGTGCTGCAACAGGAACTCCATCTGCTCGCGGTACTCGAGCGCCTTGACGATCTTTTGTCGATAGGCTGGCGTCGCTATCTCGGCGGGATCGAACTTTTCCCGGAACATGGCAGCGACCACGCGTTCGCGTACCGCAGGATCGTAGATGCTGGTAACGACGATGAGCACCTCTGCGATCACGCCCAAGATCATCCAGAACCACCAATGCCAGAATGACAGGACTCCGCCAAAAGGGTCGCGAGCCAGGATAGAGAGGACGAGCGTGATCGCGACGGTGACTGCGCTCTCCCAGCGAAAGATAGCATAGGAGAGCAGCGCCTTCGCAGCGCGTTCTCTCAGCTCGTCGTGTAAGCTCTTGGGCCGTTTCGCCATCTCTCTCTTGCCGCCACTAAAAGTACGAGGACAGGATCTTGTACAGGCGCCGGATCGTGTCCAGGTCCCCCTGGTAGTACTGGCCCCCGCTGGATTCGGCCAGGGCACGAAGGGTCTGCTCGTCCGCGTCAGAGCCATAGCCGATCGTAAAGACGATGACCTGGATGCCCGTCTGATTCAGCTCTTGCACGCGCTTGGTCAGCGTGTCCAACCGAATGCGCGAGTTGTTTTCCCTGCCATCCGTCATGACGACGATGGCATTGATCCGCTCTGAATCGCCGAGCGTCTGCAGCCTGCCATAGGCGAGATCGACCGCGTCCAGCAGGGCGGTGTCGCCGGCGGCCTCGAGACTATCGATGCTGCGGTTGATCGCATCCCGGTTGTTGCCGAGCTCGTCCAGAGGAACAACCTCCGATGGGCTGGACGAAAACGCGATCAGGCCGAGGCGCTCGGTGTCCCCGACGATCTGCTCCATGAAGACGCGGAGCGCCTGCTGCGCGTTGTAGAGCTTGGTTCCTTCCATGCTGCCCGAGACGTCAACCACGAGATAGACGTTGGTATGCCGCTTGGTGTACCACCATACGTCACGCACCACCTGGGTCACGCTCGGTGCCGGCATCTGCAGCGCCGTCTTGGGCTGCGATGGATCGACTCCGTTCTGGGCTGCAAAGGGAGATGCATCTGTGGTGAGCGAGATGCTGAGATCGGTCGGCCGGTAGCCGCTGGCCAGGACGGTGGCCTGCTGCGCTGGCGCCTTGACAAAGTCAGCAAAGCGGACGAACGTGCTGCGCTGCTGGTCGGTCAGCGTGTCCAGCTCCAGCAGCGCCAGGGGGTGGTCTTCCCACAGCGTGCCTTCCACCGGGTAGATGGCGACCAGGCGATCGCCCGTGCTGCGCATGTTGTAGTCGAGCAGCAACTGCTCTTGGACGACAAAGGCATCGAGATAGGCGCGGCCCTCGCTGCGGACGCGCTGCATCACCGCTCCCTCGCCCTCGCCATAGTAGCGCACGGTCTTTTCGATGGCGGCGACATAGTCGAGCGTCTCCTGGCGCTGCACGTCTTCCTCGGTCAAGCCGCGCGTCTTGCCCGCGCCAGCATAGAACTCGGCCAGGGTCGCCAGCAGCCCTGCCGCAGAGCTGGTGGAGGGGTGACTCCACCGGAAAGCGGGGTCGGACTGGGCTCGATCCAGCAGGTCGGCCCACCCGAGCGCCTTGTCTGGATATCCCATGCTGCGGGCGATGTCTTCCCACATGGCGATCACGATCGGCGAGATCGCGTAGCGTTCCGTCTGTCCCACCAGCGGGAGTTCTTGCCCGGTACGCGTCGCCCACTCGCGATCGAGCGTCTGCAGCCATACGGAGGAATCGGGAGAGATGGCGTGGAATTTGCCCTCCAGGGCGGCCTCGATCATGAGGTCGGGCTCGTAGCGCACTGCCGAGATGGGGAGAACGTCACTCGACGCGTCCGCGACCTGGACGTTAAAGGACGAGACGAGCTTGAGGAACAGCTCTTCCTTCTCGGGTGAGTAGGCGACGACAAGGGCATCCTTGGGCACAGTGGTAGCCGTAGCCTGGGCCGTGCGGCGCGGGATCAGGCGCACGATCTGCCAGATGCAGCCACAGGAGACGGCGAGGATCACCAAGAACCCGAGGACAATGGCCAAGATGCGGTTCGTGCTCAGCTTGTTTGTACTCATTGTTCCCTTCCCCTGTCTACCGCGCGACGTTGAGGTCAAACCAGCGGAGCAGGGCTAGCAACACATCCCGATCCGGAGAACGCATGCGCGTATAGCGGGGCAACTGCGTCATCGCCCCCTGGTCCTGCCACTGCACGAACAGGCTGTTCTCTGCCTCGAGAGATACTTCCAGGTTCGCGGGCCGGAGCCCGCGATCGAGGGCCTGGCGCTGCTGATCGGGGCTGAGCAGGAACTCTTCGAACTGGAGCGCAGCGTTCTTTTCCTGAGCGGTCGTCTCCGGTCCCATCCACACGGTGAAGGGAAAGTCGAACCAGGTCAGGTACTGCGGGTACTCGATCACGAGTGGGTCCGCCCAGCGGTTCTGGATCCCCTCCATGTTTACCAGGAGGTCACTCTCCAGGAGCTGCCCGCCGTCGCCCATCGAGTAACCAAAGAGGGCCAGATCCTCGACCGAATACGCGCTCGAGTAGTCGGTGACGGCTCCCATAAGCTCGCCGAGCCACTGCTGGAACTCAGGGTTGGTGACGTCCTCGACCGTGATCGTGGTCTTGTCATAGTACTCGCCCGCAGCCGCGACCATGGCGGAGAGCCCGGCGGCGTTCCTGCGCGGATTGGGCACGACTAGCTTGAAATAGCCCCACTCGGCACACTCGGCACACGAGTCACCACCGATCTCGCGCCAGCCACCTTTGGCCATCGCAGCGTCGTGAATCGTCTTCCAGTTGACGTCGCCGTACGTTGCCTCGAGCACGTCTGCACGGCTCTTGTAGATGCCCCACGAAAAGAGCGAGGTGGCGATCGGGCGCGCACGATACTCGCCATCCGTGAGAAAGACGTCCCTTCCACGCTTGGTCTTGAACGTGGCGTTGACCAGGTCAACCAGGTAGCGGCTGTCCGGGATCCACGCCGTCGGCATGGGGTCCATTTCTTCGCGCTCATAGTAACCCATCGCGGTCAGGCCGTCCATAGGGATGATCGTGACCTGGATCCGGCGCCCGTCTAGCCTGTGGTCACCGTCGTTGAATGCCTTGGCAGCACTATTGACCCACGGTTCAACGGGGAGAGCGGTGACGATGCGTAGCTGGATGTCCTCCGCCGAGGCTCGTGGCGTCGCCGTACTTGAGGCGCGGCCCTGGATGGATGGCAACTGTGTCACCACCAGGCCGGCTGCGATGATCAGAACGGCGATGCCGATGATGACAAAGAACACGATCCGCGTTTTGTTCATTCCCAACTCTCCCTACGGTCAGCACGATCCCCACCGCCTGTGCCCTCAAGGGCAGCAATGGGGGATTCTCCTGCAGTACCAGCCAGGAGGCGGTATCGCAACTGACCTCTGTCTATTCCGCCGCCGAACGCTCGGCCGCTTCTTCTGGAGGCACGTCTGAGGCACGCCCGAGTCCCAGGCGACGTTTCCGTGCTTCCAGCTGTACCTGGATCTGATCGGTCTCGAGGAGCCGGTCCATCTCCTCGTCAAGCCGGGTAGCCCTGATCTCGGTCTGCGCCGCAGCCTTGTCGAGGCGCGCACGAATACCGTCTGCGATCCGCGCAATGTCCGCGTCTCCCACGCCTGCCAGGTCGTCCAGCGAACGCAGCGATTTGGTCGTCATCTCTTTCGCCTTGGCGAGCTCGAGCAGGGCCTGTAGCTGCTCGCGTTCCTGGCGGATCTCGGTCAGCTTGGCTTCAAGCTTCAGACGTGCGTCGAGCAGGGCCTGGTATTCCTTCTGCTGGCGGTCCCACTGCTCGCGGTACTCTGTTCCCATCTCGCGCACGTTGTTTAGCTTGCGCTGGGCGGCGAGGGCCAGGTCCTCCTTGCCACGCTGCAGGAGCATGTCGATGTCGCGGTCGAGCTGCTGCGCCTTTTTCTCGAATTCCTCGGTCTTGCGCTTGAGCGTCTTGACCTGCCCGCCCACCGTTGCGGCGGCGTCCTCCAGATCGTCCAGGTTATCCTGCGCCTGACGGATATACTCGTCCAGGACGGCGAGCGAATTGGCCTGGAGCGCCTTGTCCAAGATGCTGTGCAGGTTGGCAGAGATCAGTGTCTGGGCTTTTTCCACGATGGTGGCCATATGGCCCTCCTTCTGTCGTCGTATGATGGCGATCCTATGTTAGCACCTCTGCTGGCGTTCAGTCTGACGGCCGGCTGACAGCGGGCTGACGGTTGGCCTGCGATGCGAGCACGCCGCCGGCTAGATGACGCCAAGCTCCTGAGCTACGCTCTCGAAGGCGGTGAGGCCAAAATCGAGATCCTGCTGCGTATGGGCTGCGGTATTCATCACCCGGATCCGAGCCTGCCCCCGGGGCACGGTGGGGAAGCCAAGGGCCATGGCAAAAACGCTGTGCTCAAAGAGGCGGGCGCTGAACTGCTTGGCCAGCTTGACGTCGCCCAGCATTACAGGGACGATGGGGGTCTGAGTCCTTCCCGTGTCGAGCCCAAGGTCGGCGATGCCAGCCTTGAAATACCTAGCATTGTCCCAGAGCTTGTCCACGAGCTCTGGATGCTGCTCCACATAGTCGACGGCGGCCAGGCAGGCACCGGTGTCGGCGGGGGTCAGCGCGCTGGAAAAGAGATTGGGCCGGGCGTGCTGCCGGATATAGTCGACCACGAGCTGGCTGCCGGCGATCACGCCGCCCATGACGCCAAAGGCCTTGGACATGGTACCGATCTCGACGTCGAACCGCCCTTCCAGGCCAAAGTGGCTGACGATGCCCTTGCCGCGGCCGAGGACGCCCTCACCGTGCGCATCATCGACCATCGTCAACACGCCGTGGCGCTCGGCCACCTCGTAGATCTCGTCGAGTGGTGCCACATCGCCGTCCATGCTAAACACGCCATCGGTGACGACCATGCCACGACGGTAGTTCGGCAGGTGCTCTGTGATCTTGGCGTCGAGGTCATCTGCGTCGCAGTGCTCATAGACCACGATCTTGGCGCCAGAGAGGCGGGCGCCGTCGATAATGCTGGCGTGATTCAGCCGATCGGAAAAAAGAACGTCCTGCTCACCGGTCTCCCTGTCGCGGCCTACCAGCGGCGGAATCGCTGCCTGGTTGGCGCAGAATCCGCTCTGGACGAGAAGCGCTGCCTCTACCGATTTGAAGGCGGCGATCCGGCGCTCGCACTGCACGTGGAGCGATTCGGTCCCGGCAATGGTGCGCACAGCGGCGGGGCCTGCACCCCATTCGTCGACAGCGCGCTTGGCCGCTGCCTTGATCTCGGGGTGGTTCGCCAGGCCAAGGTAGTTGTTGGTGCAGAAATTGAGCACCTTTTTGCCATCGATGACCATCCATGCATCTGCTGGCGACTCCATGGTGCGAATGTTGATCAGCCGCCCCTCTTCATCGAGGCGGGCCAGGTCTTGCCTCATGAATGCGTACTTGTCGGTCATGTCGAGTCTCCCTCCGTTGACAGATGTGACCAAGGGGTCCGTCGGACCAGTTCACTGGACACAAGTTCCGCCTGCTGCCTGTCGCGCCATCAGGGCGTCCAGCATATCCGCGGTCATGGCGCTCAAATCATAGTCCGGCTGCCAGCCCCATTCCTCACGTGCGGCCCGATCATCGATGGTCCTAGGCCACGAGTCCGCGATAGCCTGACGGACCGGATCTGGCTCATAGCGGACCGTGAACTCGGGGATGTGTCTCTGAATCTCCCGTTCGAGGTCACCTGCTGCAAAGCTCATCGCCGAGAGGTTATAGTCGGCGTGATGCTTGAGCTGCTGCAGATCCGCGTCCATCAGATCTAGGGTCGCCTTGATGCAGTCCGGCATGTACATCATGGGCAGGACCGTGTCGGGACGGACAAAGCAGGTATAGGTCTGGCTGCGAACCGCTTCGTAAAAGATCTCGACCGCATAGTCGGTCGTGCCACCGCCGGGCGGGGTGAGGTTGCTGATGATGCCCGGGTATCGTACGCCCCGCGCATCCACCCCGAAGCGATGAGAATAATAGTTGCACAACAGCTCCCCCGTCACCTTGGTCACACCGTACATCGTCCCTGGACGCAGGATCGTCTCCTGGGGCGTCTGCTCACGTGGTGTTTCGGGGCCAAAGACAGCGATAGAACTGGCGCAAAAGACGCGCATGTCATGCTGCCTGGCCAGCTCGAGCACGTTGTAGAGCCCGTTCACGTTGACATCCCAGCAGAGCTGTGGCCTGGCCTCGCCGACGGCCGAAAGCAGCGCTGCCATGTGATAGATGGTACCGATATCGTACTCCTCGATCAGTGCCTCCAGCGCCTGGCGCTGGGTTACATCTACAAAGACAAAAGGCCCTGTGTCACGCAGCTCAGGGCCCGGCGATGTGCGGTGACCGGCTGCGACCACGTGGCTACCGCCATGGCGATCGCGAAGGGCAGTCGTGAGCTCGGAACCGATCTGGCCCACAGCGCCCGTCACCAGGATCCGTTTGGACATCGTCGTCTCCTCTACAGGATGGAGTCTGGTGCAGCAGGGACGCAGCAGGGCAAGCAACGGTACAAGAGACGGAGCAAGAGCGCATGGGTCGCCGCTCGACCCAGCCTCCACGTTGCTCCCGGCTGCGTAGCTGTGATGAGTATAGCATAGCGGTCATGTTTCGTCAAGGGATCTGCCGCCTGCCGCCTGCCTGGCATTTGACAATGCGACTAAGGCATGCTTTACTGCAGTTCATAGCCGTACGCGATGAGGAGACGTCTGCACAATGCTCAAGGGCGATGCACGGCGAAATGTAGCGGCTCTGACTGCCGATTTTGCCCTCTTTTCCGTCGGTCTCACCTTCTACGATCCGTTCGTCATCTTGCCGGCGTACGTGCAAGCGCTCACCGGGTCCGAACTGGTCGTCGGTGCCCTGTCTGCAGTAAGGGTCCTGATGATCGCCCTGCCTCAGGTATGGGCGGCCAGCTTTTTGACGGCTCGTCCACGAAAGAAGCCGCTGCTGGTGTGGTCGAGTATCGGGGGACGATTGCCGATCTTGCTGCTGGCGCTTGCGTCGTTGTTCTGGGCAGAGCAGGCGCCAGGGCGGGTTGTGGGTGTGCTCGCCCTATCCGTCGCACTGTTTTTTGTTTCCGAGGGGCTGAACGGCGTCTCGTGGCCCGCACTGGTCGGCGAGGTCGTGCCGGAGAAGATACGCGGTCGCTTTCTTGGGCTGGGCCAGCTTCTGTCGAGCGGCGGCGCCCTGGCAGCGGGGTACGTCGTCCGGATCATCCTCGGCGGCAGTGGAGAGTTGGATATGAGGCGCTGGGCGCTGCTCTTTGGCCTCTCCTTCGTGGGCCTCATGCTTTCGGTGGCGGCAATGCTTACCATCCGTGAGACAGTAGAGGAACGGCCTCGCGCAGAGGTCTCGGTCCGGCAGGGTGCCAGGGCGATCGTGGCATGCCTACGCCGCAACCGCGACCTGAGGCGCGTCGTCGCGACCCAGATCCTGCTGGGCACTGCAGCAGCGACCTTTCCGTTCTTTGTCGTCCGTGCCCAGCAGACCGTGGCGGGGAGCGACCGGCTGCTCTGGCTGTACTTGGTGATGCAGAGCGTTGGCGGCGCCGCTGCAGCGATCTTTTGTGGGCAGCTCATCGACCACGTGGGGAGTTGGGCTGCGATTCGAGCCGTCGTGCTTGTCCAGGTCCTGGTGCTCGCGATCGTGTCGGCAGGTGGAAGTGTATCGCCCGCGCCGGTCTATCTCGGTGGTTTTCTCCTGCTCGGCTTTGTGAGCAGCAGCACGTGGTGGAGTTTCAGCGCCTACTTGCTCGACATGGGCACTGAGGAGGAGCGCCCGCTCTACTTGGCTGCAAGCGGCATCCTGACGGCTCCGGTCTTTCTCAGCTCGTTGGCAACTGGCGCGCTGATGGAGGTGCTCAGGCCGGAAGCCGTCTTTGCTGCTGCACTCGCGTTGAGCGTCCTCGGACTCGGCCTGGCCTGGGGCCTAAGAAGACCGGCAGCGGAGCCAGTAGGCCAGGGAACGGCAGGTCTACCCCTGTGAAGGATCACAAGGACGACGATGTGGAGGGAGACGGGTAATGCAGCATAGGATCGTGTATCGTGAGACGGGGCGCTACGCCGGCTGGCCCGCCAACTATGGGATCTGGTCGTGGGGGCAAGAGATCGTTGTTGGGTTCACGGTCGGCTACGTCGATCCCCAGGGCGGCTTTCACGCGCGCGACCGCGCTCGTCCCCTGGTGACGATGCAGGCACGCAGCATGGACGGTGGGGAGACGTGGGAGGCGGGGGAAATGCCCTGCCGTACGCCAGGGGGCCGTGCCCTGTCTGCCGACGAGCACGTGGTGCCCGAGCTTCACGTCGCCAACGTGCTCGACGGTGCGCTGCAAGATCCTCCGGGCGGTATCGATTTTGCCCAGCCCGGCTTTGCCCTGATGTGCGCGCGGTCCGGGCTACGCGCAGGCGCGGTCTCGTGGTTCTATGTCTCCTACGATCGCTGCCGCACCTGGACCGGGCCCTATCGTCTGCCGGACTTTGGGCTGGTAGGGATCGCTGCGCGGACGGATTACACGATCTCGGACGCGCAGACCTGTACGCTCT
>CAZLMZ010000052.1:0-16410 GCA_964560475.1 uncultured Anaerolineae bacterium
AGGGCCAGGCTGGCATAGCCCAACAGCAGGCCGAACACGGCGAGCGTGTCTCCGCCCAACCGCCCGTTGCTCTGCTTGATGTCGGCCCGCGCCATGTGGCCGAGGATCACGGCCAGGACGGCGCCGACAAAGGGCAGGAACGACCAGCCCAGGATCCCGCAGATCAGGCTGGCCACCGCTGCGTCGCTCGTCTTGGGCACCGACCCTCCTGCCGGGGCAAGGCGTTGTCCCTGCCCGGATGGTGACGTTGTAGGTCCCGTCGTAGGGGCGGATCCCTCTTCGTGCGGTAGCGCCGTCGTGTCGCTGGGCCCCTGCCCCTGGCCGGCGGGCAATGGCCGTCCGCATTCCCGGCACGTCGTCGCGCCCGCGGGGTTGGGGGCACTACAATGTGGGCAATTCATTGCTATTTCTCTCCTGAATCCTGATTAGGCTCGTTTGCCGCCGGGCCACTGCCTGCCCGGCCGTTCTCATTCACCCTCTATACGCACTCCCTGCGCCCCGCGTTACACTGCGCCGCCGGTCCAGGCGCCACAACCACCAGCCGATGATGCATACCGCAAACAAGAGCACGGCACCGAACAGCGCTGGCAGCAGTACCGACAAGAATGCCGTTGCTGCCGACAGCACGTCCTCTATGCTGCTCACCACCGGGTTGCCCGTCCCGGCAGTTGCAGCCGTCACCAGCGGGCGCGCGGTCGCCTTGACCACGTGCACCGTACCCGCGACCAGCAGGCCGCATGCCATCGCCAGCACCGGGTGAACGTCGGCGATCGCGTTGCTGCTTGCCGCGAACAGGATCGCGCCTGCGATAGGCCGGATCAGGGTCTGCACCACATCGTTGATCGTATCCACGACCGGGATCTTGTCCGCCAGGAACTCGACGGTGGCCAGCACGATCAGCACCCCGATCGTCCACCAGCTCGCCAGTGCGTCGAACGGCTCGTTCAGGCGGATCAGGTCTGTGAAGCGCGAGAGCAGGGCCACGATCAACAGTGGCAGGTAGGCGTTCAACCCCGCCGACGAAGATAGGCCAAAGCTGGTCAGGATACCAGAAAAGGGATCCATCGCCGTCCTCCCTAGAAGCGCCCCACGCGAGGCTGCCCCTCGTCCGTGGCGCACATGACTGTGTCAAAGAGAAGTTTCATCAATGCGTACTTACACTCCTGCGTTCCCGCATCGTCCCACAGGTTGGCGAACTCGTGCGGGTCCTCGCGCAGGTCGTACAGCTCGCCCACCTTCTGCCCGTGATAGACGGCCAGCTTGTATCGCCCGTTTAAGATCATGTTCGCGTGGCTGGCGTGCGGCCGGTCGAGCGCATCGTGGTATTCGCAGCGCACGAAATCGCGGTGCACGTCGGCCTGCGCCTGCCCGCTGAGGATCGGCAGCAGCGACCGCCCCTGCACGTTCGCCGGCCCTGGCAGCGACAGGGCCTCGAGCAAGGTCGGGACGATATCGGTCAGCTCGACCAGCGCGTCGCTGCGTAGCCCGGCCTGTAGGTGGCCGGGCCAGGACACGATCAGCGGCACGTGGACCAACGCCTCGTAAAAGCGGCATCCCTTCCACAGCAGGCCGTGATCGCCCAGCATCTCGCCGTGATCGCTGGTAAAGAGGACGATCGTCTCCTCGCGCTGCCCGCTGGCTTCGAGCGCGTCCAGCATGCGCCCCACCTGGTCGTCGATCAGCTCGATCTGGGCATAGTAGGTAGCGACCATGCGCTGGGCGTCGTAGGTGCTGGGGTCGATCGGCGTCTCGGTCTGAAAGTCGATCCCCCGGAAATCGAGCTGGCTTTCGAGCTCCTCGGGCTGAAAGAGCGGCAGCGGCATGCGTGTCACGTCCATCCGTGCCAGGTACTCGGCCGGCGGGTCAAAGGGCGGGTGTGGGTCGAACGGGTTCACGCTCATCAGCCACGGTCCCTCCCGCGCCTCGCGCATGAAGGCGATCGCCTCGTCCGCGCACCACGTCGTCTGGTGGTATTTGGCGGCGATGCCGGCACGGCTGTAGGCGCGCTCGCTCCATCCCGGCACCTGATCAGCATTGTACGCTGCTTCCCAGTCGATGCCGAGCTCGCGTAGCCAGCGCTGGTAGGCGTGCTGCTCGGTGGGCCAGAACGCTTCTGGATGGGGGTGGTGGCTCCATTGGAAAACACGGTAGCCGTCGTCTGGGCGGACCTCGACCCGCCCGTGTGCGGCAGAGAGGTGCAGCTTGCCTGCCAGCCCGCAGTCGTAGCCCAGGCCGGCCAGCCGCCGCGTGATCAGCTCGACCTCCGCCGGGAAGTAAGCGTTGCCGTTGCGATTGACGTGGATCGTGCTCGGGTAGCGGCCGGTCAGGAAACTGGCGCGGCTCGGCGTGCAGATCGGGGCCTGGCAGTAGGCACGGGTGAAAGCCACACCCTCGGCGGCGAGGCGGTCGAGGTTCGGCGTACGGATCTGGGCGTTGCCCAGGGCGTGGATCGTATCGTACCGCTGCTGGTCCGTGCAGATCCACAGAATGTTCGGTCTCTCGCTCATTGGAGCTCCGATGCAAGCAAACGTGCCCGGTGGCACACACAACAATGTGGTGCCGCCGGGCGTATCGTTCTAGGGATAGATCGCGGTGCGTCGTTTTTTTGCTCGCGGCCTCTAGATCTAGACCATCGCCGCTGGTTGCGCCTTGGCCTGCCGGTAGAGCGAGCCGTAGAGATAGGCGATGACCAGGTTAGCAAAGAAGGAGGTCGCGAACAGACCGATGCCACACAAGATCGTGCCGGCGACCGAGGCCAGCAGCCCTGCCAGGATCGTCACCAGGAAGACGATGAACGCCGGGCCAATGTTCTTCTGGAACATGCCCCAGATCCGCCCCACCTTGACTGCCGCCCCAAAGTCGCCCGTATCGGCGTACGTCGCATAGATAAAGGGCGCGAGCACCCCGAGCAGAACCCCGTACAGTGCGCCAACGCAGCCAAAGCAGACGCCCCATATCGAGCTAATCGTGTCGACGGTGTCGGTATTGCTCGCTGCGCTGCTGAAGATGCCGATGCCGACACCCGAGCACGCGGCGATCACGATCAAGGGCAGCGCATAGATGAGCATGATCACTGCCAGGAGCAGTCCCTTGAGGAGCTTGTCGCCAAAGTCTTCGAGCGCATCGGGGAGCGGCAACTCTCGCCCCTCGATCACGTTCTTGACCGCCTGCACCATGTATCCCAGGGCGTAAAACGGTCCGATCACCGGGATCAGGGTGAGCAGGCCGCCGATCAGCACCTGCTTCCACCAGTCTTCATCTTCTGTGATGTACGAGAATGACCTGCCGATGTCCATCGATGCCTCCTTGTTCGTGGCCCCAGACACGGGGAAGATGCTCCTGGCGCCTTGGCTGCGCCGTCGCGGAGCGTGCCATATACAATACGTACGATGAAACGAAAGGTTCCAGGTGCCCTACAGCGGCACCGGCCAGCTCAACGTTCCGGTGAGGAGATAACGCGCCGTACCAATGACAGCCAGTTCGGTCAGGGCAGTCACTAGTCCGCCCAGTAGGGCGGGGGCCACCTGCTGCCAGGTCTCTGCCTGGCCGTCGTGCCGGAAGGCGATCAGCAGGATCATGGTATTGACCGCGGTCAGCATCCACACCACGCCCGCCGTGGTCAGGATCGCCACCGGGTAGAGCAGCCACGCCGGCTCTGACTGCACGAGGGCGACCAGCGTGCCTGCAGCCCCGACGACGCCCAACAACTCCCAGCCATTGCGCAGCGGGCGCGTGGCTGCAGGCTGCTTCCACAGCGTCGTGTTCAGGATCGGCATCAGGATCATGCTCAACGCAATACCGTTCAAGCTGCCCGTGACCGCACGCAGCCAGTTCTGCGGTTCGTATAGCAGAGGATGGCCTAGCATCAGGTCGAGATAAGAGTTGAATCCGTCCACGCCCATGGCAACAATGAACCCGGCCATGAGTACCAACATCCACGTCGGCAGCAACTCGCCCGTGCGCCAGCGGCGCAGCAGGGCCAGGGTACCAAAGCCGATGCCCACGCCCAGGTAGGTGCCCGTGCAGCGCGCACAGAGCGGAAGCCGGTGCCCGCCCAGGAAAAACGAGCGTTCAGGGATCTGGTGGCAGATTGCATATCCGACCAGGTTAGCCTTGTCGAGCGGCGCAAGCGGTGGAAAGAGAAAAAAGCCCAGCACGACCAGTGCACCGAGCACGATCAGGACGCGATACAGCTTGCGCCCGTGTGGCACCGCGTCCGACAGGCCGTTCAACTGCACGAGGTCGTCCTTTGGCAGATCATGCCCTCATTATAGCATCGATGGCACCGGCATGACAAGCCTGGCTTGCCTAACCTTGCGAAGGCTTCTTCGAACCATGCGTTCGCGCCTTCGCAAGGTTCACTGCACGGCCCACCCCCGGCAAAAATCGCCCCGTCCGCGCCATATACGCCTTGTATTTGGTGCCAAAGGCCTCTGTCAGCATCGCCTCCTCCCGGCGCACGCGGCCCGCCAGGAGTAGCGCCAGGCCGCCCAGCCAGGTGAGACCGAGAAAGGCGTTGGCGCTCAACAGGGCCGCGGCCATGTGCAGCAGGATAAAGGCCGTATACATCGGGTGGCGCACCCAGCGATAGGGGCCGCTCGTAACCAGCGTGTGTCCCTCCCGGAGCTGCAGCAGCCAGGAATAGTTCGCCCCCAGGGCTCGATGGACCCATGCGAACAGCACCAGCGCCGCGCATCCCAGCGCAGCGCCCGCCCAGCGTACGGCAGCAGGCACTGGGACAGCGGCCCATGCCAGCGTGCGGGGAAGGAGGAGATAGAGGAAGAAGGTCATGACTTCGTACGGGATCAGCACCCCCAGCCGCTGTGCGTCGCCGTTGTCCTCGCGCGGCACGGGTATCTGTGCCCGTGCTGCGCGGCGATAGCGGAACCGCAGGAGGGTAAAGCAGGTATAGAGGACACACAGCGCGATCTGGTACCGGCGCTCAGGAGGCATGCCGCTCCCGGCTCCATTCTTCCCAGCGTAGTGGGCCTTGGCCTGAGCCAGGGCCCACCATATCGCTACAGCACCCGTCGCTCATCGACGGCGCTCTGGATCATGTCGATCACGTCGTCCACGCTCATCGCGCCGCGCCGGCTCTCGTCGCGCAGCCGGACGTTCACCTCGCCGGCCTCGAGCTCGCGGTCGCCGACGACCAGCATGTACGGGATCTTTTGCATCTGCGCGTTGCGGATCTTGGCGCCCATACGATCCGAGGACAGGTCCGCTTCGGCGCGAAGGCCGGCGTGCTTGAGCTGCGCCACCACCTGTTCGGCGTACGCGTTGTGCCGGTCAGCGATCGGGATCAACATGGCCTGCACGGGCATCAGCCACACCGGAAACGCGCCTGCATAGTGCTCGACCAGTAGCGCGAAAAAGCGCTCGATGCTGCCCAGCAGGGCGCGGTGCACCATGTAGGGCCGATGCTCCTCGCCGTCCTCGCCGACGTACGTCATGTCGAAACGCCCGGGCTCGTTAAAGTCGAACTGGATCGTCGTGCACTGCCACGTGCGGCCCAGGGCGTCCTCGATATAGATGTCGATCTTGGGCCCATAGAACACCGCCTCGCCCTCCATGCGCTGGTAGGGCAGGTTGCGCGCCTCCAGCGCCTTGCGCAGCGATGCCTCCGCCTGGACCCACATGGCTTCGTCGCCGGCGTACTTGCTCAGGTTTTCTGGGTCGCGCACGCTCAGGTCGAAACGGAACTTCTCAAAGCCAAAGCCGCGCAGCAGGTTGAGGCTAAAGTCGAGCACGCGCAGGATCTCGTCGTCGATCTGGCTCGGCGTGCAGATGATATGCGCGTCGTCCTGCGTAAAGCCGCGCACGCGCAGCAGCCCGTGCAGCGTCCCGCTCCGCTCGTAGCGGTATACCGTGCCCAGCTCGGCCCAGCGCAGCGGCAGGTCGCGATAGGAGCGCGTCTGCGACTTGTAGATCATGATCTGGAACGGGCAGTTCATGGGCTTGATATAGTACGCCTGGCCCTCGATGTCCATCGGCGCGTACATGCTCTCCTCGTAAAAGTCGAGGTGCCCGGACGTCTCCCACAGGTACGAGCGCCCGATGTGCGGCGTAAAGACGATGTCATAGCCGCCCTCATAGTGCAGCTTGCGCCAATAGTCCTCGATCAGGACGCGCATGCGCCCGCCCTTGGGATGCCAGTGCGCCAGCCCGGCGCCGACCTCCTCGTGAAAGCTGACCAGATCCAGGTCGCGGATCAGCTTGCGGTGATCGCGGGCCTCGATCTCGGCCAGGCGCTTGAGGTAGGCGTCTAGCTCGACCCGGTTCTCCCACGCCGTGCCATAGATGCGCTGCAGCATCGGTTTGCTCTCGTCGCCGCGCCAGTAGGCGCCGGCGACTGACATCAACTTGAGCGCATTGGCCTTGATTTCGCCCGTGTTCTCCACGTGCGGCCCGCGGCACAGGTCCGTAAAGCCGTCGTGCGAGTACAGCGAGATCGGTTCGCTCTCCGGCAGGTCCTCGATCAGCTCCAGCTTGTACGGCTGATCGGCGAAAACCTCCTTCGCCTCCTCGCGGCTCACCTCCCGCCGCACGAACTCGTACTTCTCGCGGACGATCTCTTTCATCCGCGCCTCGATCTCTGACAGGTCCTCCGGCGTCAGTGAGCGCGGCAGGTCGAAATCATAGTAGAATCCATCCTCGATCGCCGGGCCGATGGCCAGCTTGGCATCCGGGAACTTTTCCAGGACGGCCTGGGCCATGACGTGCGCGGCCGAGTGACGGATACGGTCCAATCTATCGTGCTCTTTGTGCTCAGACATTTCAATTCCCTTTCCAGGCGACTGCCTAGCCGGCGTCGCCTCGTTCGTATCGGATGCGCGTCCACGCGCGCCAGGCCGACCCGCGCGCCGCGTCAAGCGCACCGTCGTCCACAGTGCTCCCGCTTTCTTTCAGCCAGACCAGCAGCGTCCACTGCTGCGTGGCCGACAGCGCTTCCCAATAGTCCATCTCGCGCGCGGGCAGGCCGCTCTCTTCCTCGTAGCGCTGGTAGAGCTGCTCCACCAGGTCGTGCGCCTCGCGCTCGTGCAGCTCGTTGGCGACCCGCGCCAGGTCCCAGCGCGGATCGCCCAGCGCGGCATTCTCCCAGTCCAGCACGGCGGTGAGGCCCCGTGCGTCCGCACGCACGCGACCCGCCTGCAGGTCGCCGTGCAAGACGCACGGAGGGAACTCCTCCATTTCTTTCCCCGCCGCATCTCCGGTGGCTGCCTCTTCCCTAGCTGCTCCCTCGCTCCTCACCTCCCCAGAGACCGCTTTCCCCCTGGACAGACCTGCGAGCACCTCGGTCAGCCCCTCGTCCCCGCACGTGCGGGCGAGCGACCACAGGCGCACGATCTCGTCCTGCGCGCGCGCCTCGGGCAGCACGCGACGGACGGCGTCGGGCGGCGTGAGGCGGTGCAGCCGCGCCAGGAACGCGGCGACGGCCTCGACGTACGCTTCACGGTCGGCCGGCCGTTCGAGCGCGTAGCGGCGTCCTTCTGCGCGTGCCATCAACAGGTAGGGGGCCTGTTCGGCCGTGCCCGAGGCATAGAGTGCCGGCAGAGGCAGTCCCCGGCCGTACAACCAGCCGCCCACCTCCCACGCGCGCGCCGCCTTCTGCGTGTCCTCCACCGACCACCATGTCCAGTCGTCGGCATAGCGTCGCAGTAGCAGCGGCTCGACGCGCGGGCGCCGGCCCTCACGCCATGCGAGCGAAAAGGACACCATCGGGTGGCGCCCACCCTCGACCTCGCGCACCTGCGAAACGCGCTGCTCCAGCCGCTCAGGGAAAGAGCGCCGGCATAGTGTCTGTAGTTCTGCGTACAAACCTGCTTGAACCATCATCTTGCCCATAGATGCAAAAAGCCTCTCTCCCCAATGGGGCGAGAGGCATGCTCGCGCGGTTCCACCCACGTTCGACCTGGCCCGATGTAGACCTGGTCCTCTTTTGCCGGTAACGGAGCAACCCGTGGCGCCATACTGGCCGTGCGTTCCGGCGCCCGCTCTCGGGTGGTTTTCGCGCCGTCCAGGCGGAGGGGGCTCTCAGCCGCTGACCCCCGTTTGCTGTCGTCCTTCCTGGCGCTACTCGTCCCGATCGACGCTTTGTGCTATCTGGTGGGCGGTATAGGACTTGAACCTACGACCTCATCGATGTCAACGATGCGCTCTAGCCAACTGAGCTAACCGCCCGTAGTGATGTAGATTATACCACGGATAGAGGGGGAGCGCAAGAGCGTATCCACTCCAGCGCCACTCCTTCCAACTTGACCTGACATAACCACCGCCTTGCCCCTTATCCAGGGCCCATGGTATAATACCAGCAGGAGGGACGAACATCTGAGCTATGACCAGACGCAAGAGCAGTAAAAGCAGCTCCAGCTCCAGCCGCAGCCGCCGTAGCTCGTCGCGGAGCCGCCGCAGCAAGCCGCGGATCGATCTCTCTGCCCTCTTCCGCGTCGAGATCCTGGGCATCGCCGTCCTCGCGCTGGCGATCCTCACCTTCCTCAGCCTGATCTCGCCCAACCAGGGCCAGATCACCAGCAACTGGCTCGCCCTGCTGCGGCAGGGCTTTGGCTGGGGCGCCTATCTCATGCCCTTTATCCTCGGCGCCATCGGCCTGGGCATGCTCATGACTGGCTTTGGCCGCCTGCCGCCCGTGCAGTGGGAAAAGGTCTTTGGCCTGGTGCTCCTCTTTGTCGCCGTCATGGGCATCAGCCACCTCCTCACCCCCGTCGCACAGCCGTGGGACGTGGTGACCGAGGGCCGCGGCGGAGGCCTGGTAGGGTGGGCGGCCGGCTATGGGCTCGAATACGCCATCGGCCGCATCGGTGCCTATGTCTCGCTCTTTGCCTTTGTCTTTATCTCGATCGTCCTCCTCCTCGGCCAGTCGACCGCCGACGTGACCATGACCATCGTCCTCTGGTTCGACGCGCTGCGCGAGCGGTTTGCGCTGTGGCGTGCCGAGCGCGCCGCGCGCGCGGAGGCGCGTGCTGCCGAGCGGGCCTCCTACGAGCTCAACCCGCGCGGCACGGCGCGGAACGACGGGCGGCGCAGCCGCCGTGCCCGGTCGCGCGCGCCCGCCAGCCCCAGGGAACCGCTGGTCATCGGAGAGGAGCCCGAGCCCACGCCCGTCGCCCAGGCTGCCGCTCCGCCGCACGAGCCTGCTCCCGAGGCTGCAGGGGTCGCCGAGCCTGCCCCCCAGCCGGCCACCGTCATGGGCGCGCTCGGCAAGGCCCGCCCTTCCGGTCGTCGCGGCGGCGCCAAGCTGGCCCCGTGGCGCGTCCCTGATGTGCGGCGCGTGCTCGACGACCTCAGCGACCAGGAGATCAGCCAGGCCGAGATCCAGCAGCAGGTCCAGATCATCGAAAAGACGCTCGACTCCTTTGGCGTCCCGGCGCGCGTGGTCGAGGTCAATCAGGGGCCAGTCATCACCCAGTTCGGCGTCGAGCCCGGCTTTACCGTCGGTCGTGGAGGCAAAGAGACGAAAGTCAAGGTCAGCCGCATTACCTCTCTGGTCGACGACCTCTCGCTCGCCCTCGCCGCCGCCCCGATCCGCATCGAGGCCCCCGTCCCCGGGCGGGCCATCGTCGGCATCGAGGTGCCCAACAAGGAGGTGGCCCTCGTCTCGCTGCGCGGGATCATGGACTCGCAGCCCTTCAAGCGGCTGCGCCGCAAGACGCCCCTACCCATCGCCCTCGGCGAAAACGTGGCCGGCGAGCCGATCGTGGCCGACCTGGTCGCCATGCCCCACCTGCTCATTGCCGGAGCCACCGGCTCGGGCAAGTCGGTCTGCATCAACGCCATCGTCTCTTGCTTCCTCTGCACCAACACGCCCGACACGCTGCAGATGATCATGATCGACCCCAAGCGGGTCGAGCTGACTGGCTACAACGGCGTGCCGCACTTGCTGGCACCCGTGGTCGTCGACCTGGAACGCGTGGTCGGCACACTGCAGTGGGTGACGCGCGAAATGGAGCAGCGCTACCGCCGTTTTGCCAAGGTGGGGGCGCGCAACATCGAGGATTTCAACAAGCGCGTCGTCGCCGGCGACCAGGAGCGCATGCCCTACATCGTCGTCTTTATCGACGAGCTGGCCGACCTGATGATGATCGCGCCCGACGAGGTGGAAAAGCACATCTGCCGCATCGCCCAGATGGCGCGCGCCACGGGCATTCACCTGATCATCGCCACCCAGCGTCCCAGCGTCGACGTCGTTACCGGCCTGATCAAGGCCAACTTTCCGGCGCGGATCAGCTTCATGGTCACCAGCGGCGTCGACTCGCGCGTCATTATCGACGCCGTCGGCGCCGAGCGCCTCCTCGGCTCCGGCGACATGCTCTTCATGTCGCCCGACGCCAGCCAGCCGGCGCGCCTGCAGGGCTGTTTCGTCTCCCCGCCCGAGATCGACCGCATCATTGCCTACTGGAGGCGTGAATCGGCCGAGCGCAAGGGCGAGACCATGCCCGGCGACGAGTTCGTCCAGAGCGCGCTGCCTACCCTGCAGGAGATGCAGGAACCCGAGGAGGAGGCACTCCCTGGCGCCGACGACGAGCTGATGCCGCAGGCCATTGACCTGGTCAAGCAAGAGGGGCGCGCCTCGACCACGCTCCTCCAGCGCCGTCTGCGCATCGGCTATGCCCGCGCCTCGCGCATCATCGCCGCCATGGAAGAGCGGGGCATCATCGGCCCCGACCAGGGCGGCAGCCTGGGCCGCGAGATCCTGGCCGGGTAGCTATCTCCGCTCTGTCATTGCGAGCCGGTGCTTTCCCGGCGAAGCAATCCCCAACTAGCATCGCTAGAGATTGCTTCGGGCACAGACCGCCCTCGCAATGACCATGCGGTAGTTACACCTCCAGCGCCTTGAGCACCGCCGCCGCCTGCCGCTCGGCGTGCGCCCGCGCCCGGGCCGCGTCGCGCGGGTCGAGCCGCGGCCCGCCGCGATCGTGCAGCCAGCGGTCGCCGTAACGCGCCGCGTACGAGGTCGGGATCTCGTCTGCGAACGCCTGCTCGCTCATGATCCCGTATGCCAGCGTCCACGCTCGCGCCACCGTGTGCACATTGTACCCCCCGCCGCCCAGCGCTACCCACGGCAGCCCCATGTCGTGGAAGGAGCGCACCAGCGCCACATACCCGTGCGTTGTCAGCGCCAGGTGCGTCAGCGGGTCCTGGTAGTGCGTGTCGATCCCCAGTTGCGTCACCAGCACGTCCGGCGCGAACCGCTCCGCCAGCGCCGGCACCACCGCGTCGAACGCCGCCAGGTACGCCGCATCGTCCGTATACGGCAGCAGCGGCACGTTCGCGCTCGTCCTGCGCCCCGCGCCCGTGCCAATCTCGTCCGTGTAGCCCGTGCCCGGAAAGAGATAGCGGCCCGATTCGTGAAACGAGATCGTCATCGCCCGCTCGTTCTCGTAGCACGCCGCCTGCACCCCGTCGCCGTGATGCGCGTCGACGTCCACGTACAGCACGCGCCGCCCCTCGCCGGCCAGCCAGCGGATCGCGATCGCCGCGTCGTTGAACACGCAAAAGCCCGAGGCCCGCGCCGGCATGGCATGGTGCAGCCCCCCGGCGAAACTGAACGCCACCGCGCACTCCCCCGCCGCCACCATGCGCGCCGCCTGCAGCGTCGCGCCCACCTTGAGCGACTCGCTCTCGTACATCCCCGGAAAGGCTGGGTTGTCGCCTGGCCTGAAATTGTAGCGCCGCGCCGGCACGCTCGTGTCACCCGCGGACAGGCGGCGCACCGCGTCGATGTACTCGCGCGTGTGCCACAGCGCCAGCTCGTCCTCGCTGGCCGGGGCAGGGGCGACCAGCGCCGAGCCCTCCCCCTCGAACGCGCCGTACGCCTGCAGCAGCGCATACGTCATCTCCAGCCGCTCCGGGCGCATCGGGTGCCCCTCCCCGTGCCCGTGTGCCCACAGCGCCGGCGAACAGAGAAACGCGCTACGCCGCACTGCCCACCCTCCTTCGTCCAGGTTCCCCCTCGTGGGGCGGCATCCCTATGTCGCCAGGACGACACATACCCTCGGTCCCATCGTAGGGTGGCATCCCTATGCCGCCAGGACGGCCCATCTCCCTTGATCCTCCGTAGGGTGGCATCCCCATGCCGCCGCTCACCCCGCCCTCTCCCTGGCACCGTGCCACCGCCCGCCGCAGATACACCTTGGCCCGGGGATGCTCCTCCTCCACCATACGCAGGATCTGCCGCATCAACGCCCGCTTCGCCCCCTTCCCCACCGGGCACGGTGGTGGCGGCGGCGGGAACCCCGCCCCCTCTGCATAGCGCTCGATCTCTGCTTCCGGCACGTACGCCAGCGGCCGGATCAACGTCAGCCTCCCGCCAAAGAGCGGCACGCGCGGCGCCATCCCCTTCAACTGCGCCTGGTAGAACAGGTTCAACAGCGTCGTCTCGGCCACGTCGTCCGCATTGTGTGCCAGGGCCAGCTTGTTACACCCCAGCTCCTGTGCCACGCGGAACAACGTCTTGCGCCGCCGCCACGCACAGTAAAAACAGGGCGATTGCTGCGCTCGCCGCGGCTCCCCCTGCGGCTCCTCGGCCTGCGCCATGTGATATTCGACCCCCAGCCCCTCCAGCCACGCGCGCAGCGCCGCCACGTCCACCTGCGCCCCGCACGCCATGTCCGAGGCCGGCAGCACGTGCACCGCGATCACCGTATAGCGCTCCAGCCCCCGCCGCTGCAGCAGCGCGTCGAGCAGCGTGCAGCTATCCTTCCCCCCCGATAGCGCCAGGCAGATGCGGTCGCCGTCGGCCAGCAGCCCGTGCTCGCGGTGGCACTGGTTCAGCATTTTCAGGAGGGTGTACAGCAGCACGCTGCGGGGATCGTCCTTCAGTCCACGACGCGCTAGTACCTGTCTTCCCCGTACAGCAGGTTCTCCAGCATGTCGCCCAGCGTCCCCACCTCGCTCAGGATCGCGATCACCTCGCTCACGTCGGCGCTGTCCAGCATCTGCCCCGCCAGCACCACGATCTCCCCCTCGATTACGCCCACCCGGGCATACACCGTCCCCACGTTCAGCTCGAGCAGGCTTTCCCAGTCGGTCTCGTCGCTCGCCTCGCCGACCGGCGTGTAAAACACAATCATGTCGCCGTCCATGCCGCTCTCCTGCACGAAAGCGTGGACGACCTGCGTGCGCCCGCCCGAGGTGGGCATCTCCAGGCTGTACACTCCCTCCGAGGCCTGGAACGTCACCTCCATCGCTTCCGACAGATCCTGCATGAAATGGCCTAGTTCCGACATCGGTCCTCCCTCGTACCCGTTCATAGTGAGCGCTTGAGCGTTACCCGCTCGTAGTGAGCGCTTGAGCGCTACCCGTTCGTAGTGAGCGCTTTAGCGCTTATCCGGCAGCCTCCCCCGCCGCCCGGATCGATGGTCGCGAGCATACCACACATACCATGGCCTGTCAACAGCGCAACCCCATCCCAGCATCTGTGTTATACTATAGGTAGGTTCCGTCAACCTTACAAAGGAGAGCGTACATGCCACCCGCCACCGAGAAAACGCGCCGCCGCGAACGCTGGGCCTGGTACCTCTATGATTTCGGCAACTCGGCCTATGCCGCCGTCGTCCTCCTGGCCGTCTATTCCGCCTACTTTCAAGGCCAGGTCGTCGGCGGTGCCAACGGCTCGCGCCTGTGGGGCATCGCCGTCGGCATCGCCATGTTCTTCGTCGCTGTTACCGCCCCCATCCTAGGCACCATCGCCGACTATGCCGGGGCCAAGAAGCGCTTCCTGTTCTTCTACACCCTGCTGTGCGTCGTCTTTTGCGCCCTTCTCTTTTTCGTCGGCCAGGGCGACTGGCTGATCGGCATGCTCTTTTTCATTCTCGCCGAGATCGGGTACCGCAGCGCGCAGGTCTTTTATAACGCCCTCCTCCCCGAGATCGCTGATCCCGAAGACATGGCCAAGGTCTCGGGCAACGGCTGGGCCATCGGCTCGCTGGGCGGCATCGTCTGCCTGATCATCGTTCTCGTCCCCATCGTCCTCACCGGCAGCAGCACGCTCGTCGTCCGCCTCTCGCTCGTCTTTACCGCCGTCTATTTCCTGCTCGCCGCCCTGCCCGCCTTTTTCTGGATCCGCGAGCGCGCCCAACCGCGCCCCCTGCCCGCCGGCCAGGGCTATCTCTCCCTCGCCCTGCACCGCCTGGCGCGCACCCTGCGCACCGTGCGCACCTTTCGCGAGTTTGTCAAGTTCATCGCCGCCTTTCTCATCTACAACGACGGCATCCTCATGGTGCTCGACTTTGGCGCCATCCTCGGTGCCGTCCTCTTTGGCCTGCAGCAGCAAGAGCTGATCGTCTTTATGATCATCGTCCAGATCACCAGCGTCGCCGGCGCCTACCTTTTTGGCATCATCGCCAGCGACTTTGGCGGCAAGCGCTCCCTGGTCATCTCACTCCTGCTCATGATCGTCCCCGTGGTGTGGCTCTATTTCACCAGCTCCCGCCTGGCCTTTTACGTCATCGGCGCCCTGGCCGGCTTTGCCCTGACCGGCGTCCAGTCCGTCAGCCGCACCATGGTCGCCGCCTTTAGCCCGCCCGGGCAGAGCGCCCAGTTCTACGGCTTCTTTGCCGTCGCCGGGCGCACCTCCTCCTTCATCGGGCCCACCATCTTTGGCCTGCTCGCCGCCTGGGCCACCGGCCGCTACCGTGCCCTCGGCCTCGACCCTCTCCTGGCCGAGCAGTCCGGCCACCGCATCGCCCTCTTTTCGATCGTCGCCTTCCTCCTCGTCGGCCTGGCCCTTCTCTTCTGGGTCCAAGAACCCCGGCCCGAGCATGCCGGCGTCACCGCTGCCGAGGAAGTCACGGCATGATCAAGCCTACCGTTCGTCGCGTTCGTCCCGTTCGTAGTAACGACTTTAGTCGTTCTTTGCGCGGGGAAAAAAGCGCTCAAGCGCTCACGACAAACGATGAGGACCGCTACCCGTGAATGAATTCACGGGCAAGATCGAAAAACGCGTTGAAACGCGTTGGAAGAGCGCAGAGCCTGTTTCTAACAGGCTTTCGGAATCAGGCGTCAGATTCATCCGATGCCGGCCTCGTTGCCGAGGTCATTCCTTAACCTGCACGAGTCGTTCTTCGGGCCGCGAAAAAGCGCTAAAGCGCTCACTACGATCGATGAGGCTTGCCCGCCATGCCTGAACCGGCGGCCCGCTATCCGCGCCGCCGCCTCATCCGCGCCCTCCTCCGCGTCCTGGCCGGCGGCGCCCTCTCCGTCCTCACCCGCTGGCGCGTCGAGGGCCGCGAGCACCTCCCCCTCAACGGCCCCCTCCTCGTCGTCGCCAACCATTTCAGCTTCATCGACCCCGTCGCCATGATCCACGCCACCCCTTGGCCGCTCGAATTCATCGGCGGCCTCGAGATGCCCAACTCCCCTCCCATCGTCCGCTTTATCCCCCGCCTCTGGGGCCGCTACACCGTCCAGCGCGGCACCGGCGCGCGCGACGCCCTGCGCGGCGCACAGGCCGTGATCGAGCAAGGCGGCGTCCTCGGCATCTTCCCCGAGGGTGGCAGTTGGGCCGCCGTCCTCCGCCCCGCCCGCCCCGGCGCCGCCTACCTCGCCGCCCAGACCGGCGCCCCCCTCCTTCCCATCGGTTTCGACGGCCTGGTCGACGTCTTTCCCTGCCTCCGCCGTGGCCGGCGCGCCGACGTCACCGTGCGCATCGGCCCCCGCTTTGGCCCCTACACCGCCACCGGCCGCGGCCGCGAGCGCCGCCGCCAGCTCGACGCCATCGGCCACCGCATCATGCAGCACATCGCCCCCCTCCTCCCCCCCGAGCGCCGCGGTCACTACGCCGACGACCCCACCATCCGCGCCGCCGCCCGGGGCACCGAGGTCTATCCCTGGGACGACCTCACCGAAGGCTGACCCTCTCCCTTCATAGTGTCTCCTCTGCGTCCTCCGCGCCCTCTGCGGTTCACTTCACTCCAAACCCGTGCCCTCTTGCGAGCTCTCGCCCTCCCAGCACGGCACAGGAACCAGCGGGCAACGCTCACCACGCAGCAACGATCGGGGAACGGGTTCGTTCGGGCGCCGAGCGCCCACCTGCGTTCCCAGCGCCCGCCGCCATCCCGTGAGGCCCTTCCCTGAGAAAACGGGTTCGTTGCTCCTCCCTCCTGTTCCCCGGTCAAAGAAAAAAAGGTACCGGTACACGGGAACGGGAACGGGATCTCGATCGCATGGAACCACAAGCATCGCCATGCATCCATAAATGCGCTATATACACTACATAGATTCAGGGAGTATCATAGGCTGCCCCGCGCTGTGCGCCACCCGCGCCCTACCCCACCACTGCCTCCTTCGCCGCCCTCGTCAACACCTCCGCCCCGCCCTCGCGCAGCACCACCATATCCTCGATCCGTATCCCACCCCACCCCGGGAAATACAGCCCGGGCTCCACCGTGA
>CAZLMZ010000053.1:0-16396 GCA_964560475.1 uncultured Anaerolineae bacterium
GATGACGTGGTGGTGCAGGCGGACGGCTGCGAGAGCTTGACGAGCTTTCCACGCGAGCTGCTGGTGATCTCCTGAGCGGGCTGCAGCCCACGGACGAACACGAATATCATCCACAACAGGACATAATCATGGATGGAATCGTATGTGCTCGGTAAGGACTTGCTTTTCGGCTCGTTCGCTGCTACAATAGAGCAAGCTGGCTTTCGTTGCACGGCTCAGCAAGCATCTACGCCAGACCGATGGCTATAGGGAATGCGGAACGTGCGGACCGCCTGGTGCTAGGGAGGGTAGGGCGTTCGATGCGACGTAATGGTGTGTTTTGCCTGGTTGTAGCCATCCTTTTTGCCGGCTGTGCCCCGGCGGCAACGCCGACACCGTCTGCGGCGGGCCGAGACGCACCGTATCCGCCGACGTGGACGCCCACTACAGCGCCTGCGGACACGCCGACCTTTACGCTCGTGGTCAAGCCAACACCTACGTGGGACGGGACGCCACCCCCACCATCGACAGCAGAGGTGCCACGTATATCTAGCGCCAGGCTGTACCAGGAGGTGGAGTCAAGTTCGGTCGTCGTGGTCGATGTGCGCAACTTTGCTGCCTACACGCAGGCACACATTCCGGGCGCGGTACATCTTCCACTCGAGGAACTGCCGGACCGTGTTGGGGAGCTCGACGGCAACCAGATGATTGTCCTGTACGACCTGTCGCCCAACGACGCGCTGGGCCTGAACGGCGCGATGTATCTCTACCAGGTGGGCTTTACCCGGGTCGCCGTCCTGGATGGCGGCTTACAGAAGTGGTATTCTGACGGCTACCCGATCGAGGGTACGCTGCTCACGCCGACGCCCGGCCCGGTTGGCCCACCGTGGGCAGTCACTCCCTTGATTACCGCGACGCTTCAGACGACGGGAACCGTGGCGCCGCTCACGAGCACTCCGACGACGTCTGTCTCGCAGACGATGACTCCCAATCCTACGCTATCCGCGGCAACACCGGATGTTACCGCTACGCCTGCTACTACACCCACGCTGACCAAGGCTCCATAGCGCAGAAGCTCAAAGGCCGAGCCGGCGTCGACCTATGGTATCGTGGAGCAGAATCGCCCGCAGAGAGGTGCAAGATGAGTGAGAGACAGTTCCCGCAAATCATGACAATCTCCGACGTGGCCGAGTACCTCGGTCTCCACGAGCTGACCGTGCGACGGCTGGCACGCGAAGGAGCGATCCCGGCACTGAAGCTGGGCCGGCAGTGGCGGGTCAAGCGTGATCTGCTCGAGAAATGGATCGACAACCGCTCGATGGAGAACCTGGGTGATCTCGCTGCGCAGGTCGCCGAGTAAGCATCCTGTAGAGGCACCGCGCAACGTCGCGCCGGCTCAGGCTAACGACTTGTGAAAGGTCCAGAACGCGCGGCCGATCGTCGCGTCCACGGCCCGCGCGTAGAAGGAGATAGGGCCGGCCCAGACGATCTCGCAGCGTGATACGCCGGCTTGCTGCCAATCTCGCATGCAGCGCTTGAGCAACACAGAGCCGATGCCCATGCCGCGCAGGTCGGCGGCGGTCAGCATAGGGCCAAAGTGCGCGGGACCGGTGACGCTGTGGGCGGCAAAGGCACGGATGGCGTATTCTGGATCGAGAGGCGAGGCTGATTCGGCGACAAAGACCGTGGTGGGCTGTTCCTCGAGAGCCATCGCGGCCTCGACAGCCCACCCGTGGAAGCCATGCGTCTCGCATAGACGTGCAATCGCTGGCTCGTCGCCAGGGCGAGCGCGGCGGACCCGGAACCCACGCGCGGCCAGATCGGCTTCCTCTCGATCGGTGTCCCAGTCTCGCCCAGCAATGGCCACGTCCAGGTTCACGCGGGTCTCGCGACTGGTCTGGTAGCCACGCCGGTCTAGGAAGACGATGGCTGAGGTATACTTGATATCAATGCCCGGTAGGAAGTAGTTTGGCCTTGCCCACCCGGCATGCACCTCGTCGATCCCTCGCTCAGCAAAGACTCTTTCTACCTGATCAAAGAGCAGCGTGCCGATGCCGCGGCACTGTCGGTCAGGCCGGACGACAAAGGCGCGGATCCATCCTCGGCCATCTGCGACGTTGCCGAGGATAGAGCCTACGGGCTGCCCGGCCTCCTGTGCACAGAGCATGAGCGCTGGGTCGTAGGCTGCGTCTTGGATGGTCTTGCGACGAACGGAAGACTCGGTCCACACATCGTTGTTCCCTAACGCGTTGAACCAGGACGCAAAGGGGGCAACGTGTGCTTCGGCAAAGGGCACGATCTGGTAGTCGGCTCCCAGATCCTCGGTACGTGTGTTCATCCTTCTTTCTCTTTCCGGTACACCGGCCGGTCCGACTCGATCTCGCGCTGGCGGACCACGTCCGCGACCGGCACAAAGTACCAGCGGTGGATATCCGTAGGTCCTAGCTGCGCCAGTGCTGCACGGTGCTCTGGTGTGCCATAGCCTTTGTGGCGGGCCAACCCATAGCCGGTATGTCGCTCATCTAGAGCGATCATTGCCCGGTCACGCGAGACCTTGGCCACGATCGATGCGGCGGCGATGCTGAGACAGATGGCATCGCCCTTGATCAGGACGCGCTGCTCGATAGGCAGCGCGGGAAGGGGAAGAGCATCGATGAGCAGCGCATCTGGAGTGGGGTGGAGCTGTGCGACGGCGCGGCGCATCGCCTCCCTCGTGGCGGCCACGATGCCGACCTCGTCGATGCGCCGTGCAGGAACAAGCGACACGGCCCACGCCAGGGCCACCTTACGAATCAGGTCGAACAGCTCGTTCCGCTGTCTTGGCGTGCAGAGCTTGGAGTCGCGGACGCCGCGTAGCTGGCAGAGCAAGGAGGGATCACTGGTCGGCAGCACGACTGCGGCGGCAGACACCGGGCCTGCCCACGCGCCACGCCCTGCTTCGTCGATGCCGGCCAGACGGCAGTAGCCGCGCTCTATCAATTTGCGCTCCTGATCGAGGGTTGGCGTGGTGGCACTCACTGGCCGGATGCCTCGTCCTCTGGCTGCAGTTCGCCGCTCAGCACGCTCATCAGGAGCATATCGTAGTAGCGGCCCTTGCGATAGACCGCATCTCGCAGCCGCCCCTCGTGCTGAAAACCGCACTTTTCATAGGCCCGGATGGCTCTCGCGTTGTCCTCGTAGACAGTCAGTTGGACCCGGTGCAGGTTCATCTCGTCGAAGGCAAAGCGGAGCAGGGTCCGAATCGCATCGGATCCGTACCCCTTGCTCCAGTACTGCTTGTGCCCGATCACGATGCCCATCTCGGCCGCCCGGTGCAGCCAGTTGATGTCGTGCAAGCCAATGTTGCCGATGTGGATCCCGTCGTTGGTCTCGATGGCAAACAGCTCAGCGTTCTGAGACTGAAGCTGCTGCACGAACCACTGCTCCTCCTCGGCTATCGAGATGGGCCGGTTGAGCAGCAGGAACTCGCGTACCTCGGGATCGGCGAACCAACGCACGAAAGTGGGTATATCATCGCGCTCGATACGGCGCAGACGAGTGAGGGTTCCATAGATCATGTCTCTATCCTGTCAGGAGATAAGGTCCAGCTATGCCTGCCTGGTGCAGACGATCGTGGTTACAGCGTACTGACCCACCAGGCAACGAGGCCAGTGAAGGACAGGCAGATGAGTGCGAACAAGCTGTCGCGCAACCGGTGCACGATGGTAGGCTCGGCATAGAGCCGAGATACCCAAAAGGCGACACCTGCACCGGCTGCCACGAGGGCTCCCAGGTGGTGGCTGCTGCCGGGGCGAACGAGATAGCTGGCAACAGACACGGCTGCCAGCAAGCCGATGAACAGCGCTGCATAGCCTGTGAGCCGGGCGACTAAGGCCCGGCGGGGGAACTGATCACGTATGTGCCTCACCCGCTGCTCGAGGTAGTAAATCCCTCCCGCTACAAAGCAGAGGGCGTAGACGGCCAGTGTCCAGGGAACAAAAGGGACGAGCTTTGCCGGCAACTCACGCATCCGTCGCACCCTCCAGGGTCAGGATGTGTACAGCGGCAAAGCTGTCCAGTTTTGCCGATAGCGCGGGAGGTGCATCGCGGAGAATGCTCCTGGCGTCCGCTTCGAGGCCAGGAAAGCGCACCTCCAGCCCAAAATCGCTGCACGAGCGCTGGCCACGCTGGACGGCGGTTTGCAGCTCGGTAGCGGCCTCCAGCGCTCCCGACCACCTGGCCTGATACACGCTGTCGGCCTCTCCCGTACCGGCCCGGATGCGGCCGTCCGGCAGGCGGGTGAGCTGCCAACGGTAGGCGGCGTTCTCGCTGGCAGCGTGCGCCCAGACAGTGAGCGCATAGTCGGCAGACAGGCGCTCGGTCCGGAAAAAGCGATATACGTCGCCAAAACGGCGCGTCACCGCGGCAGGGGGGAGGGAGTGCAGAACGAGGCTGCCATAACGCTTGGTCGTCAGCCGGTTGTCCAGAATGGCTACCACGCCACGGTCCGTTTTCGTGCGTATGAGCCGGCCAAAGCCCTGCTTGAGGGACAGGATCATCAGGGGCAGCGTGTACTCGGTGAATGCGTTGCCGCCTTGGTCGGCGATGCGCTGGGTCCTGGCTTCGTGTAGAGGGTCACGCGGCGATGGAAAGGGAAGCTTGTCGATGATGACCAGGGAGAGCGCATCACCCGGTACGTCGACGCCTTCCCAGAAGGACTTGGTGCCAAAGAGGACGCTGTGCGGGATGCTGCGGAAGCGGCGAAGCAACTCCGAGCGAGGCAGCTCGCCCTGTAGCAGAAGCGGCCAGGGCAGCAAGCCGCGCAGCTTTTCTGCCACGTGCTGCATCCCATTCCAGCTCGTGAACAAGCAGAGCGCGCGCCCGCGACTTACCTCGAGCAGACGCCGGGTTTCTTCGGCGACGGCATCAAAGTAGCCTTCCCGGTTCTCCCAGTCATAGGTAGCCAGGCTGGGCAGGTAGACCATCGCTTGCCGGGCAAAGTCAAAGACAGGCTGGCCCATCAGTTCGATCGGGTCGTCCTGGACACCGCAGCGTGAACGGAACAAGGCAAAGTCTTCGCCGGTGGAGAGCGTGGCGGAAGTGCAGATCACGGTATTCTCGCTAAAGAGATGCTTGCCGAGCGCCTCCGCAGCCGAGATCGGCGTGGCGTGCAGGATGAGGCTGACCCGCCGCTGGCGCGTTCTTTCCGCATAGCGGACCACCTCACCATCGCGGTTGCTGCGGCTCACGGCCAGGACGTGATCGCCGGCGGCGCGAAGCGCCTGCAGCGCCAGGCCAAAGCTGGTGTTCTCCTCTTCGGCGTCGGGATCGTCGCCATAGGGATTCATCGCGGCTAGCTTGCCTGCCAGGTCGCGCAGGCTGTGCCCGAGGCGGGTGCCCTCCTCCCAATCGCCCTCCAGCTTGGCCACCGACCCCTGCATATAGCCGCGGATGCCCTCGAAGAAGATGCGGTTCTGCGCCGCGATCTCGTCCAGTTGGCTGGGAGGCGCATGCTGCCGCACCAAGCGGCGCAGAAGCAAGCTGGGCACCGTGTAGTCGGTGACAGTGGTCTCAAAGATCGAAGTTGCGACGCTCTCGAGTTGGTGCGCTTCATCGCAGACGATGAGGTCCGTGTCGGGAAGGCTGAGGCCACCCATGGTGCGTAGTTGCAGATCCGTGACCAAGAGATGATGGTTGGTAATGACCACTTGCGCTTCGGCCGCTCGCTGGCGAACGCGCATAACAAAGCAGTCGTCATAGTGCAAGCACTCGCGGTGGAGGCACTCTTCGGCTGGACAAGTCATATTTGCAGTGGTATCTGAGTCGAGTATGAACCCCAGCTCTTCAAGGTCGCCCGTGTCGGTGGCATGTACCCAATCATCGAGCGCGTCGAGATCATATGTACGGACCCCGTCTTCTTGCACAAAGAGGCGCTGCTGTGGCAGCTCAAGCTGATACTTGCGCAGACAGACATAGTTCTGGCGCCCCTTGATCAGGACCGAGTCGAAATCGAGCTCGAGGGCGGTGCGAACGAGCGGCACGTCTCGCTCGTAGAGCTGGCGCTGGAGGGCCTTGTTTGCCGTGGCTACGATCATGCTCTTGCCGCTGACCAGGGCTGGAACGAGGTAGGCGATGCTCTTGCCCGTACCTGTCCCGGCCTCGACGAGGGCGACCCGTTCCTCGGCAATAGCACGCCACACGGTACGGGCCATCTCGATCTGTGAAGGACGATGCTCGTATTGGCCCAGGGCACGCGCGAGCGGGCCATGAGGGCCGAGGATGGCGGCAAAGTCAGGATGGGTATCTGTCATCACGTCCCAAGGGCTCTGCCTGGTCACCCCCGACGCGCGTGCTCGAGGGCAGGCAGGAAATAGTGCTTCGCGACGACCTCCCAGCTCATTCTCTGACTGATCTGGTAGCCGGATTCCAGGATGTGCCTTTCCTGGTCCTCGGTCTGCGGTAGCCTGGACACAATGTCTCGGGCGATCTCGGCGGCCTTGTGCGCCTCAACCTGATCGCGCCGTGCCTGGTCGATCGACAGCGCGGCCTGAAGGGTAGTTGGCAGGGGTGTGACGTCGGTATAGTCGGCGAGGAGGACGTTGGGCTCGGCGAGACCGTCGACGCGTTCGAGAAAGCCGACGCAGCCGCAGATGCGCGACACTACGCATAGCGCACCATAGCTGAGCGGCTCGACCTGGGCGATCCCGAACGGCTCGTATACGCTCTGGCCGAACTCGAGGTCGGTGCCTTGTCGTATATCTAGGAACTGCATATCTTCTGGCATTCGGAGCCCGCAGCGGCCACGGCTCCACCCAAACTGGTTGACCAGGACGATGGCGCCTGCGGCTTGTGTGCGGTTGAACTGATCCGCGGCGTGGTAGAATGGGATCTCGTGGCTAACCAGGTCGGGCACGCTCTGGTCGCCGACTTGGGTGCTTGCCTCGCGGTGATAGACTGGCCACCCGTAGCGTGCTTCCATCTCGAACACGGCGTCGGGAGGGCGGCCGACTGGGATCACCGTCGCCAGTACAAAAAGGACGGCACGCTTGCCCTGCTGCGCAAGCATGGGAGCCAGGTGCTGCATCACTGCAATGTCGCGCCACAGCCCCTTGGAGGGCACAAAGCGGGTGACGTGAGTAAAGATATAGTCTGGCCGATAGCCAAGCAAGTTCATGCAGTACTGCTGTAGGCGCGCGCGCGATTGCTGTTTCTGGCTGAGGGTCGTGTGCTGGCAGGGGACGCCGTTATAGACCAAGTCGATGTCGGCGCTGGCCCACGCCGGTCCGAGGAAGCGCATCTCGCGTACGACCCAGTCGCCTACGGCAACGATGTTGTCGAGGTGCGCCGGGACGGGCTGTACCAGCGCGTACTTGAAAAAGGCAGACTGGTCACCGAACACGTCCTCGAGGTATTGGCCCTGGGCTGAGGCTTGAGCGAGGACGTTGTAGAACATTGTGTCGTGCCCGGGATGGGACTCGACGATAGGACGTACTGCGACTGTCTCGTGCCCGTAGAACACGGTGCGGTAGAGGTCGCGTGCGTGGATGATGGCACTGTAGCAAAAGGGCAGACCCATGAACTCGTGAGCGACGATCGTGCCCTCTCTGTCGCCGACGATCGCCCTGAGAGCCTCATACTGTGCCTCTGCAGCGTTCACAAAGAGGTTGTACTCAGGCTGGCTCTCGTAGCGGTCGGACTGGATGCCAAAGTGCACATAGAGTTGCGCTTTGAAAACGTTCACACGTGCAGGATCGGCGTGCTGTCCATCCACGAGCAGAATGCGGTGCTTGGTGTTGCCAAAGGCGCGCGTGCCATACAAGATCGTGACGTTGTGCCGCCGCTCGATCTCCCGCAGGCGGTCGACGAGATCGGGTGCCGCGTCGGCGATAGCGTGCACAGAAGAGTATGCGACGTCGAGTGCGTTGCTCGGCGACAGGAGGCGTCCCATCTCCTCCGGGTTGCTGACATCCATCGTCCCCACGAGCACCGTTTCGCGCACGCCAGCGTTGTAGGCCTCGCTGCCAAGCAGACCGTCGAGAACTGCCCCGATCCCTCCCACTTTGACGCCTGCCTCGTGCGTGGCGTGTATGACGAGCCCAAAGCCTAGTGATGGGTCGTTCATGTGCGGGATCTCCTCTGGCATCTCTCGTGCGTTCGTTTGATCGCGGCAGTCGAGGGCTCAGAACGCCGAAGGAAGTCTACTCGCTGCTATCCGATAGTCGGCAGCCCAGCCGCGGCGATAACGTGGAGGCGGCAAAGGTACACACGCCGCTGAGCGTAGGGAATCATAGCATGAGAGCAGCGATTCGTCAAGCAGTTTGCTATCTGGCCAAAGATATGTTAAGATCTCGCGTCTGCGCGCGGATGGTTAGCGGAGGACGCGATGAGGGAGATTGCCGAGCTCGGTCGATACGTGGCAGAACTGCCTGTGGCGGAGCGGGCGCTGTTCGAGCGAATCTTTATCCTAGAGGTGGTTGAGGGCGGGCTGGTCGTCCCTCAGAGCATGGAGCCGTGGGTAGCGTCGACGTTCGACGACGTTCAAGCTGTGCGCCGGCAGCGCATCGTCAAGCTTACGAACCTGATCACGGTCGAAGGGGCGCTGTTCAACCCTCTGCGCGCTCAGCGGCCTAGTGACCCGATTTCGGAAGATGACGTGGCGGCAACGGTCGAAGCAACGCGAGGTGGCCCGTTCTGTCACCCGGAGGAACTCACGCCGGAGGACGTCTTTGGCCGGGTGCGGGGCAAGTACTGTGTGACGGCAAGCAACGTCGCCAAATACGATGGGCTTCACGGGCTCGTCATATTCGACGAGCACGATCCTCTCCAGGTCACGCCGGAGCGCGTCCACGACTATATCGAGACCGCCCTGCGCTGGGCCAAGCAGGCACACAACGCGGATACCTCGGCCAAGTACTTTTTCCTGATGTGGAACTGCCTGTGGAAAGGTGGCTCCTCGATTGTGCACGGGCACATGCAGGTGGCCCTGGGGCGTGGTATGCACTATGCTCACGTCGAACGCTGGCGACGTCAGGCGCTTCTGTACCGGTTGGCACATGGAGCGAACTATTTCGAGGACTTGTATCGGGTGCACGATGCGCTTGGGCTGGCGAGGCACGTGGGCGAGACGCGCCTTTTCGCGTCATTGACCCCGGTGAGCGAGAAGGAAGTCGTTCTTGTCTCGCCCACGAGATGGGTTGATAACCAAGACATGATCAGTGCCATTGGGCACGTCATCGACCGCTACGTGCATCGGCTGGACGTGCAGAGCTTTAACCTGGTGCTGTTCCAGCGCCCGATCGATGCTGCTGAGGAGGATTGGGAGGGGTACCCGGCGTTGGTTCGTATCATCGATCGTGGAGAGCCGCAAACGAGGGCAACCGACATTGGTTGTATGGAGTTGTTCGGGTCGAGTGTGATCGCGGCGGATCCATATCGCGTCATCGACGCCCTGGATGCGGTCCTAGAAGCCGATGCATGATCGGATGAGCGTGAGGAGTTCTTATACGGATCTTATGCTTCTCTTACGCTGATCTAATCCGTACATAGTAAGATGAATTATGCGAGTTCACTTCCTCGGTTCCAAGTCTGACGTAGATTCAGCCCCCTACAGAGCTCGCAGCGAGTGGGTTCCGAACGGGCAGCAGAGCCAGTAACCACGCAAAGGAGAAGAAGATGAGTGACTACACAGATTACGCCGAACGCGTCGCCCAGCGATACAGCGGTATCAAGCGGGTCGGCGAGGCGGAGGTTTCGCTTGAGGAGGGGTACGTCCCGCTCTACGCCCGGCGTGGTCCGGCGTACGTGGTACGTGAGCTGCCTCGAGCACAGGAGGCACTGAGAGCTGCACGAGGGCGCGCACAACAAGAGCAGATCAGGGCCGTCTTGGCCGAGCGTCCGTACCTGGATATGCTCCTGGACATGCCCCTGGACGCCGGCACGCCCATCCCCGACATGCTCAAGCAGCAGCCGCGCGTCGTGCTCCTCGGAAAATCCGGAGCAGGCAAGAGCACGGCGCTGCGCTACCTGGCGGCCCATCCCGTTGCAGGCAAGGACGGCGATCTGCTGACTTGTATCGTCGATCTGCCTACCTATGGCGCGTCAGGGCAGACGCTGCCCGAGTTCCTGGCCGCTGATGCTGCAGAGATGGAGCTGGAGGTGGGCCCCGCTTTCTTTGAGCGTGCGCTGGTCAACGGCCAGGCCGTGGCGTGTCTGGATGGCCTGGACGAGATCGGCGACCCGGAAACACGGTCGCAGGTCGTGGAACGGATCGAGGAGTGGGTAGAGCGGTATCCGCGCGCCCGCTTCCTGGTGACGGCGCGAGAGGAAGCGTACGAGCCACGCCTGAGTGGTGACGAGTTCGCCCTCTACCGGCTCGTGCCCTGGAGCGACGACGTGGTAGCAGAGCTCGAGGCGGCGTGGGATCAGGCCTCTGCAGAGTGGACGGAGGAAGAAGCGGCGGAGCAACTGGCCCAGGCGCCACGCATCGTCCAGGACATCGTGCAGGCACGTGAGCTTGCTGCGTTGTTCGAGGATGGGAAGCTGAACGCTGGCTGGAAGGAGCTGCGTGCCCACCTATGGGATACAAACTGGCGTGAGCGGATCGCACTGGTGTACCGTGCACTGTCTCAGGAGCAGCCAGAAACGTGGGGCAGGGCGGTTAAGCTGCTGCTGGAGGCAGGGGAAGGGGATGCATTCGAAGCGCTCACGCATCGTCACCTCCTGCTGGCTGGACTGGCTCTGGCGGCCAGTGGTCCGGTGGCAGAGCTTGACGGTGAGGTCGTGGACACGGTCGTCGGGCACCTCTTCGATTGGTTGAGCGATGCTGATGCGGCTGGACGCCAAGACGCGCTCGAGGTCCTCTATCGCCTGGCGGGGCGGCCTCAGGTTACTGAGCGCGCGCTGAGCCTGATCGGCGATATGGAGCTCGGCGCCTGGGTGCGCGAAGCGGCGGCGCTGCTCCTTAGCAAGGCGTCGGGAGCCGATGCCCGCCAGGCCTTCGAGGCCCTGGATGACCGAGTCAAGCCGCAGCCGTCGTTTGACGAGGAAGAAGAGGCTGAGCTGGCGGAAGAGGACGGCGCCGAGGGTACAGAGGGCGAGGCCGGCAAGGAGAACGGGCAGGAGGAAGAGCAGCCCGAGGAAAAGGCGACACCAGAGGAACACGTCCGCGTCCGGCAAGCCGCGTGTACGTCGCTGGGGCAGCTCGCGCTCGATCGGGAGCTGGGCGAGGAGCTCAGGTCCGAGGTCGAGGAGAGGCTGGTGACCGGTGTCCGCGACAGTGAACTGCCGATCGACGTGCGCCACGCTATGGCAGAGGCGCTCGCACTGATTGCGGTCGACGAGCCGACCGGGGAGCGCGTAGACCGGCTGTTTGCCCTGGCGCGCGGCGACGGCGAGGAGAAAGTGCCGTACGCGGTGCAGGTGGCGGCCGGGCAAGGACTGGGCAAGCTGCTTCGCAAGACGGAGGACGATGCGCTCGTCGACCGGCTGTGGGCACTGGCGGAGGATGCAGAGACAGAAGAGGCCGTACGCGTGGCTGTTGCCGAAGCCCTAGGCACGGACAGAGACGCACAGCGGGCGGCGCACATCGTGCTCGACATCGGCCGCGATACGAGCATCTATCCGCCGGGACGACGCCAGGCGCTCGAGGCGCTGGGGCGCGTCGGTTATGCAGATGACGCGATCGTGGAGGCACTGATCACGATCGGCGAGACGCAAGACCGCAAGACAAAGGACTTCGAGCGGCTGGCTGCCGCCAGAGCGCTCGGTGAGATCGGCTATCTCGACCTGTCTTTGCAGCACGTGTTGATGCTGATCGCCGACAAGAGCATCTATCGCAGCACGCGGAACGACGCGCTGCGCTTGCTGGGTGAGATCGGTCTCTCCGGGGACGAGGATCTCGACGATGCATCGATCGCTGTGCTCCGTATCTGGGTGACTGAGGATAGAACGACGGAGGACGTGCAGGAGCAGGCGATGGAGTCGCTGGTCATGCTGCAGACGGCGCGTGAGGAGGTCGTGCGCGATCTGATCAGCGTGGTGCAGGACAAGCGAACTTATCCACGGGTGCGGCGAGCGGCAGTGGGCGCCCTGGCGCGGCTGCCGATCGAGGACCGACAGATGGTCGTGGACTCGATCGAGGTACCGTTTTACGACCGCGAGGAAAAGAGCGACCTGCTGCGCGTACCTATTGCGCGCGTGCTCTACCTGTGGGGCAGTGATGAGCATGCCTTCGAGTACCTGCAACTGGCGGCAGAGCAGTCCTATATGGCGCTGGTGCGCTACCAGGCTGGCATCGTGCTGCACGAGATCGGTGACGACGAGCACGCCGTGCCGACGCTGCTGAAACTGGCGACGGATCCGTCGATCGCAGACCCGATACGCTGTGACAGCATGCGCGCGCTTTCGCTGTGGAAGGTGGGCGATCGGGAGCTTGCGGAGCGATTCCGCTCGGTCTTTGAGGAAGAAGAGCCGATGCTCAACGTACCGGAGGCCGCGTACGAAGCGCTCAAGTCTCTTCTGGCAGCCTAGCAGGGGGTCTGTAACCTGGAAGCAGGGACACAACACGTGTCCCTGCTTCTGCGTCCATGGGAGCGGGCTCGTGTCGACACGGCAGCCTGCCACGAAGTGGGCCGCAGGCTGTGGCGACTAGAGTCCAAGCTTGTCGCGATGATACTGTCCCGCGATTGTCATCTGTCCTTCATCGACCGAGATCTCGGTGATCTCGGCGAATGCCTGTCCGCTCAGGGTGAGTTGCGCGAGCGCCTTCCCCAGTGGGTCGAACGGCAGCTCGGGAAGAACGATGATCCGATGCCACGCTCGAACGCGAGCTGGGGAAGCCGGAACGTGTAGTGCCATCTCTCGATCCTCCACATCTGCCTTGTGGGCCTCTGGTGTTCATTGTACCAGGGGCCTTGCCCGAACGCGACGACAAAAGTCGCAGGCCCGGCGAGCGCTCATCTGCGCGCGTGCTGGGGCCGAGATGGCATCCGTAGACTTGCGAAAGCGTCCGGGTGCCAGCGGGAATGCTCGGCGTGTGGGGCGGCGCCGGATCGACAGGGTCGAACAGCGTGAGCAAGAGGAACGTAGGAGCGTTCAGTTGATCATTCTCATGGCGGGCCTACCTGCGACAGGCAAGAGCGCCGTGGCGCGGGCGTTGTCCACGGCGCTGCCAAGTATCGTCCTAGACAAGGATAGCGCCAGGGCCGCGCTTTTTCCTCCTTCGGAGATCGATTACTCGGTGTCACAGGACGACCTGGTGATGGACATCCTGCGACAGGCCGCAGCGTACATTCTGCAGCGCGACCGGTCCAAGCACGTGCTGATCGACGGCCGTCCCTTCGCCAAGCGGTACCAGCTCGAGCCGTGGAAGACGCTGGCTGCAGAGCTCGACGTGCCGGTGCGGATCATCGAGTGTGTGTGCGCGGACGAGATAGCACGGCAGCGGCTGGCCTCTGCCGCCGCGCGTGGGGACCACGTGGCCGCAAATCGAGACTATGCGATGTACCGGAGGCTGAAGGCGGGTTTTGAGCCCATAGTGGGCCCCAAGCTCGTGCTGGACACACAGCAAAGCCTGGAACAGTGCGTGCAGAGCGCGCTGGCGTACCTGCTCGGGCCGAAGTGAGGAGGCGGGAAAAAGGGCCGTGCCCGGCATGCAGACGCATGCCGGGCACGGCTGGTTGGGCTAGCCTGGAACCTGGCATTCCTCGTAGGGCCGGCCTTCGCCGAGCACCTCGTGGACCAGCGGCATCCATTCGCTGATCGGAATGTTCTGCGGGCACTTGGGCTCGCACTCCAGGCACTGGATACACGCACTGGCCCGGATCGCTTCCTGCATATGGCTGTACCTGCGACGCGCTTCGGCAAAAGCATTGTACATGACGCCGTTGTTGAACACGGCAAAGTTGCGCGGGATGTCGACGCCATTCGGGCAGGGCATGCAGTAGCGGCACTGCGTGCACGGGATCGGGCAGAGCTCGTCGTATTTCTCGCGGACCTGCTCAATGAGCGCCAGCTCTTCCCTGCTCAGTACGCCCACCTGCGCACGGTCTGCGGAAGCGACGTTCTCTCGCACGTGCTGCATGGTGCTCATACCGCTGAGCGTCACCGTGACCTGGGGTTTGTTCCAGAGCCAGGTCAACGCCCACTCGGCCGGAGAACGGTCCACATCGGCGCGCTCCCACAGCGCTTCGACCGGCGGTGGTGGATCGACCAGCTTGCCGCCCAGCAGGGGCTCCATGACCACTACGGCCAGACCCTTTGAGGCTGCGTACTCGACCCCCTTGGTGCCGGCCTGATAGTCAACGTTGATATAGTTGTACTGAATCTGGCACATCGCCCAGTTCTCGTAGCCATCGACGACCTGCTTGAAAACGTCGAAGCTATCGTGAAACGAGAACCCGAGGTGCCCGATCCGGCCGTCGGCCTTGGCCTTTTCTGCGCTGGCAAGCACATCGTATTTCTGCATGGCCTCCCAGCGATTGGCTCGCATTCCGTGCAGCAGGTAAATATCGATGTGATCGGTCTGGAGCTTTTCGAGCTGCTCGTTCAGGTACTTGTCAAAGTCGCCCTTGTCCTCTACAGCCCAGGCCGGGAGCTTGGTCGCGAGATGGACCTTTTCTCGATAGCCATCCTGGAGTGCCTTGCCCACCACGCGTTCGCTGTTCCCGCCGTGGTAGGGGTAAGCTGTGTCCAGATAGTTGACGCCGTGGTCGATCGCATAGCGAAGCATACGGATCGCCTCAGGCTCATCGATGTTCGAGCTGTCGCCATCTCGGATCGGCAGCCGCATGCAGCCAAAGCCGAGAACGGACACTTGCCAATCCAACTTGCCGAACTTGCGGTATTGCATTGAGTCTAGTTCCTCCTTGTTGAGTTAGGTACGTGATTCGCGCACCTGTCTACAGAACTTGACCTTCGGGGTCGAGCGGCAGGTCGATCGGTTCGCCTCCCCGCAGAGACGAGTGACGTATCGCCAGGATGATCTCCTGGTCTAGGCGTGCCTGGCGAGGGCCGTACGATGGCTCGGTATCGTCCCGGATCGCATGGACGAGGCTCATCGTGCAGCCAGCGACCCCGATCTCGTCGTCGTGCCACTGTACACCGTGGCCCTCTCGTAGCGACCGGAACGGGTTGTCCCAGCGTACGATGGGCTGCTTGGGATCGCCCGTGTGCGCCACCATCGCGACCAGCGCGCCGCCGTCCACCCGCTCCCAGCGCCGCTCGAGGGTGATGAAGAGCGGCGCTTCCTCGCCAGGGGCAAGGAGGGACAGCTTTTCCTCGACGTCGAGGCCGATGCCGACGGTGATCCCCATCCCCTTCTCGGCGAGAAAGCGGCTGCTGCGCCACCAGCGAAGCGGACAATCGTACCCGACGCTGGTCCAGTGAAAGATACCGACCTTGCCACCCTCGAACGTGACGATCCCGTGCTCTTGGGCTTCAGTACGCGGCCCAACCTGTCCGGATAGGCGCGACCAGTGTGGCTCGAGCTCGTACTCACGGACAGTGCCGACTACCTGAAGCGGCTTGGCATCGAAGCCAAGGTAGCTGCGCATCACGCTCACACCGTGATAACCGTGCCCGGCAAAGTCGTTGAACGAGCTATAGACCTCGCCAAAGAGCCCCGATGCGATGAGCTTGAGCTTGATCTGTTCCAGCGGCCGGCGATGGAACTGCTCGGATACTTCGACCTTCAGGCCGCGCTGCTCTGCGGCAGCGATGATTGCGTCTGCCTCGGACAGTTTGTGCGCGATCGGCGTCTCGGTCAGGATATGCAGCCCATGTTCGACGGCCATGAGCGCGACCTGGCCGTTGGCGGAATAGTTGACACAGACGACGCCCATCTGCGGTGCTGTCTCGCGGATCAACTGCGCGATGTCGGTGTACCACGGGACGTCCAGGCTGTGGCCGAGCTGTCGGGAGGCATCCTCGCTTCTGCCCCACACAGAGACAAGCTCGACGTCCGCCAAAGCCTTGAGGATCGGCCCATGCATATAGCTCGATCGAGATCCCGTGCCGATGATCGCCACGCGAATAGGTTGCTTTTGTTCCGACATCTACCCTCCTCCCGAGTGGAACTGACGGATCCCGCCCCGCTGCCGACTGCGCATGCAGGCCGAGGTGCTTGCCAGGCACTACCCGCGGCCTGCGTGCGCAGTCACAATGCTGGCTGGTTAGTCGGTAACGCGGGCCTGCATCCTTTCGTTGCTGCTGCGGAAATCCGAGACGGCTCTCTCTACTTACTCTCCTGCACGGCTCGCCAGTCAAGCCGCGAGCCAGGCCTAGTAGACAAGGTCCTTGTCCACGACGTTCGTCAGCGGTTCTCCCGCGACATAGCGGGCCAGGTTATCGAAAAAGATGCCCAGCGCGCGCTGCTCGTACCGCGGGGTGAGGCCGGCATAGTGGGGAGTGATGATCACGTTGTTCATCTGCCACAACGGCG
>CAZLMZ010000054.1:0-16065 GCA_964560475.1 uncultured Anaerolineae bacterium
CGACGCCGACGCTTATGCAGCACGTGGCTTGCGGCGCCTCGACCCGCTCACCGTGCAGACGACCGTCGACAGCGCGCTGAACATCTGGCGTTTCTAAGAAGGGACCCGTTCCTTGGGAAAGGAACGGGTCCCTGGATTCTACCCTGGGCAGGAATCGGTAATCTGTACCGAGATCAGCGTGTCTGCTGGCGCGTAGGGATCCTGCTGTGGATCGCGTGCTTGAAGACTCTCCGCCACGTCCATCCCCTGCACCACCTTCCCAAACACCGTGTGCTGGCCATCCAGATCGGGTAGAGCTGTGTAGGTGATAAAGAACTGGCTGCCGTTCGTATTCGCTCCCGCATTGGCCATGGACAGTACCCCAGGGCCATCGTGCGTCAGCTCCGGATCGATCTCGTCATCAAAGGTATACCCGGGGCCGCCGAAACCACTGCCCGTCGGGTCGCCCGTCTGGGCAACAAGGCCGGGCAGCACGCGGTGGAATGGGATACCATCGTAAAAACCCTCGTTGGCCAGGAACACAAAGCTGTTCACCGTGTGCGGCGCCCGGTCCGCATACAGCTCGGCGCAGAACGACCCCTTGCTCGTCTCGAACTGGGCAAAATAAGTTCCTTCGGGATCGATCGTCATTGGCGGCTCAGACGCGTAGTGTGGACCATCATAGTCAAAGTACTGGATCAGCCCGGCAAAGACATACTCCTCGCGCGGCCCGTTGTAGAGCTGCCCATTGATGAATATCGTCGGTGTGCCGCCGATCCCTAGCTCGCGCGCTTGGTCGAATGATGCCTGCACCTTGTCGAGATATGTCCCTTCCTTCAGCGCATGAGAGAACTGGGCCACGTCCAGTCCTAGTTCCTCCGCATAGCCAGCCAGTGTATCGGGCATGTCTTCCACAGCCCGCTGCGACCATTCGCTCTGCCGCTCGAAGAGCAGGTTGTGCATCTCCCAGAAGTGGCCTTGCGCGCCGGCTGCTTCCGCTGCCTGAGCCGCAATCAGGGCCTTGTCGTGAATAGAGGTCAAGGGGAAATGCCTGAACACAACGTATATCTCATCCGGGGAGCGCTCCACGAGGTTAGTAAACAGCGCAGCCGCGCCTGAGCAATAGGGACACTGGAAATCGCTGTACTCGACTACCACCAGCTTGGCGTCTGGGTTCCCCTCGCCCCAGTCGGTCTCGGCCACTTGCGGGATCTGCCACGCAGGCGTCGGCGTGGCACTCGCCTTTTCCGCATCTGCGGCAGGCGGCGTGGCTGTCGGCGCATCGGCAGAAGTGGGCGTCGCCGTAGCCTGCTGTGTCGGCACTGCCGTCGCCGTCACTGGTGCGGTAGTTGCCGTCGGCGGCACGACCGTCGCTGTCGGCACTGCCGATTGGCATGCCACCAGGGCGCCCACCAAGAGCAGGGCCACCAAAAAGCCGATCATCGTATACTTTCGCATCTCCACCTCTTCGGTCATCTGTATGCAGCAAGCATCACGACAGGACGCCAGTTAGCATCTCCATCACGCGATTACCCTGCTTCCAGGTAAGCCACGACCTCGTCCATTGGGCAACTGGCCTGCCCGATCGCGCGGTCCGCCCCCCCGTAATATATCCACAACTCGTCTCCTACCCGCAGTGTGGCGCAGCTAAAGACCACGTGCGGCACATCACCCAAGTGTTCCCACGGCTCGCGGGGCTCAAGCACGCACTCTGCCGGTCGCGACAGCACGCGTGTCGGATCGTCCAAGTCAAGCAAGGCCACGCCCTGCCGGTAGTAGAGCGCCTCGTCGACCCCATGGTAAACCAGCAGCCATCCCTCTGGAATGCGAATGGGAGGGCCGCTGATCCCTACCTTGAGTGACTCCCACCCAGCACGCGGACCAAAGACGCGCTGGTGATCGGTCCAATGGCGTAGGTCGTTCGAGTAAGCCAACCAGATGTCCGGCTCGCGGCGATGGCACATGCAGTAACGCCCGCCAATCTTTGCCGGAAACAACGCGTGGTCCTTGTTATCCTCGTCTGGCAGAACTACGCCCATTCGCTCCCAGTCGATCAAGTTCGCGCTCCGCGCCAGCGAGGCGCGTGTGCCGTGGACCGAGTAACCCGTGTACGTCATGTAAAAGGTCCCATTGAGAAACACGATCCGTGGATCCTCGACACCGCGCGTTTCGTACTCTGCCCCAGGACGTAACACTGGCTTGTCCAGCCGCGCCCAGTCCAAGCCGTCCACGCTGACCGCATAGCCGATCGAAGAGCGATAGTCACGCCCCTGCGCGCGGTAGAGCATGTGATATAGCCCAAGGTACTGCACCACCGCCGCATTGAACACGTTCAGCGACTCCCATTCGTGGGCCGGGTTGGGCAGTAGGATCGGGTTGTGCGGATAGCGCTCGAACTGCATCGCATCTTCCCTTCACAGCGCCTGTAGCACGTCATGGCATGTTAGGTATTGTACCCGATCCATCAACCCAAAGCAAGCAGATCTACGAGCGGTCTCGTGCTTTCAGTATTCTTGCCACCAGCTCGGGCCCGTGCTAGAATAGGCCGGTTGCCTACGGGCCGGCGTCGAACGCGCTCAGAAGGAGACTGCATATGAAGGTTCTCGTCAACAAGCCGATCCATCCATGTGCACTGGAAGCACTACGCGCACAGGCGGAGGTCTTGACACCGTTCGACGCACCAGCCGCCAAAGTCGCCGAGCTCCTTGCCACGGTCGACGCGCTCTTGTTGTGCGCGGGCCTTTCCATAGGCGCTGCCGAAATGGACAGAGCCCCGGGCCTGAGGGTGATCGGTCGGCACGGTGTAGGGCTGGACAACGTGGATCTCGATGCTGCCACGGAGAGATGTATACCGGTCGTCTATACGCCTTATGGGCCGACCGAGTCTACTGCCGAGCATGCATTCCTGCTGATGATGGCGACCGCACGGCAGCTCCCGCTGCTCGATCGCGCCACGCGGGCCGGCATGTTCGATGTCCGGAACACACAAAGGATCACGGGCATCGAGCTAAGAGGTAAACGCCTGGGCGTCGTCGGCTTTGGTCGCATTGGCCGTCGTCTGGCCGAGATGTGTCGCGCCGCGCTCGACATGCAGGTCTACGTACACGATCCCTTCCTGTCAGCCACAGCGATAGAGGAATGGGGTGCAGTCCCCGTTCGAGAATTGCAGTCCCTTGCCGGGCAGGTGGACGTGCTGTCCGTTCACGTCCCTGCCACCGACGCGACGTATCATCTCGTCGACGGCGACATCCTGCGCGCTATGCGCGACACGGCGATCCTGGTGAATGCGGCGCGTGGCTCAGTGGTAGACGAAGCAGCGTTGGTCGAGGCGCTGGACGCGGGGACCATCTACGGTGCGGGGATCGATGTCTATGATCCCGAGCCTCCCGCACCAGACAACCCCCTGTTTCGCAGCGAGCGAGCCGTGCTCACTCCTCACGTAGCCAGCAAGACGGAGGAAGGACGGCTCTTGATGGGCAAAACGGTGGTCCACGACATCCTGGCCGTCCTAGACGGACAACGGCCTGAGTACCTCGCTAACCCCGAGGTCTGGAACCAACGCCGCTTTGCATAGAGCAGAACGTTCAGGCATATAGCCAATACTACACCAAAGAGAGAGCATTGAGAGAGAACCGACCTTGTAAGCGGATCGATGCAAGCAAACCGACGATCGGTGCTTGCGTCAACGTCGTCTGGCTGGTGATCACCAAGATCATCGCTTGCGCCTAGGGACGGAGAGAGGCATATGAAGGTAGTCATCGTCGGTGGTGTGGCAGGGGGCGCGAGCGTGGCAACACGGCTGCGCAGAATGGACGAGCAGGCCGAGATCGTGCTTCTCGAGCGCGGCCCCTACATCTCGTTTGCCAACTGTGGCCTCCCCTACTACATCGGTGGGATCATCGCAGAACGCGACGCGTTGTTGGTACAGACGCCCGAAGCCTTGCATGCGGTATTTGCCGTCGACGCGCGCATACATCAGAACGTGCGTAGCATCGACCGCCAGTCCAAGACGGTCACCGTGGAAGACGAACGCACTGGAGAGACGTATACACAGAGCTATGACAAGCTCGTGCTCTCACCCGGTGCAGCTCCGCTTGTGCCGCCGCTTCCGGGTGCCGACTTGCCTGGTGTCTTTACGCTGCGTACAATCCCGAACGTAGATGCCATCAAGGCTTTCGTGGACCAGCAGCAGCCTGAACGCGCCGTTATTGTTGGCGGTGGCTTTATTGGGATCGAGCTGGCCGAGAATCTGCGCCATCGTGGCCTCGACGTCACGGTCGTCGAGATGCTGAACCAGATCCTGGCTCCGCTCGACTATGAGATGGCAGTGATCGTCCAGCAGCATCTGCAGTCGCGAGGCGTACACCTTGGGCTTGGAGATGGGATCAAGGCTATCGAAAAACAAGGCAACGGTTTACGCGTCGTTCTGCAGAGCGGACGTGCCCTTCAGGCAGACCTGGCACTGTTGGCGGTCGGTGTACGGCCAGAGAACGAGCTGGCCCGAGAGGCCGGCCTCACGCTCGGCATCCGTGGCACGATCGCCACGAACGACTACCTTCAGACCTCAGATCCAGATATCTATGCGATCGGCGATGCAGCACAGGTCCTGCACTTGGTGACACACAAGCCAGTGAACATCGCCCTCGCAGGGCCGGCGAGCCGGCAGGGGCGGCTCGTCGCCGATCACATCACCGGCAAGCCAGTTCGCTACCGGGGTTCGCAAGGCACCTCGATCGTCAAGATCTTTGACCTCGCGGCTGCGAGCACCGGACTCAACGAGCGGCAACTCGAACGCGAAGGCATCGCGTACCAGTCGGCGACCATCCATACTGCCAACCATGCCGGCTACTATCCGGGGGCCGCGCAGATGGCACTCAAGCTGCTCTTTGCCAGCGACGATGGCAAGATACTAGGCGCACAGATCGTGGGCAAGGAAGGTGTGGACAAGCGGATAGACGTGATTGCTGTCGCTATGCGCGCTGGCTTGACTGTCTTTGACCTCGAAGAGGTCGAGTTGGCCTATGCACCTCCCTTTGGTTCTGCGCGCGACCCGGTCAACATCGCTGGCTTTGTGGCATCCAACATGTTGCGCGGCGACTCCAAAATGCTGTACTGGGACGATGTCGGCGCCCTCGACCCAGAGAAGGATTTCCTGCTCGACGTGCGCGACCCCTCGGAGGTCGCAGCAGGCATGATCGAGGGAGCGCTGAACATTCCCCTCCCCCAGCTTCGTGACCGGCTGAGGGAATTGCCGGAGGATCGCCGCATCGTCGTTTACTGCCAGGCTGGACAGCGCGCGTACTATGCATATCGTGTTCTAGTGCAAGAAGGCTTTGACGCAGTGAATCTCAGCGGTGGGTACAAGACCTACTCGCACGCTGTGTGGCGCCAGACCGAGTTCGATGAGTATAGCGAGGTAGAATGAGTCTGGATATCGTACTCTGATCTCGGCGCAGCAACGTACTGGCACAGCACGGCATGGTTGCCTCGATCTAGCACCTGACCATATAGGCAGGAATCAAGGCCCTACGGGCCGACGGAAATGCGGCCGATCCTGTCTACCCTTGGTCGGCACATCGACTCCCCGAAAGCCCCGCCAGTTGCCCAAGCGCATGTGTGCCCCGCACAGTCACTCCGGGTCAGCCTCCGGCGTGACGTGGACTGCGCGACCTGTAAGCGGAGAGCTGGCACCCCTGTGGCATAGGGACGATATCTTGACATAGTGAATGCGCCGTGTTACAATGAAATCGTGCGCTACATGTCCCCTGCAGGACGACCACGAGACATCTGGCAACAGAGATGCAACTCAGCATCCGTCCCCCGATCGCCTCTTTGGCCGGGTCCGGATGGGAGGAGAATGCCATGCCCCAGATTGGCTTGAAGCAGTATGTAGATGAGGTTGCCCGGGAGATCGAGCATCGGGAATTGGATGCCGCGATTGAGCACTGCCGGCACATCCTTGGATTCTACCCGTGCTATCTGCCTGTTTACCGCTTGTTGGCAAGCGCGAGCCTGGAAAAGGGCGATTATGCTCATGCGGCACATTTCCTGCAGAGCCTCCTGAGCGCTGACCCAGAGCGCGCTGATGCGTGGGCAGACCTCGCTACCCTCTCTGATGATCTGGGTGAACTCGAGCAGGCGATCTGGCTGATGGAACGAGCCTTCGAGATCGAGCCTGGCAATGCCGAGATCCGAGAGCGGCTTCGGGCTCTGTATAAACGCCGCCAAGGGGTCGACCACCCGCGCCTGAAACTGACTCCAGGTGCGTTAGGTCGCATGTACGCGGTCGGGGGCTTTTACCGGCGCGCGATCTATGAACTGCAGCGCCTCCTGGAGAGTAGGGCCGGCCTCCCGCCACTTCACGTTGCGTTCCTGGAGGTCGCTCTGGTCAAAGCATTCTGGAATGCGGACGATATGGAAGCGATGGCAGAAAGTGTCTGCCAGAGCCTCCTGGGCAAGCTTCCCAACTGCCTCCAGGCGAATCTGGTTATGGGGCAGATCTTGTTGAGCCGAGGACAGGCTGCAGAAGCAGAAAGCTATCTGGCGGTCGCCCGATCCCTCGATCCGGAGGGACGAGCTGCGCGGGACCTGTTCGGCGATCAGTCTCCCATTCCTTTTGAGCACATCGAGATTCTGCACCTGGAACCAGGCAGAGAGGTCACCGTTGTGGAGCAGCCCTCGACTGCTGCAGTGCCCGTTGAGGACACAAGCTGGCTCGACGACGTAGGTGAGGCGTTCGAGGCCGGGATCGATCTCACTGCTCTCTCCGAGCCAGAGGCCGAACCACAGACACCAGGTTGGCTCGAAGAGTGGCCAACCGCGGAAGCACCACCGTCGGCGGAAGCGGACAGCTCCGCCATGTCGTCGACAGACCAAGAACAGGTTGGGCAAGCGGCCCCCCTGCCGGCGTGGATGACCGATCTAGAGCCCGATGAAAATGTGACCGAGGGAGCGGAGCTTCCGGCGTGGCTTGCGAACAGCGATTCTATGGAAGATCAGCCTGCCGATGTTGCTGGTGAGGAGGTGGAGCTACTACCCATGCCCGCTGACGAGAGAGAACAAGAGGCGGAAGAGGACAACGCTGAACTGCCCGCATGGCTTGAGGAGTTAGCTTCGGAAGCCGAGCCTGCAGAAGAGCTCGAAGCGATTTCCGACGAGGAGCCGCACAGCCTAGTCTCACCTGTACAGGTAGAGGCAACAACGGAAGAGGAAGCCGAGATCTCTGAGGAACTGGCTGGTGAGCTCTCGGCAGATGAACTGCCAGATTGGCTCAGGGCCTTCGATGAACGAGACATCGAGGGAACCGATGAAACCGAGCCTATGGCTCCGCCTTCGCAGACCTTTGATGAGGAGCTGCCAGACTGGATGCAGGTATCAACTTCCGAGGCGGAGGAGCTTGGCAGTGAGGACGAGGTCGAGGAAGGTGAGCTTCCTGATTGGCTGCGTGCCCTGGGCGACTCAGAGCAAGAGATCACAGATCTCGCGTTCGTCGAAGAAGAATCGACAGAGATAGTACCGAACGCAGCCCTTGACGAAGAAGAACTTCCCGATTGGCTCCGAGAGCTGCGTGCCCAGCGATCTGATGTAGAGGAAGAGGAGCCGGACACGCTGGAGTGGATGGCAGAGGAAGATCAAGAGCCAGAGAGTGAGATCGAAGCCATAGAGGAGGACGAGCTGCCAGACTGGCTTCGCGAGCTGCGCCGTGAGGAGCCAGTGGATGAGCCACTGCCCGCTGAAAACGAGGCGCCTGAGCTAGAGCCGAGTGAGGAGATGCCCCGCGCATCCCAAGCCTCTGATGAGATCGAAACACTCCGTGACGAGGAGCTGCCCGAATGGCTCCAGGCGCTTCGCGCTCAGGAGGTTACGCCAGCAAGAGAATCCACAGAGCCAGAGGAGCTTTCTGTGGAAAGCGAATTGCCCGAGTGGCTTGAAGAGATCGAGGCTGAAGCAGGCCCCGAGATCCCGACAGAGGCCCTCGGTGAAGAGGAGCTGCCGGACTGGTTGCGTGAGCTGCGTGCTCAGGAGCCGGCCCTCGGCGACGACACAGAGCAGCAAGCACTGACCAGCTTCACAGACGAGGAAACGCCCGACTGGCTCACCGAGATCCAGACGGAAGGGGAGACAGAGCTGCCCGGTGAGGTTGTCGACGAGGAAGAGCTTCCAGACTGGCTCCGAGAGTTGCGCGCCCAGGAACCGGGCTTCTCGTCTGGTGAGCAAGAGGCAGAGGGCCCCATCGCGACAGTCGACGAAGCCGAGGCGCCCAGTGGACCATCCGAGGACGAGGTTGAGAGTGAGGCGGAGCCAGCGCCCAGCCTTTCCGCGGAGCAGGTCGCGCAAGAGGATCTACCAGACTGGTTACACGCAGTGCAGGCTGAGGAGGAAGAGTCGCAGACCGTCGCACCCGAGCTGCCTGCGGTGACATCAGCCGAAGCCCCCCATCTGCTCATCGAGATGCCTGAACCCGTTGAAGGCATGCCTTCCTGGCTCAGCGACCTAGAGGCTGAAATCGCTGGTCAGACGGCGCTGGGTGTCCAGGTGGAGTTGCCGACCTCCGCCGGCGAACCGGCGGGAGCGCTCCAAGAGGGCATTACCGAGATCAGTGAGAAGGGACGAGAGACCTCAAAGACAGAGGCAGAGCTCCTGGACACGGCTGAAGAGGCATCTTTGGTCGATACCGAACTCACAGTTGCGGCCGAGGAAGAACTTGAGGTCGAGTTCGCAGCAGGGGCTGAGGAGATGGCCTCTGTCGAGGTGGTGCCCTCGGTTGAGGCCACGGAAGAACCGGACGAGGCTTTGTCCAAAGTAGAAGCGGAAGCACACGTAGATGAGGAGGAGATCGAGGCACCAGAGACTAGGGCCATCGTTGAGACATTGGCCCGGCCCGAGCCTGAAGCAGAGCACCCGCTAGAGGCTGAAGAGATAGGTGAGGCACAACAGCTTGAGGCGGTCGCCGAGATACCATCCCCTTCCGAGCCAGAAGAAGCCGTCGCCCCTGAGGAATCTGTGGTGGCTGACACGGAACAGGAGCCTGAGGTAGAAGGGATCGAGCCCGCAACGCCACCCGATGTAGGAGCATCAACAGAAAAAGAGCCTGCGGCCGTACAGATGGCTGAGCCGGGCGCTACGCCTCCGGAGGCCGTTTACGGCGGTGATCTACGGGAGAATGCGGACGAGGAGCCAGACTGGGTACAAGACCTCGAAGCGCCAGCAGTTACGTCCGAGACCGAAGCGGGCACAGAGACTCCCGAGTTCGTCCAGGTCGAGGATGCTGCTCCGGCGCCTCCTGCTAAGGTAGATGAGGTAGCCATCGAGGAATCCGAGGCCGCACCAGTACCTGCAGGGATCACCAAGACCACGGAACGCCTGACCCAGGCACGAGCATATCTAGCGGGAGGTGCGCTTGACGAAGCAGCAAACGAGTATGAGCAGTTGGTAGATACGTCGTCTCTACAGCCGGAGATCTTGCAGGATCTTGAGCAAGCGGTCACGGCGCATCCAGACCATGCCGCACTGCAGCGTACGCTCGGCGACGTGTACATGCGAATAGGGCAGCTCCAGAAAGCGCTGCAAGCATACCGGCAGGCCCTCCAGAAATTGTCATAGGAAATACAATGTCCGAACAAGAAGAGATGGAACGAACCCTCATCATTCTCAAGCCAGATGCCTTCCAGCGACGGCTTGTCGGGGAGATCATCCAGCGCTTTGAGCGGCGAGGACTGCGCATTATCGCTATGAAGATGATCAAGATCGATACCGACCTTGCAGAGAGACACTATGCCGAGCACAAAGGCAAGCCCTTTTACGAGCCTCTGATCCGCTACATCACAGCAGCACCCAGCGTAGTCATGATCCTCGAAGGTGTTCAAGCCGTCGCTGTTGTCCGTCGCATGCTCGGAGCTACGAATCCTGCTGAGGCCCAACCGGGCACGATCCGCGCGGACTATGCGATGCAGATGCCTTTCAACCTGGTACACGGATCGGACGCACCAGAGACGGCGAGGCGTGAGATCGATCTGTTTTTCTCACCATCAGAGGTCGTCTCACAGCCACGTCCAACCGATCCCTTCATCTACGAGTGAGCCGAGAGAGGCCCGCTGCTCATTGACGCCCATGCCCCTCTCGGCTATAATGACAATGTTCCGGACGAGGTGCGTGCTTGATCTGGACCCTAGAGGAGGACATGGCGGAGCAGAATCACATCTTGATCGTGGATGACGATATTGAGCTCGGTGCCCTACTGGCCCAAGCCGTAAGCGACATGTCGCCCACCTATGCGGTCAAGCTGGCGCGCGACGTCGATGAGGCCATGGTCCAGGTACGCCGATCACAGACCACGGTGAACGTCTTCGACCTCGTGATCACGGACATCAAGATGATCGGGCTCAATGGCATCGAATTCCTCGAGGCCCTGCATGCCCTCGCTCCCGACCTAAAGACGATCGCGATGACCGCCTATAACTCCTCCGAAATCGCACGTCGAGCCAGAGAGCTCAACGTCCAGGCGTACCTGACCAAACCCTTTCTGATCTCAGAATTCCGCCAAGCGGTGCGCGACACGCTGAACGCCCCGATCCAGCATCAGCCACCTTTGCAGGAACGATCGACTGTCGCAGATCCTGCACCGGCCCAACGCGAAGACATTCTGCATGCGCTCTCGTTGCTGCGCACGACGACCGCGGTTGACACTGTATTCCTGGTACGGAACGACGGAGTACTGATCGAGAGCGACGGCCTCTCGACGGGCAAGCACGTTGCCGATCTTGGCGCCGAGCTCTACAACGCTGGGCAAGCAGTCACCGCGCAGATGACGCGTCTCTTGGACCAGAGCATCGATCTACAGCGGAGCCTCTTTGCGGCCGACAGGTACAGCATCTGCACGTATCGCGTGGACAGCACCTACACCGTGGCTGCGGTGTTTGGTCCGAAAGTCCGGGAAGGACAGGTCTGGTACTATTTGCGCGAGACGGCGAGCAAGATCTCACGTGCGCTGCACGCCGATGAGACGTCCCCCAGGAGCCGATCGCGTGCCAGTGGCGGCGGCATCTCTGACATTCTGGAGCAGTTCTTCCCTGATCCGGGACGCCACTCCACGAAGCAGGCAGCGCCCGAGGACACTCGCCAACGACGCGGGGCCGATGCCTCGCTGTTATCAGCCGCAGAGACACGTGCAGCAGAGACGGAGGTTACATCTTTCCAGGAGGTCGAGTCGATCGAGGCCGATGCTGCGGAGGACAATACAGCACAGCAAAAGGTCGCCCATGAGGAATCGCCACTCGATGAGCCAATCGACTTTTCGATCGTAGAGAGCATCGACTGGGACGCTGCCGATGGTATGTCCTGGGACACAGTTCTCAAGGAAACCGATCAAGGGCTGGGCGGGCTCACCTTCGAGGAGGCACAGCGCCAAGGGCTGCTCGACAACCTGGAGAGTAACTAGCGATCCTCAGCCGATGACCTCGTATATCAGTGGCGGTGGCTCCGCGCCCTTCTCTGCCCATCCGTAGGCCTGCAGAACACGCTCCTGAGCCCGATCGCACTCTTCCCGATCGTTGGCGTGCACGGTAAAGAGCCTATCGCCCGCAGCGACCCTGTCTCCGACCTTGGCCTGCAGCACGATCCCTACGGCGTGATCGATCGAGTCTCCCTTCCTCCTGCGCCCGGCGCCAAGATCGACTGCCGCAAGTCCGACCTCTCGCGCATCGATCGCCGCGACCTGGCCGCTGCGTGGAGCGACGACGTCTTTGACAATGGATGCCACCGCCATGGCGGGTGGATCTCCCAGTACGGAAGCGTCGCCTCCCTGTGCCTCAACCCACTCTACCAGTTTACGGAGCGCACGTCCACTTCGAACCACCTTGTGCAGCATGGATCGGGCAGTGGCCCTATCTCGCGCGCGGTCGCCCAGGATAAGCATCTGCTCGGCGATGGCGAGACAGTGCCGCCAGAAATCCTCAGGGCCCTTTCCACGAAGCGTCATCACAGCTTCAGCGGTCTCGAGGGCGTTTCCAACCGCATGCCCCAGCGGCTGGTTCATGTCCGAGATCACGGCCGCCACCTGGCGGCCTAGGCCCTGCCCGATATCGACCATGGCGTGCGCCAGTGCCCTGGCCTCCTCGAGCGTCTCCATAAACGCACCTCGCCCCGTCTTGACGTCGAGGACGATGACATCCGCGCCGGCAGCGATCTTCTTGGACATGATCGAGCTTGCGATGAGTGGAAGGGATGGCACAGTGCCCGTCACGTCACGCAGGGCATACAGCTTGCCATCTGCAGGAGCCAGACGCTTTGTCTGCCCCGATACCACCAGCCCGATCTCGGCCAACTGAGCCCGAAACTCCTCCACACTGAGATCGACCCGGAATCCCGGGATCGCCTCCAGCTTGTCGAGCGTTCCGCCGCTGAATCCCAGTCCACGTCCACTCATCTTGCCCACGGGTAGGCCACAGGCCGATACCATCGGGGCCACCGCGATCGTCGTCTTGTCCCCCACTCCCCCTGTTGAGTGCTTGTCCGCGACGATAGGTGCGACGTCGTGCAGATCGAGCGTCTCGCCCGAGTACGCCATGCTGAGCGTCAGGTTCCTAGTCTCCTCCCTGCTCATTCCTCGCCAGAGCACAGCCATTGCCCATGCCGCCGCCTGGTAGTCGGCGATGTCGCCCGTGACAAAACCGCGCACGAAATAGTCGATCTCTTCTTTGCTGAGCGCCTGGCCGTCTCGCTTTTTGATGATAATATCCACTGCATTCATGCTGTTCCTCCGCATTCAGGGTCACGCCTATTATACCACAACTGGTGACGTGGACATCAAGAGCACGAGCACGTTGCTCAAGCAAGCTGCTTGTGGTATACTCATCGCTATCTTGATGCCACGCGAACAGATAGCAGGGGTGAAGAACGATGAAGCTGGTCACTGTTGACGAGATGAAACAGCTCGAGCAACGCTCTAACGAGGCTGGGTACGGGTACGACGTCATGATGGAGAATGCAGGGCGATCTGTGGCCGAAGCGATCCAGGAGCGGATGCAAGTGCGCGGCAAACGGGTCCTCGTCCTGGTTGGGCCAGGCAACAACGGGGGAGATGGACTGGTAGCAGCGCGGTACCTGAGCAAGACCGGTGCCCAGATCATCTGCTACCTGTGGAAGTCTCGCGCATCCGACGATCCCAACCTTGAGGCAGCACGCGAGCGCAACGTGCACTGCATGATCGGTGAGGATGAGTCGAGTGGTAAGATGCTGAGCAAGGCCCTGCAGAACGCCGACGTCATCATCGACGCATTGCTCGGAACCGGCGTCACGCGGCCCATCGAGGGCAGCTTGAAAGAGCTCTTGGATCGAGTCCGCGAGGCAGTCCACGAGCGGCGATCCCCGGCGCAGACTGGCCTGGTGCACCTGCTGCCCCCTGCGGTGCTACACAACGAGCAGCCTCTCCCAACGCCGTACATCGTCGCCGTCGATGTGCCCACCGGACTGCACAGCGATACAGGAAAAGTAGATCCTGCCACGGTGCCTGCAGATCTGACGGTTACGTTCGCCGCTGCCAAGCGGGGGCAGTTCCTATTCCCTGGAGCAAACGCCCTGGGTGAACTACTGATTGCGCACATTGGCATCGATCCGGCTCTTGCCGATTCGATCGCTGTCGAGGTGGCTACTGCGCAGTCTGTGTCCGCTCTCCTTCCATCACGGCCCAGCAATGCCCACAAGGGTACGTTTGGCAAAGCGATGGTCGTCGCAGGATCGATGAATTTCACGGGCGCGCCGTATCTCTGCGCTTCTGGAGCAGCGCGCGCCGGCGCAGGATTGGTGACCCTCGCTCCACCACAGCCGATACACGCGATCCTCGCGTCCAAGTTCACAGAGGGAACGTACGTGCTCCTACCCCACAATCTCGGGGTGTTCGTGCCCTCCGCAATCAAGGTCCTTGCCCCTCACCTGGCAGGTTATGCCGCTATGCTGGTAGGACCCGGCCTTGGACAGGAGGATGAGACGACCCAGTTCGTGTACCAACTGCTCGGCGTGACTCCGCCGGAGCAAAGGCGGCACATCGGTTTTCAGCCAGGGGCTACAGGGAACGAGGAGACACTGGACCTGCCCCAACTGGTGATCGACGCGGACGGGCTGAATGCCCTGGCCAAGGCGGACAAATGGTGGGATGCCCTTCCGGACAACTGCATCCTTACTCCCCATCCGGGTGAGATGGCACGCCTCACCGGCCTCGAGGCTAGCGAGATCAACGAGGACCGCATCGGCATTGCCCGGGAATACGCCGGGAAATGGGGCCAGGTCGTGATCCTCAAGGGCGCGTACACGGTGGTCGCTGCCCCCGATGGGCGGGCAACGGTGATGCCCTTTGCCAATCCTGGCCTGGCCACAGCGGGTACGGGCGATGTGCTGGCAGGTGTAACGCTGGGCATGCTGGCCCAGGGGTTAGCGCCCTACAATGCGGCGGTATGCGGCGCCTACCTGCACGGCCTGGCTGGCGAGATCGTCGCTGAACGAGTCGGCAGAGCCGGCATGCTCGCCGGGGACCTGATACCAGCAATACCGGAAGCTATTCGGAGACTGAGGGGAATGGACGTGCAATGAGGGAAAGCCAGACGCAGCAGTGGACTCCCCTGCCACGCGTGGAGGTTGTCAAAGCTCTTGAAAGGCAGGGACCGTGCCGTATCCCAATGGTCCGGGCCAAGTGGTGGGGCGAGGGGCTGCGCGAGCAATATGGGCAGCAACTCGATCAATTGGAGCGGTATCCGGAAGACACCGCTATGGTTTGGGTCGAGCCGCTCGACGTGCATACAATGGGCCTCTCGTGGGACTTGATCGAGGCCGGTGCGCACGATGCGCGCGTGGTGCTGGACGATTGGGCCAAGCTGGACGAATTCATTGCCAAGATGCCTGATCCAGAAAGCGATCCGCAGTTTGAGGCCTTGGTTGCCCGGGCAGAGCGGGCTCGGGCGGATGACCGCTATCTGCTTTTTGGCTGGTGGCGTCTCTTCTTCGAGCGACCATGGGCCATCCGCGGCATGCAGAACCTGCTGATGGACTATTACCTCTATCCCGATCAAGTACACCGCCTGAACGGCGCACTATGCGATCTCTACATCCGCTATATTGAGCGCAGCATCCGCGAGTTCAGGCCAGACGGGTTCTGGACTAGCGACGACTTGGGGCACCAGACACAGCTCTTTATGCGCCCTGAGATCTTTCGCAAGTTCCTCAAGCCCTATTATGCACTCATTGGGAAAACACTGGCGGAGCACCAGATCCATTGGTGGCTCCATTCCTGCGGCAACAACACAGATATCCTGGACGACCTAGCCCAAGTCGGTTTGGATGTCTTTCATCCCGTCCAAAAGGGCACGATGGACGAAGTCGCGGTGGCGCGTCAGTTTGGTGACCGTCTCACCTTCTTGGTCGGCATCGACGTCCAGCACGTGTTGCAGGAACGAGACCCTGCCGGTGTGCGGCGCGAAGTGCGGTTCCTGATCGATGCCTTTGACCGCACGGGAGGAGGGATGTGCATCGCAGCCGGGAATGGCATCGTCGCCGGCACGCCGTTTGACAATATCGAAGCCTTCCTGGACGAGGCCATCCGCTATGGTACCACCCACCGCTTGCAGTTCGCTTCCGCCACATAGGCGACACGTCCTTCTGGAAGGGGCCTCGTAGAGCAGCACTGCAACAGGCCCTATGTGGGCACAGCAGAACATTTCCGATGTGTGACGGAGAACACATAGCTTCACCAAGCACGGTCCCATCGCACGATCACCCGATCCACCGGAGAGGGAGACAGACAGATGAGCAACGTTGCCACGCGACTGCTGTCGTTGATCCTGCTGCTGCAGACGCGACCCACCTGGAAGGCATACGAGCTCGCTGACGAGCTCGACGTGTCAGAGCGCACCGTCCACCGCTACATGTCGATGCTTGACGAGATGGGTGTGCCGATCTACTCGGAGCGAGGACCATACGGCGGGTTCTCGCTGGTGCGCGGCTACAAGCTGCCACCGCTCATCTTTTCAGCGGAAGAGGCAACAGTCCTCTACATGGGCGCTAACCTGGTACGCGAGGTATGGGGGCGTACCTACGGCG
>CAZLMZ010000055.1:0-16022 GCA_964560475.1 uncultured Anaerolineae bacterium
CTGCTACGGTCACGTGCGCGACGATCTCGGGCAGCACGGCCGACTGGCCGAGGAGGGCAGGGTCGGTCGGATCAGAGAGGTCGAGCACCAGCAGCCGCGGCCCGACGCCAACGTAGGCCCTATTTCCCTGCACGGCGATGGCGCGCACCGTCCCGCCGAGCTGGCCGTCCACCTGGGCAGCCTGTGCCGCTGCAGTAACACCTGGCGCTCGATCTCTGCGCGCTGCGCGAGGCTGGCTGCTTACCTGGACCGCCCGCACCTCTGCAGCGACATCTGGCGCTCGCTCTCCCCGTGCTGCGCGAGGCCGGACGTCTACCTGGACTGCCTGTGCCCCTGCAGCGGCCGGCGGGGGCCCGACGGCGCTGCTGCACAAGACCCCAAACGTGAGGACCAGGCCCAGACAAAGCGCGAATACGGCGGCTGCCTTGACTCTCATCGCTCCGTCCCTTTCGTCCCGAGGTGAGATCGCAGGTGTGAGGAAATCGTTCCGGGCGCAGTCTAGCACGACATGCCCAACAGGTCAAATCTCGCGGCACGAGGGCGTGCATCTGCGTCCTGGGGCACCCCCTTCGGAACAAGACGCCCCGCAAGGGCACCACAAGCGGAACGCACACCACTCCTGGGACCGCCCATCTGTAGGGGTGACGCATTCCGAAGGTGCACCTAACGCTGCGAGACGTCTTCCATCAGAAGCACAACGCCCCATAACCGCATGCGCACGAGGAATGCGTCACCCTCTTCGGTAGTTCTCCCCAAAGGGCGAGGCATTCCCGGTCGTTGCCCCGGATAGCGCGCTCTCTTGCTGATGGGCGTAGGCCCTCATCCACAGGGCGATCCTCGGAATGCCTCGCCCCAACATCCGGGATCCCTCTGCTGGAACGTACACTGTCCAGCCCTCAGGACCAGAGCGACCGCGAAGCACGACCGCATCTGCACAACGGCGTCGCTAGCCCGTGCCGGGCACCGCCTTGGCCAGGACCGCGATCTGCCCGCCGTGGTATAGATTGTGCTGCACCAGGCCGTGCAGCGTGACATAGATGCTCGAGTACCCGGGGAGGATCGGCTCGTCCAGCCGCGACGCGTCCAGCCGCGTCAAGGCATCGAGCAAGTCGTGATGCGCGTGCTCGACGCGAGCGACGTCCGCGCGCCAGGCGGCTTCACCGCCGGCCGGGGTGGGCCAATCTTGCGCGTCCGAGAGCTCGGGCGCCGCGCCGCCGATCCGTGCGACGACGACCTCAGCCCAGGCCGTGATATGGAGCAGGATCTCCCACGCGGTGTGCGCATCGCCGATCGGGCGCGCTGACGCCGACGCGGCGTCGAGTCCGGCGAGCACCTCCACGAGCGGTGGGCCGTGCCACGCCTCGCCCTCTAGCGTCGTGCGGATGATCTGGTCGCGGATCCGTGCGATTTCGTCCATGACATCACCCTTCTATGCTTCCACGAAGACCGGTCGGTCCCGCCCGGGCGCCCGCCAGCCCCCACTCAGCCTCCCGCCCTGGCGGGGGCTGGGCAGGGCACCGGATCGCCACGCTCTGGCGTGGCATGCCAGGGTCCGGTAGTCCTGGGGACGGCACTGGATCGCCACGCTCTGGCGTGGCATGCCAGGGTCCGGTAGTCCTGAGGACGGCACTGGATCGCCACGCTCTGGCGTGGCATGCCGGGCTCTGGTAGTCCTGGGGACGGCACCGGATCGCCACGCTCTGGCGTGGCATGCCAGGCTGTCGCAGATCCCCTTAGGGGGGAGCCTGGCGGTCCCAGGGAGAGCCTAGGCCACGCTCCCCGACGCCATCTCGTACTTGCCCTGGATCCCCTTGACCTCCACCTGCGTTCCCCCGCGACGGAAATACCCGCCGTAGGCTCGCGCCAGGCGGCGCGCCTGGTCGGGATGTTCGTCGATCAGGTTGGCCCGCTCGTACGGGTCCGCGACCAGGTCGTACAGCTCGTCGGGCTGCCCCTCGGGCCGCGAGACATAGCTCCAGCGCTGGTCGCGCACGCAGCGGTCGGGCGCGGCGTAATAGCCGGCGATGATCGTCTCGCGGTGCGCGTCCGTGTCGCCGCGCAGCACCGGCAGGAAGCTGTGGCCGTGCATGGCGCCCGTATCGCTGCCCATGCCCATCAGGTCGAGCACGGTGGGCAGCGTGTCGGGGAACTGGACCAGGGCCTGGCTGCGCCGCGCCCCCTCCCCACCCGGCAGGCGGATCATGTAGGGGACGCGCAGCAGCTCGTTGTACATGCGGTCGCCCCCCTTCAGGAACTTGCCATGGTCGGCCAGCGGGTGGCCGTGGTCGGCGGTGAGGACGATGACCGAGTCGTCATAGTAGCCCAGTTCCTTCAGCGCCCGAAAGAGCCGCCCCAGGCAGTGGTCAACGAACCCTGCTTCGCCCGCGTACAGCCCGCGGATGTAGCGGGCCTGCTCGGGCGTCGCCCACGCGTCGGCCGGGCCGCCCATCGGCAGGATCAAGCGCGGGCCCTGATAGGCCGGGTCGGTGTAGGTATCCCAGGCCGGCATCGGGTCCCACGGCTCGTGCGGGTCGAACGAGTCGATCCACAGGAAGACGGGCGCGCCGCTCCGGTTGTGGGCCAGCCAGTCGATCGCCTGGTCGACCACCTTGGCCGGGAACCAGTCCTCCTCGCGTGCGAAATCGTCCGTGTTCGCCAGGTACTGGGCCACGCGCCCGCGCCACACCTCGTCATAGTGCTCGTTCACGTAACCGTCCACATCACGCCGCGGTACGTGCGAGGTCCAGGGGTCGTACTCCTGGCCACGGATCCAACGGTAGGCATGATAGCCACGGTGAAAGTTCATGCCCGGTGCGCGATAGTGGTAGCAGTCCGAGACGAGGCCGCAGACGTATCCTCGGGCGCGCAGGATCTCGGCGGCCGAGACGTCCTCCTCGGCCAGCGGCTGCCACGGGCGAAAGGGAAGCGTGAACTGCCCGGTGAGCAGCTCGGTGCGGACGGGGATGGTGGGCAGCCCACCGGGGTAGGCGTTATCGAAAACGATGCATTCTTCCGCAAAGGCGTCGAGGTTGGGCGTGCGGCAGGCGGGGACGCCCTCGAAGCGCGGCTGGCCGCCGTTGTAGGCGCCGACGTGGTCCTGGCGAAAGCTGTCGAGCATGATCCCGATCAGGTTCATGGGTTGTCTCCTTTGAGGTTGGGGGTGTGCATGGGGAAGTATAGGCGCAGTTGGGGAGATGGTCAAGATTGACGGGTGGCGATTGCTGTAGTAGACTGCCCGGTGTCTCACTCGGGTACGTGTTTGCCTGGCAGCGCGGCTATGGCGTCCTGAGCGTGGGCGAGCGGCAGCGCCCCATCGCAGAGGCATACGTGGCCGATTAGAAAGGCCACCATCAGCGCCACACCACGAACCTGTGGCTGGAGCGAGACGCAGAGCTGGATGAAGGTCCACCCGATGCCGGCATCGCTCCCCAACCGGTTCTGGGCATCGCGCGCGAGAGGCAGGTTGCGTATGGTGATTGGGCAGAGCCGCCATTCTAGGTGCCATCTCCTTCTGGGGTGCGTGATCCTGCTGTGCATGCTGTCGGTGCCCTCGGCCCGGCCCGCGGGGGCGGCGGGCTTGGGCGCCGTGGCCTTTGGCAGCGGGATCGAGATCTGTACGCCGCCTCTGCAGCCGGTGACGCTGCTGGACCCCGAGGTGGTCACCGACTGCACGCGGGCCGGGGTGCAGGCTGCGTTGGACGGTGGCGGTGAGGTCACCTTTGACTGCGGGCCCGGCCCGACGACGATCTGGATCGACCAGCCGCTCGAGCTGAGCACGACCGCCGATACGGTCATCGACGGCGGCGGGCTGATCACCCTCGACGGGCAAGGGCGCAGCCGCATTCTGCACAAGGGCTGGCACGACCCTGCGCTGGACACGATCCAGATCACGGTGCAGCGCCTGCGCTTTCGCAACGCCATGGCGCCGAGCGGCGGCAGCACGGGCGACCATTCCGGCGGCGCGATCAACGTCGGGCACCCGGGCACCATCCTCCACGTGATCGACTGCGCGTTCGAGGGCAACGGCACGACCGACGTGCACACGCTCGACAACCAGGGCGGGGCCATTTTCGTGCACAATGCCTACCAGACGGTGATCTCGGGCTGCACGTTCGACGGCAATTGGGCGGGCAATGGCGGCGCGTTCGGGGGCATTGCCACCGGGCTGACCGTCTACAACAGCGTTTTCAGCGGCAACCAGGCGCGAGACAATGCGGCGGGCGGGGTGGTGCGCGGTTACGGCGGGGCGATCCACCTCGACGGGGTGACGAACAGCTATAACCCGGATTCGATCAAGCGCGTCGACGTTTGCGGGTGCACCTTCCGCGACAATACGGCGTATCGCGGCGGCGGGGCGACGGTGGTGACCGTCTCGGACGGCAAGGGCACCAAGGTCACCTACCAAAAGTCGACCTTTGAGGGCAACGAGGTCTATGGCCTGGGGGGCGAGTACGGCTCGGGCGGGGCGATCTATCACATCGAGGACGACCACGTGGGGGCCGTCGGCGAGGATAACGTCGAGATCGCCCAGAGTACCTTTCACGACAACCGAGCGCTGCGGCAGGGCGGCGCGGTGTGGCTGTCCATCCTGGGACGGGGTACGATTGCCAACTCGACATTTGAGGGCAACACGACGACCGTGCCCTTGGGTGAGGTTGGCCAGGGTGGGGCGGCGATCATCCACCTCGGGATCTGGGAGATCGTCAACGTGACCTTTGCCAACAACCACGCCGCGTTCCAGGGCGGCGCGCTCTTTGCCGGGAGCGGCACCAACCACGCGGTCACGCTGCGCAACACCATCTTTTACAGCAACACGTTGAACTACCAGGCTGGGCAGTGGACCACCGAGTGGCAGGGCTATCACACCAACCGGCCCATGACCGATGGCGGGCAGAACATCCAGTACCCCCGGCGTAAGCCGATCTGGGACAACGAGGTCAACAACCCGATCACGGCCAACCCGATCTATGCCGATCCGCTGCTCGATCCGCTGGCCGATTATGGCGGGTTCAACCAGACGATGGCGCTGCGCGCCGGCAGCCCGGCGATCGACGCGGGGACGAGCCCCTGCCCGCCGGTCGACCAGCGCGGCGAGCCGCGCCACGGGGGACCCGATATTGGGGCGTTCGAGTATCTTCCTGCCGGGATCGGCGTCTCGCCGCAGGCACAGGCCGTCGAGCCGGGCGGCGTCGCCATCTACCAGATCACGCACGTCGGTGAAGTGACCTACACGCTCTCCCTGGCTGCGAGCAGCCCCTCCTCCTACCTGGTCGTCTCCCTCTCGCAGACGGCGCTGGCGCCCGGCGAGGCGGCCACGCTGGCCGTCACCGACACGCACCCTGGCCCGGCGCTGCTGCCCGGCGCGTGGTACGGCATCCCGATCACGGGCACGGGCGGCGGGCAAACGCTGACCGCGACGGCCAGGCTCCTCGTCGGTGGAGCGTGGGTGCAGTTGCCGTTGGTGAGGAGATAGGGCGGGCAGAGGCTCGCCTCGGACGCGAGGGCGCGGCAGGGCAGGCTCTGGTCGTCCCAGGAAGGAAACCCGCCCCTGCGGATGGGCGCCTCTATGGGCCGCGGTAGGCGACCCCGTCGATCATGAGCATGCAGTCGTCGTCGATGAATTCGGTGGTCGACGTCATGCGTGCCGGAAACGCGTCCTCGGCGAAATAGTTGCGAAAGCGCTTTTCCATCTCTGGCAGGTCGCCGATCTCGCGCAGCCAGACGTTGACCTTGACCAGGCTGTCGAGTGCCAGGTCGAACTCGGCCAGCGTCCGCTGCAGGTAGTCAAAGGTGCCGTCGAGCTGCTCGGCAAAGGTGTCGCCAAAGCCGCGGTGCAGGCCGAGGTAGACGAATTCGCCTGCGGCGACGGCGGTGGAATAGCTGTACGGCGTGGGGACGTGCGTGATCGCGGGCATTGCTTCCTCCTGGTCCGGCAAAGCGGCTTCAGGGCATGGGATAGAACGCGCGTGCTGGTCTGGAGTATAGCACCGCTCGGGGGGAATGGCAAGGAGGGCATGCCGGATGCGGGAAGGGATGCCTAGCCCTCGGGAACGGCAAGTGCTCGCAGCGCAGCGCCGCTGGCCGGGCGGCGCCCGTGCCCGGGATAGATCCGTTCTGGCGCGTACGCCTGCAGGCGGGCCAGGCTGCCCGCCAGCCCCGACCAGTCGGTGGCGTACAGGTCCTGGACGTGCAGGCCGCCCCGCGTCGAGAGCAGGTCGCCGACGAACGCCACCTGCTCGGCGACGATCAGGCTGCTCGAACCGGGCGTGTGGCCGGGGGTGTGGAGCACGGCGGCGTCCAGGCCATAAGCGTCCAGCCGCTCCCCATCGGCCAGCACGACGTCGGCCTCCGTGGGTTGGGGGCGCAGGATCCATTCGACGAGGGGCAGGAACAGCCGGGCGACGCGGCCATAGCCGTGCCCGGAGCGGATCGGCGTCTTGCCCGCCGCCATCGCCGCCGTGTCGGCCTCGTGGATCGCGATCGGCGCGCCGGTGTGCTTGCGGAGCACGCGTGCGCTGCCATAGTGGTCAAAGTGACCGTGCGTGATATAGATCAGCCGCAGCGCGCCGCCGCCGAGTGCCCGCAGCGCCTCCAGGATCGGCTCCGCGTGCCCGGGCGAGCCCGCGTCGACGAGCACCCATCCACGCTCCGCCTCGATCAGGTGCACGGTGCCCATCCCGGCGTGTAAGCTGTGGATCCGCCCCGCAAAAGCCATATCCTCCTCCTGGTTCGCTGTGCGTGGTGGTGCGGCATCGGCCCGGAGCACCGATTCTGCGTTCGTAGGCACGCCTGCAACCGTCTCCCGGTCGGCCTGACGGGGCTGCTGCCCGAAAATGGGTGCTCCCGCAGCGCCGCCCAGGAGGTTTGCCCCGCCCCGGCTTTTCGGGTACAATCCCGTCATTCCGTCAGCGAGTTCAAGCCTTGAATACGCACCTTCCCTGGCGCGGAAACCGGCGGTGGCGCTTCGGGCTCGAGATCGGCGCGCTCGTTGCCCTCCTTATTGTAGCCGGTTTCCTGCGTTTTCACCAACTGGATGCCATACCCCCTGGGATGACGCACGACGAGGCGGCCTTTGGCGCCGAAGCCGAGATCGTCCTCGCCGGGCATTACCCGATCTATTTTCCCCTGGGGTACGGGCACGAGCCGCTCTACGGCTACCTGGTCGCCCTGGCTTTTGCCCTCCTGGGCCGTTCGCTGCTGGCCCTGCGCATTACCAGCGCCGTCTGCGGCCTGCTGGTCGTGCTCGAGACCTACCTGGTCGGGCGCGCGCTGGATGGGCGCCGTACAGCCTGGATCGCCGCGGCGTGGATGGCCGTCGCCTTCTGGCCGCTCAGCCTGAGCCGCCAGGCGCTGCGCGCGATCACGCTCCCCATGCTCTGGCTGCCGGCGGTGTGGTGGTTCTGGCACGGCCTGCACGGCCGCGGCCTGCGCGGCACCGGCCTGGCCGGCAGCCTCGGCGGTGAAAAACGCAGTTGGCCGCGCGTGCTGGGGAACGGCGCCCTGGCCGGGCTGTTCCTGGGATCGAGCTTCTACACCTACATGGCCAGCCGCGCGGCGTGGCTCGTCTTTCCCCTCTTTGTGCTCTACCTGCTCCTACCGGTTGTCCCGGACCGCCAGCGCCGTACGCGCCTCGCGTTCCGGCGTGCGTGGCCGGTCGCCGCCGTCACCCTCGCCGTGGCCGCGCTGATCGTTCTCCCCCTGGCGATCTACCTGGGCACCCACCCCGGCGCTGAGGTGCGCGTCGACGTGATGATGAACCCAATCCGCGAGCTCTTGCAGGGTAAGCCCAGGGAGGTGCTGCGCCACACCTGGGACGCGCTGCGTGTCTTTTCCTGGGTCGGCGACCGCTTCTGGGCCTACAATATCCCGGGCCGGCCCATCTTTAACTGGGTCGGATCGCTTGCCTTTTACGGCGGGGTAGCGTGGGCGGCGTGGCACTGGCGCCAGCCGCGCCAGGCGTTCCTGCTGATCTGGCTGCTGGTCGGCCTGGCACCGGCCATGCCTACGACCAATGAGGGGATCTATTTGCGGGCCATCGTCGCCCAGCCGGCCACCTACCTCCTCGCCGCGGGTGCATTCTCTGCCGCCTACCGCGGGCTGCAGGCACTCGCTCGCCGCCGTGCCCCGTCCGCCGCTCCCCTGTGGGCGAACGCCGCCTGGATCGTCCTCGTCCTGGCCGTGCTGGGCGTCGAGGCCGGGCGCACGTACCGGACCTATTTCATCGAGTGGGCGACCGACCCCGAGGCACGCATGATCTACAACCAGAACCTGGTCGCCACGGCGCAGTACCTGCGCGATCGACCAGCGCGGGAGGCGATCGGGATCTCGGCCCTGCACCCGCTCTACTATCACGATCCCTGGATCTTTCGCTACGTAGCCCAGCGTCCGGACCTGGCCGTGCGCTGGTTTGACGGGCGCGGCGGGATCGTGTATCCTGGCACGGGCGAGGCGCGCTATGTCTTTTCGGCCAAGACCCCGCTCGATCCGGCGCTGCGCGCCGAGTTCGAGGCCGGGGCGACGTGGATCGAGCAGCAGCAGCTCGACCCGGCAGACGAGAACCCGACCTTTGACGTCTGGCTCTGGCAGGGCGGGGAGGCGCTGGCGCAGACCCTCGAAACCTTGCAGGCCAGCTCGCCGCTGTGGGTCAGCCCGGAGACGCGCTTCGATCGGCCCGAGCTGCGGCAGGCGCTGCAGGGAGAGGCCTGCTTCGGCGACCTGGCGGCGCTCGTCGGCTACCGGCTCGATGGCATATCCTTCCAGCCGGGAGATATGGTCGAGCTGATCACGTACTGGCGCGCGCTCGAAAGGGTGTCGCAGGAGGATGACTGGGTCACCTTCGTGCACCTGCTCGACGTGGACAGCAACCTGATCGGCAGCGTGGACGTGCTCGACTGCCCCCCGACCGGCTGGTATCCGGGGGATATCGTGGTGCAGGTCCATCGTTTCCAGGTGAGTCCAAACAGCGCGCGGGGGACGCAGGCATATCTCGAGCTGGGGCTGTACCGGCGCTCGATGGGGCGCCTGCCGGTCGTGGTCGACGGGCAGGCGATCGCCGATCGCGTGCTGCTCGCGCCGGTCGAGGTGAGGTGAACATGGGTACGAGCCTGCAAATACAAGAGAAGGCCAGGCAGAAACGCCGGGCCAGGCTGTTCAACGTGCTCAAGGTCGCCATCAGCGTCGGCATGCTGGCCTACGTACTGCTGGTGCGCGTCGACCTGGGTGAACTGGCGGGGGTCGTGGCGGACGCACACTGGGGCTACCTGGCGGCTGCGGCGCTGCTGGCGATCCTCGGCGTGGCCCTGCGCGCCGTGCGCTGGCGCGCGCTCCTGCGCGCGCTCCAGATCGACGTGGACCTGCGGCGGCTGGTGGGGCTCTATTTCGTGGGCACTTTCTTCAACATCTTTTTGCCGAGCGGCTTTGGCGGCGACGCGGTGCGGACGATGGAGCTGGCCCGCCAGAGCAAGCGCACGCCCGAGGCGATCGGGACGGTGTTGGTCGACCGGGCCAACGGGCTGTGGGTGCTCTTTATCCTCGGCCTGATCGCCATGCCCTTTGCCGCGCGTTACGTCCCCACGGATACCGTCCTGCTCCTCAGCGTCGTTTCAGGCGCGGCCGTGGTCGGCGGGTGGATCGTGATGGGCACCGCGTTCCTCCCCTGGCTGGGTGGCAAGATCAGATTGCCAGGGCAGGCCAAGCTGGAGCGCTTTTACCAGGCGGTCAGCCGCTGCGGGCGCAGGGCGTTGGGACAGGCGAGCGCAGTCTCGCTCCTCTTTAACCTGATCAACATCACGATCAACTATACGATCGCGCGCGGGCTGAACGTCGATCGCCCCTTCTGGATCTTTTTCGCTTTCGCACCGATGCTCTCCATCTCGCTCCTCGTGCCGTCCATCGGTGGGTTGGGCGTGCGCGAGACGGCGCACATGATGTTCTATGGCACCGTCGGCGTGACCAGCGCCGCCGCCACGGCGATGGGGCTGGCTCAGTTTGCCGCGCAGACGCTGGTCCCGGGCCTGATCGGCGGGGTGCTCTATGCGATCGAAGGCATGCGGGGGCTGCGCGTGGAGCCTGAAGGCGAGGCACAAGAGTGAAGATCGCACTCGTTTTCCCCAGGACACGCTATCCATCCGGCCAGCCGCCGTTGGGCATCCTCTCCCTGGCCGCGTACGTCCGCGCCCATGATCCGGCGGTCGAGATCGACGTGATCGACCCCACCTTTGCGCGGCGGCCGCTGCAGTTGATGCGCGAGCAGCTTGGTGCCAAGGCGTACGACCTGGTCGGCGTATCGGTGATGACTCCCATGCTCAACGAGGCGATCTATGCCTCGCGCATTGCCCACGATGCGCCCAACAGGCCGCTCGTCGTATGGGGCGGGCCTCATCCCACCGTCCTCCCCGAAGAGGCGATCGCGCACGATTGCGTCGACGTCATCGTCCTGGGTGAAGCAGAGGAGACCCTGCACGAGCTCGTCGCCGCCGGGGGCGACCCCGAGGACATCGATGGTTTGTGGTTCAAGCGCGATGCTGACCACGTGGTTCGTAACCCGCCGCGCCTACCGATCCACGATCTCGGCGCGCTCCCCCACCCGGCGCGCGACCTGATCGACATGGACGCCTATGCCAGGGCGTGGTACAGCCTGACCGCCGCGTCGCCCGAGCTGCGCGGCACCTCCGTGATCGCGTCGCGCGGCTGTCCCTTTTCTTGCACCTACTGCCAGCCCACGCTCGACCGGCTCTTTGGTCATCGCCTGCGCCGCCGCCCGGTGGCACACGTGATGGACGAGCTGCGCGAGCTGCGCGAGGTCTATCACCTCGACGCGTTCATGCTCGAGGACGATACCTTTATCGCCCACAACCATTGGGCGCTCGACCTGGCACACGCGCTGCAGTCCTCTGGGCTCGATCTGCAGTGGGGATGTAACGTCCGCGCCGACCTGGTAGTACAGGGGCCAGAGCTGATGGAGGAGATGGTCCGCGCCGGGCTGGTGCAGGTTAACATGGGGATCGAGAGCGGCACACAGCGCATCTTGGACGAGATCTATGACAAGCGGATCACGGTCGAGGAGGTGCGGAGTGCGGTTGCGATCTGCAACGAGCTCGGGCTGCGCATCGGCGGCTATTTCATGCTCGGTGCGCCTGGCGAGAGCCTGCGCGAGGTCATCCACACGATCGAGTATGCCGCCCGTCTACGGATCGACGAGGCGGCCTTTAACGTGACCACGCCCCTTCCCGGCACGTACCTGTGGGACAAGACGCGCGAGCTGGTGGGGCACGACCTACAAGAGTTCGATTACTATGCGCGGTCGGTCTACAAGTCGCGGGAGGTGCTCTCCCCGCGCACGCTCGATCTGCTCAAGAAATGGGCCTACCTGCGCTTCTATGCCTTTACTCCGCGCCGGGCATGGCGCATCCTCGTCGACGACGTCCTCTCTGCCGCCGGCCTGCGCAAGCTGTGGATGCGCATGAAGCGGTTCTGATCGCCCCACGGTCGTCACGACCGTGGCGGTCGTCATGACCGCATGCCGTTCGTCTGAGGTAGAACAGGCGGCGCTGCGGCTGCGCGGACCCTGGTGAAATCGTTCCGCTTGCGGGACGGGATGGTGATAAAGGCCCTGTCGGTAGATCGCACCACACAGTGATACAGGCGATCATACAGCGGCTTAGCGGTATGCGTGAGCTGCGATCTATCGACAGGTGTCGCGGGCGAACTAGCTCTCGCTCTCTTCGGGCTGGGGTACTTCCTTGGCCGGTGCGGCCGGTGCAGCCTGCGCGGCTTGCGCGGGGGCAGCGGCCTTGGCCTTCTTTTCTTTCTCTTCGTCCTCGCCCTCTTCCCGGCCCTGCTTGACCTCGTTGCGGAAGGCGTTGATCGCGCCACCCAGCCCGGAGCCAATGTCCTTGAGGCGGCTGGCCCCAAAGATCACCAGGACGATGACCAGGATGACCAGCCATTCCCACACACCAAAGTTCGGCATCCACCTTCTCCTTTATGTGATTGCTGCTACAGCAGCGAATACATACCTACATCCAACCCCGACGCTGTGATGCTCGATTGAGCCTGCCTTGAGCACGAGCCGGCAGTGGCGTCGTCGCTTGCGTCTCCCTCGCTCTCTCAGGCCGGAGATTATACCACACAACGCGTCACGAAACAAGCAGATACAGCACCGCCTGTGCCCTATTCCAGGTGCACGCGCTGGTTGGCCTGTTCGCGGACCTCGGCGAATGCGCTGTCGAGGCGCGGGTAGAGCACCCACACCGTGCCCAGGCCCACTATGGTTCCCGTCAACACGCGGAGCAGCGGGGTGCTCTCGTGGAGGCCGACCAACTGCGTGCTGCCATCGATGAACATGGGAACCAGGCACAGTGCATAACCGAGCAGCGAGAGGGGCTGCAAGCGCTTGCGCAGCAGCCCGAACACGAGCCCGCCGACGAACAGCGACCCATACATGGCAATGTCGCGCTGGCAGATCGCCATTTTCCACCCGATCTGGGCCATACCCAGGAAGCGCTGCCGCGCCAGGAGGCCAGCGGCGGGGTCGACCGCCCCCGTCGCCCACAGCTCGTCCAGCGAATAGCTGGGCTGCGGCCCAAACAGGAAAAAGGTGCGCTCGGGCAACTGGTGACACGCCGGCCGGTAGGCAAAGTAGATCAGGCGCCCAACCTGCGGCGCGCCCGCCGCCATCAGCACAGGGGCGAGGACCGGCAGCAGGACATAGAGCCCCGTCAGCACGTTGAACACAGCCAACCAGTGCCTCGCGAGGCGGTAGATCTGGCGATCTAAAAAGAGTACCAGGTCACGCCGCCATCCTGTGACCGCCGTGGATGACTCTTGCACTGCTATTCGACTCCTGCTCGCGCCAGATAGGTCTCTATCCATGCCTTGTCTATAGCCCCTAGCTCTCTACCAATGATTACGCCGTTCTGGTCCACAAAGTAACTGGTCGGCAGGCCGCGAACGCGATACGAGCGGGACACCTCGGCCTCGCTGTCGAGCAAGATCGGGAAGGCGAGGCCCAGTTCGTCCACCAAGGGCGCAACCACCGACCGGTCTTCCTGCACGTCTACCGCCAGGATGATGAACCCCTGATCCCGGTAGGCCTCGAACGCCTGCTGCATCTCGGGCAGCTCGGTCCGGCAAAAGCCACACCACACGGCCCAAAAGTTGATCATCACCGGCTGCCCGCGCAGGTCGCTCAGGCGGATCGTGTCGCCATCGAGGGCCCGCAGTTTCAGGTCAGGTGCCCGCGTGCCCACCGTCACCCCGATCGGGGGCACGGTAGGGGAAGCGACGGCCTCCTGCTCCTGCCCGGCCGCTGCCCGCGCACACCCCGAAACGATCAGCACGAATACAAGGGAGAGTGCTCTCACAGTCCCGATTCTCACGCTGGCGATCCCTTGACGGAATTCCTCAACAGGTACTTTCCTTCCTTCTTGCCCTTTTGCGGCGATGCGCGGATAGGTAACTATAACACAAGTGCAGGGCACAGTCAATCACTTTTGCCATTTCGGCGCCCAAACCTTTGTCGGCGGGCGGTGATTGTGGTATAATCGGCGTGCAGTAAGTAAGCTTTACTGTGAATGTGAAGAATATCCGGAGGTCAGTATGATCGAGGTTGGGGTCGATACTATTCGGGTGCGGTTGACCGGGCAGGAGCGCCTGGTTCTGCTCAAGGAAACGGATCAAGAGCGCCAGCTACCGATCTACATCGGCGTTCCCGAAGCCGAAGCTATCTCCCTCGAACTCAAGGGATACAGGCATTCTCGTCCACTGACACACGACCTGCTGCTGAACTGCGTCAAGGCACTGGGAGGGCACCTGGAATACGTCTTGATCAGCGAGCTGCGGGACAATATCTTCTATGCGCTGCTGCACGTGGTGCGGGATGGAGAAGCGGTCGACATCGATTCGCGCTCCAGCGACAGCATCGCCATCGCCGTCCGTGCCAAGGTTCCGATCTATGTTGCCGAGGAAGTGATGGAAGAGGCAGGTGTGTGGCCTGCGGAAGAGCTGCCGGAAGACCAAGAGGGATTGTCCATCTTTCGCGACTTTGTGGACACCCTGGACCTGGACGAGCTCGAAGATCAATAGCCCGTACGTCTACCCAATAGACCCCTGAGCCGCATCCCAGATGCGGCTCTTTCCCCTGTGCTGTGTCGCCACCGTGGCGAATGGTGGCATGTGATGAGGCGAATATGAGCGAACAAGTCATCGTTCCGGACAAGATGGTACCCCACAACGTCGAGGCCGAGCAAGCCGTGCTTGGGGCGCTGCTGATCGACCCGGATGCCATCTTCAAGGTCAACACTTTTCTCCGGGACGAGGACTTTTACGTCGAGCGGCACCAGTGGATCTATGATGCGATCAGCAGCCTCCACGAGCGGCGAGAAGCGGTGGATTTCGTGACCCTGTGCGACGAGCTGGAGCGACGGGAGCGCCTGGCCGAGTTGGGCGGCGCCGCCTATCTCACTGCGCTGATCAACTCGACCCCCACTGCGCTCAACATCGAGCACTATGGCCGGATCGTCGAGCGGACCAGTACCCTGCGCCGCTTGATCGGCGCGGCCGGTGAAATTGCCGCGCTGGCCTATCAGGACACGGACGACGTCGACGAGGTCGTGGATCGGGCGGAGCAGGTCCTGTTTGGCGTCTCGCAGCGGCGGATCGCGCGCGACATAAGGCCGATCCGGGACGTGGTCAGCGAGTACTATGACCGGATCGATTATCTCTATCAGCACAAGGGCGAGACCATCGGCGTGCCCACCGGCTTTCGCCAGTTGGACAAGATCCTGGGCGGGATGCAGGATTCGGACCTGATCATCGTCGCTGCAAGGCCGTCCATGGGCAAGACCAGCCTCATGTTGGCTTTTGCCCTCAACGCGGCACGCAAGTACAACCAGCGCGTTGCCTTCTTTAGCCTGGAGATGTCGGCCGAGCAGTTGGTGCAGCGCCTGGTCTCGTCCGAGACGGGCATCGATTCGCAGCGGCTGCGCATTGGCACCCTGCGCGAGGAAGAGTGGCCCACCTTTATCCAGGCCACCGGCGCGCTGTCCGAGACGATGATGTTCATCGACGATACCCCGTCAATCTCGGCCATGCAGGTGCGGACCAAGGCGCGCCGTCTCTATGCCGAGTACGGCCTCGACCTGTTGGTCATCGACTACCTGCAGCTCATGCAGAGCGATCGCCACAGCGAGAACCGCGTGCAAGAGATCTCGTTTCTCTCCCGCGCGCTCAAGGGACTGGCGCGTGAGCTGAACATCCCCGTCGTCGTCGGTTCGCAGCTCTCGCGCGCCGTCGAGCAGCGCAACGACAAGCGCCCCATGCTGTCGGATCTGCGCGAAAGTGGATCGATCGAGCAAGACTCGGACATCGTCATGTTCATCTATCGCGACGAGTATTACACGCCCGAGACGGAACAGCCCAACATCGCCGAGATTATCATCTCCAAGCACCGCAACGGGCCGACGGGCATGATCCCGCTCTTTTTCAAGAAGGAACTGGCCCAGTTCCTCGAGGTGGAGATGTTCCGCGAGGATCTGGACTTCTGATGGAAGCATTCAGCGGCTTTCCGGACGGGCTGCGCGAGTTCACTGAGATGCCGGATCTGTTCTTCAGCGAGCTGATGCCGGCCATCGATGACCTCTCTGAGCTCAAGGTGACGCTCTACTGCCTGTGGCTCGTGCAGCAGAAAACGGGTGAGATGCGGCACGTGACCCATACCGAGTTGAGCGGCGACGCGGTCTTGATGGCCGGGCTGGGGGATGCCGATCTGCCGGCCGAGGAGGCGCTGCGCCTCGGGCTAGAGCGCGCCGTGGCCCGCGGCACGCTGCTCGAGGTCGCCGTCGAGCGCCCGGGACGGCCGCGTGAGACGTGGTACCTGATCAACAGCGAGCGGGGGCGAGGCGCCGTCGTGCGCATCGAGCGCGGCGAGTGGGTGCCGCCCGATGCAGAAGAGGGCATTCGCCTCCAGCCTCGCCGGCCGAACATCTATAACCTGTACGAGCAGAACATTGGCCTGATCCGGT
>CAZLMZ010000056.1:0-4362 GCA_964560475.1 uncultured Anaerolineae bacterium
ATCTCGATCAGTTGGTGCCTTCTCATATCCCCTCCCTCGTCAACTGGCGCACACGTTGAAAGAACCGGCTCGTCTTGTTATCCCGGAGGATGAGTCTGTGCTGATTCTACCGCAAAGAGGTCGATTCGCCAAAACCCCGGCGGGCATCGCTGGCCCTCGGTCCATCAAGAAACGAGGGGTGCGCCGGCTTGACGACGCGGCCTAGCTGTGGTATGTTGGTCCCCATTCTCGCAGCGCAGCAGCGCATGCTGCCGCGCGCCAAGGAGCCTGCCTTCCCAGTGTCAGCTAACAATACTACAGAACACCGACGTGGAAGCGGTCCGATCCCTGGGGCTATGCCTCCGCCAGACGAGCACGCTCGCGCAGCCCGCTTTCAGCCCGCCGGGTTACACCGGTTTGGGGAGATGGGTGCCAGAGCATACCCGCTCCTCGTCTGCGCCCTCTTTGGCGTCGCCGACTGGGCTCTGCTGCGCGCGCTGCCACTGCTCAAGCTCTCCTTCTCGACCGAAATCTGGTTCCCTCTCGTGGCGAGCGTCTTGGTCCGCCTCGCCCTCCTGGTCGCCCTGGCTGGCACCGCCCTATTCATGCCCCGGTTCGTGCATCGTAGTGCTGGGCGCCCTTACCCACGCCTGCTGCTCGCATTCTACCTGGTCGCACAAGCATCGCTCACCTTGATCCAGGTGTACGCCTACGTGGTCGAGCCGCTCTGGGTAGAGACAACCGAGCTCAGCCTGGCTTTCAGCCGGCTGGATGAGAATGCGCCGCCAGTGCGGGTCGTGCTGCTCAGCGACATCCACGTCGAGCGTACCAGCTACCGCGAAGCGCACGTCGTGCGGGAGGTCAATGCGCTCGAGCCGGACCTGATCGTGCTTGTTGGCGACTACCTGAACACGTCTTACTTGTCGGATCCAGTTTCGGCGCAGCAGTTCCGCGAGTTCGTCGGGCAGTTGCGCGCGCCATACGGCATCTATGCCGTGCGCGGCAGTGTCGAATCGAGCCCGGCGTTCATGGAGGAGCTGATCACCGGGACGCCGATCGTGTGGCTGGAGCAGGAGACCGTCACACTCGATGTGCGGGGACAACGCATCGCGCTGGTCGGTGTGGCCTGCAGCCATGCCCGCAGCCTTGACTCGGCGCGGCTCACCCAGGCTTATCGCGGCGTCCCCAAAGACACGTTCACGCTCCTCCTCTATCACTCTCCCGACCTGATATCCCGGGCAGCCGCGCGCCATATCGATCTCTACCTGGCCGGGCACACGCACGGCGGACAGATCGACCTCCCTTTCTACGGTGCCGTCGTCACGGGCTCGGTCTACGGCAAGCGCTACGAAGCGGGCCTCTATCACGTGCAAGAGACGACAATGTACGTCACGCGCGGCCTCGGCTTCGAGGGCGGGCCGATGCCTCGCGCGCGCTTCCTGGCGCGGCCGGAGGTGGTCAGCCTCGAGCTGCAGGGAGAGCCATAGCGCGCTGACACACGATCACCACACGTGATCGGCCGGCGCGACCGCGATTTTGCTTGCGATGGCCGATCTTTTCGGGTACAATAGGTTCTCTATACTGGTGGCGGATCACGCCCTACCTGTCCTAGGCGTCCATTATCTTGTCTACCGGATCGTTGCCTGCAAAGCCGATGCACAAGACCGTCCGCTATGCCCCGGCGGCCCTCGCCCTGATCTTGCTCGTCGCGGCTTCCTTTCGCCTCTATGGTCTGCGCTGGGAGGATGGGCTGCCTGGCTACCCGCATCCCGACGAACGACACCTTGCCAATACCATGCAGCGCCTCGCCCTGCCCTCTCCCATCGACTGGAACTTGATCCTGAACGACCCAGCACACAGCCCGCTGAACCCGCGCAAGCTGATCCCCGACGGAACGGGCAGGCATTACGACCTGGCCTATGGGACGCTCCCGGTGTATCTGTACCGCGCTACCGCCGTCCTCCTCGCCAAGCTGAGCGGCGATCCCAGCCTGGACAGCTACAATGCCTATGGCATCATCGGACGCTCGATCACCGTGCTCTTTGCGGTGCTCACTGTGTTCTGGGTCTATCGCATTGGCCAACGCGTCTTTGGCGGCACGGTGGCGCTGCTCGGGGCAGCGTTTCTTGCCACGTGTGTGCTGCACGTCCAGCTCTCGCATTTCATGACCGTCGACCTACTGATGACAGCCATGCTCACCGCGGGACTGCTCTTTGCGGTCCGCTTCGCGCAGAGCGGCAGCGTGGGGAACGCCATCGGTATGGGCACGCTGCTTGGGCTGGGTATGGCGACCAAGTTCAATGCGATCACGTTGGGTGCAGGGATTGGGGCCGCCTATATCGCTGCCTGGCTGGGCGGAAAACGCCCGCTGCGCGACCTGCTGGCCTTCTGCGTGCCCTTGACGCTGCTCTTCTGGTTCCTCGGCTTTGCCACGTTCGAGTACTATGCGGTTCGCGATCCCTATACCTATGTCCAGGCGATCGGCGTCCAGGCCAAGATGGTCACCGGCGAAACGGACTGGCCCTACACACGACAGTACATCAACACCCTGCCTTATCTCTTCCAGCTCAAGAACCTCGTCCTGTGGGGCATGGGGCTCCCGCTCGGCGTCGCGGCAGTAGCAGGGACAGTGAGTGCCGCCGCGGTGCTCCTCATCGGCCTTGTTCGGGCGCGGCCGCCAGCTTTCGACACAGCGCCTGTCCGGCGTGACGCTCACCGCCTCCTACGGGCAGTACAGGGCAAGCTGCAGAACTGGATGAGTGATCCCAGGCACGCCGGGCTGCTGGTCCTCCTGGGCTGGGCGGTGCCCTACTTTGCCTACACGGCGCGCCTCGAGGTCAAGTTCCTGCGCTACATGCTCCCGCTCACGCCAGTCCTATGCTTGCTGGCAGCGGACCTCCTCCTCTGGCTAGGGCGCTGGCTCTCCGGCCTGTGGCGTCGTCGAGGCCGCGCCTCTGCCGGCGTACGTACGTTGCTCAAGAGCACACCATTCGCCCTCGTCCTGCTGTCGAGCTCGTTCTGGTCCTTGGCCTACACACGCGTGTGGGCGCAGATGCACCCCTGGGTCGCGGCATCGCTGTGGTTCTACGAGAACGCACCACAAGGATCGACCTACACCTGGGAAGCGTGGGGCGACCCGCTGCCGTCTGACCTCCCCGCCCGTGATCTGTACCGTGCCGGATATGGCTTCCTGGGCCGCGACATCTGGATGCACATTTACGAAGACATGCCGCCCGAACAAAAGCTGGAGCACATTGCGGACGCGCTGCAGCAGGCCGATTTCGTCGTTCTCTCGACGCCTCGCATCTACCTCTCGGTCGCGCGCGCCCCGTGGCGCTACCCGGTCGCCATCCGCTACTATGAGCTGCTGTTTACCGGGCAACTCGGGTTCGAGCTTGCTGCCAAGTTCACCGCTTCTCCTGGCCTCGGTCCGATCGAGATCAACGATCTATCAGCCGATCAGAGCTTCTACGACTATGACCATCCGCTAGTCCTCATCTTCCGCAAGACGAGAGACCTGAGTGCAGCGAAATGGCAGAGCCTTTTTGCGCAACAACTTCAGGCCGAGCCGCGTGCATCACGGGAAGGCGCAGCCGCACCGATCCAGCTACCAGTACCATAACCCAACGCTTGACACGAAGCATCTTTTTGCGTATCATCATCTACAAGGAAGACGTCCGTGTTCGAGGAGGAACATAGATGACTGCAGACCATGACCCAACCTGCGTAGAGGTTGGGGACGAACCTCGTCCCACGGATTCTCAGCGGCGGAACCGCCGCCTGCCTCGGGGCGAGGTTCACGTTTTTGACAACTGGTGCAAGGGCTGCGGCCTCTGTATCGAATTCTGTCCGCAGGGCGTGTTGGTATTGGGGCTCGACAACCGGCCAAAGCCCATTTATCCTGAGAATTGCACCGCCTGTCGTTGGTGTGAGCTCCACTGTCCAGATTTCGCCATCTTTATCACCGAATACGACCAGGGGGACGAGCTGCCACCCGAGCAAGACGATGACGGGGAGGCGGAGCCACGATGACAGCGCGCCTGATGCAGGGCAACGAAGCTTGTGCGGAAGGGGCGATCGCTGCTGGCTGTCGCTTTTTCGCCGGCTATCCCATCACTCCGGCGACCGAGATCGCCGAGATTCTGGCGCGACGTCTGCCACAGGTAGGTGGCAAGTTCATCCAGATGGAGGACGAGATCGCGAGCATCGCCGCCGTGATCGGTGGGTCGGTCGGTGGATGTAAGTCGATGACCGCCACCAGTGGACCGGGCTTCTCGCTCATGCAGGAGAACATTGGCTATGCAGCTATGGCCGAAATCCCCTGCGTAATCGTCGACGTCCAGCGAGCAGGCCCCAGCACCGGCCTGCCCACCCAGCCTTCAC
>CAZLMZ010000056.1:4462-15832 GCA_964560475.1 uncultured Anaerolineae bacterium
ATCGTCGACGTCCAGCGAGCAGGCCCCAGCACCGGCCTGCCCACCCAGCCTTCACAGGGCGACGTGATGCAATCCAGGTGGGGAACGCACGGCGACCACCCGATCATTGTCCTGTGCCCCTCTTCGGTCCGCGAGACATTTGAACTGACCGTGCGTGCCTTCAACCTCTCAGAGCGATACCGGACGCCGGTGATCCTGCTCATGGATGCCATGATCGGCCACATGCGAGAAGGCGTCGCGCTGCCTGATCCGCAGCAACTTGACGTCTGGGATCGTGCGCCAACAGAGGTTCCTCCCGAGTGGTACAAGGCCTACGTAAATGAGCCGCAGGACGTACCGCCACTGGTTCCATTTGGGGAGGGCTATCGCTACCACATTACCGGGCTCTTTCACGACGAGCTGGGTTACCCCACGCAGCGACTCGACGAGATCGATCCCTGGCTGTCGCGCGTCTTTGGCAAGATTGAGCGCGGGTTGAGCGAGATTGTGGACTATGAAGAGGATGAGCATCTGGATCGGGCAGAGGTGATCGTGATCGCCTACGGCGCCACCGCACGCTCTGCACAGCGAGCCGTCAAGATGGCGCGCGAACAGGGTTCCCGCGTCAGCCTGCTCAAGCTCCGCACGCTGTGGCCCTTTCCAGAAGAGCGGGTAGAGACGGCGGCAGAGCGGTTGCATCGCGTGATCGTACCCGAGATGAATCGCGGACAGCTCGCCCTGGAGGTAGAGCGTGTGGTGGGCAAGCACAAAGTGGTACGTGTGAACCGCGCAGACGGGGAGATGGTTACCCCCGACCAGATTCTCGATGCAGTCGAGCAGCCCAGTGTAGGAAGGGGATATCGATGAGCAATGGACCGCCGGTGCGCCCGCTTGAGTCACGCGTACACGAGCGGTACTTACGGCACAGCAAAAAGTTCCCGAACGTGTGGTGCGCGGGGTGTGGCAACGGCATCGTCCTCAGCGCCGTCATCCGCGCCATCGACGATCTGGGCCTCGACAAGAACGAAGTGGCCATGATCTCGGGCATTGGCTGCAGTGGGCGCATGCCTGTCTACGTCGACCTCAACACCATGCACACGACACACGGCCGTGCCCTGGCCTTTGCCACTGGCCTGAAGATGGTCCGCCCGTGGATGAAGGTGCTGGTCGTGATGGGGGACGGAGACGCCCTGGCAATCGGCGGCAACCACTTTATTCACGCCGCACGACGCAACATAGGCCTCACTGCAGTCGTGATCAACAACCAGACCTATGGCATGACGGGCGGCCAGTACTCACCGACGACGCCGCGCGATGCATTGGCATCCACAGCACCCTATGGCCACATCGAGCAACCATTCCCGATTGCCGAACTGGCACAAGCCGCTGGCGCGGCCTATGTTGCGCGCAGCACAGTCTATCACGCGCGCGAACTGCAGCGCTTTATCGTCGAGGGACTGTCCAGAAGCGGATTTTCTGTGATAGAGGCAGTCAGCTACTGCCACACCACGTTCGGCAAGCAGAATCAGATGGGCCGGGCCACCGACATGATGCGCCAAATCAAGGAGCAGTCGATCACATCTGCACAGGCATCCAAGCTGAGCAAACAGGAGCTCGCGGACAAGATCGTACGCGGTGTATTCGCCGACCGCGATATCCCCGAATATACAGAACTCTACGAAGGGATCATCGCCGCCGCGCAGGCCGAGATTGCCGCGAGAGAAGAGGACGAGCCAACTAGAGAACCTGGGGTGCCGGTCGGAGAAGTGGAATGAGCGATCGGTTGGAGGTCCGGCTCGCCGGCATGGGGGGGCAGGGCATGGTTCTGGCCGGCGTGATCCTGGCAGACGCAGCGATCCGAGATGACAAGTACGCGGTCCAGACACAGAGCTATGGGCCAGAAGCGCGCGGCGGGGCGAGCAGCTCGGATGTGCTCATCTCCGACAGCGAGATCGACTACCCAGAGATCCTGGTCGCAGACATCCTGCTCTGCATGAGCCAGCAGGCGTGCGACAAGTACTATCCGATACTCAAGCGCAACGGTCTGTTGATCGTGGATACGGCGCACGTACAGCGTATCCCTTCGCTCCGCGCGATCCGGGCAGATCTCACGACCTGGGCCGTCGAGGCCACCGAACACGAGATCACGGCGAGCGTCGTTGCCTTGGGCTTTCTCGTAGGACTGACCGACCTCGTCGCGCGGCAGGCACTCCAGGAAGCTGTGCTCGCTCGCGCGCCGCGTGGGACGCGCGAGATCAACTTGCGGGCACTCGATCGCGGCTTTGCAGAAGCGGAAAGGCTGCGCGGCTAGCCGTGAGCAACAGCCAGGCCCCCTTGCGAGCGCAAAGGAGCCTGGCTGTACGAAACGAACAGACAGCTTTCCGCGGCGCTATGATTCGATCGGCTTGGACAGCATCGCTAGCAAGAGCTTGACACTGTTCAGCACGTCGCTGTAGCTCAGCGTCTCTGACGGTGAATGGATGTAGCGCGTGACGATCGACAGACAGCCCGCAGGAATCCCCGCCTGCGTGGTCTGGATCGCCCGGGCATCTGTCGTGCCTCCGGCGAGCACCTCCAGTTGGTAGGGAATGGCGTTCGCTTCGGCAGTCCGGATCATCCATTCTTTCACCCACGGAGTAGCCAGCATACCGCCGTCCTTGACCTTGATCGCCGGCCCATTGTCGAGCTGGGTCGCCATCTTGGATTGCGGCTCGGGCGTGTCGCCGGCGCCTGTGACGTCGATGGCAATGCCCACGTCCGGCGAGATGCCAAAAGCGCCGGTCATGGCCCCACGCAAGCCCACCTCTTCCTGTGAGCTAAAGCAAAAGTACACGTCGTGCGGCGAGGAATCGAGCTCGCGCAGCGTCTGTATCAGGACCGCACAGCCGATCCGGTCGTCCATCGCCTTCGCAGTCAGGTGGCCACCAATCTCGACCATGGGCCGGACAAAACTGCCGAAATCGCCAACCTGGACCGGGCAATCCTCGCGGCTCGATGCGCCGACGTCGACGTAGAGCTTTTCGAAGGGTGGAACCTGGTCGGGTTTCTCCATCTTTTCCAGGCCGATCACGCCGATCGTGCCGTTCTCGAAAGCGACGCGACCCATCGCCTCGTACAGCGGCCGTACGCCACCGATGGGGTTGATGCGCACAAAGCCCTTCTCATCAACCCACGAGACAATGACGCCGATCTCGTCCATGTGAGCGGAGAGCATCACCTTCTTCCCGCTCCCATCGCCTTTCTTGAGGGCAATCAAGTTGCCCAATGCGTCAGTCTGGGTCTCGTCTGCCAGGCCATCGATCTCACCTTCGATCAGTGCCCTGACGCGGTGCTCCGCGCCAGACGGCCCCCACGTCTCAACCAGTTTCTTGATCGTGTCTTTCATCTATCGATGCACTCCTTCTCCTGGATCGTCGTGCAGAGCCTGCCCTCAGCGGGTCGAAAGGACGTCGGGTGTCATGCGCTGCAGCGTGGCTGTCATCAGCCGTACGGTGTTGCGTAAGTCCTCTTTGCTCAGCATACAGACGGGGGAGTGAATATAGCGGCTGGGCACGCTCACCGGCACCGAAGGCACGCCGGTCTTGGCCAGATGGATCGCGCCCGCGTCTGTGCCGCCCTTTCCCGGCTGCTTGAATTGATAGGGGATCCCCTCCGCTTCCGCCGTCTCGATCAGCAAGCGTACTAGCCGCCGGTCCGCGATCACGGAACGGTCCATGGGACTGATCGCCGGGCCTTTTCCGACGGCCGTGGTCGGGCTCGTATCCCCATCTCTAGGCCCGTCGTCGCAGATCGTGCCCTCCAAGGCAAAAGCGGCGTCTGGCATGACCCGGTACGCGGCCACCTGGGCCCCGCGCAAGCCCACCTCTTCCATGGTCGTGAACACAGGCCAAAAGTCAAAGGGATAGGGGCCACGTTCGATCAGCTCGATCAGCACGGCGCAGCCAGCCCGGTCGTCGAACGCCTTGCCCTTGGCCATTGGGCTGCTCGACGTTGCCAGATCCTCAAAGGCGACGTCAAACACGGCATAGTCCCCCCTGTCGACCAGGCGTTCCGCCTCTGCCTTGGAGCTGACTCCGATATCGATCGCCATATTGTCGTAGCTGATCACCTTGTTGCGCTCTGCCCTGTCCGTCAGGTGAACGGGCTTCACACTAATCACGCCCCGCATCTCCGATGGCCCGATTCGCACGACCTTGGCTGGCAGGACGCGATCGTCGATCCCCCCCACCTTGGTGAAATGCAATAAGCCGTTGTCATCGATGTGCGTGATCATGAACCCAACCTCGTCCATGTGCGCTGAAACCATCACCTTGAAGGTCGGGTACTGGGTACCTTTCTGGTGAGCGATGACGTTGCCCAGATGGTCCACCTGCAGCTCGTCCACCTTGTCTGCAATGGCATCGATCACCACCCGGCGGACCTTGGCCTCGCACCCAGAAGGGCCAAAGGCGTTCGATAGCGCTTCCAGGGTCATACGCCTTCCTCCTCCCACGACAACTTGTCGATGAACGCGCCATCCAGCGCCGCAATAAACTGTGCCATCAGGTGGCCCGTCCGCACGAGATCCTTTACGGCGAGCATCTCGATCGGCGTGTGCATGTTCCTGAGCGGAATACTGAGCAGCGCCGTGGGAATGCCCTCGCGCGTCACCTGGATCGCACGTGCGTCTGTCCCCGTAGGCCGAGGCGCCACCTCGACCTGTACGGGGATCTCGAAGACATCCGCAACACGCTTCAGCTCGGAGAACATGGCTGGATGGATGTTTGGCCCGATGGCGAGGGCCGGTCCCTTGTCCAGATCGATGCTATACTCCTCCGACACTCCGGGTTGCTTGCCGAAACCGACGTCGATCGCGATGCCAATGTCCGGCGCGATGCCATAGGTGCTGGTGATCGCACCACGTACGCCGAGTTCCTCCTGTACTGTGGCAACGGCAAAGACATCCCATTCGTGCTTCAGCGTCTGCAGCATGTCGAGACAGACCGCAACGGACACGACTGCCGCCCGGTCATCGAAGGCCTTCCCACACACCAACCCGTTTCTCAGTTCCAGGAACGGGCGGCGGATGGTGATCAGGTCCCCGACGCGCACGACCTCTTGCAGCTCTGGCTGCGCCAGGCCCACGTCGATGAACAGATCCTCCATCGGCACGGGCTTGTTGCGCTCTTCCGCGCTCAGCACGTGTGGCGGCCTACTGCCAATGATGCCTGGCAGATCCCGCCGTGCGTGCACGACCACTTCCTGTCCCATCAGCGTGCGCTGGTCAAAGCCACCCACCGAGTTGAAACGCAGAAAGCCCTGGTCGAGCATACTCACGATCAGGCCGATCTCGTCCATGTGAGCGGCCAACATCACGCGGAAACGTGGCGCCGCACCAGTTCCGTTCTTCAGGGCAATGACGTTGCCCATCGCGTCGACACGCACCTCGTCCGCAAGCGCGGCATACTGCTCTGTGACGAGATCGCGCACCTGCTGCTCATAGCCAGATACGCCACTCGATTCAGAGAGCGACTTGAGAAAAGGAACAACCTCCACAGCGACCTCCATTAGAATACAGCCTGCGCACGCGGCCTATATACACATTGCGCCCACCGCCGGGACCGCCAGGCTTTTGCAGCCTACGGCGGTCCAGGGACAGCCTGGCATTCCCCGCACCGTGTAAGGCGCTACCTCGTCACGCGGAACGGCGCCTCGGCTGCCGGCTTGTCCCCTTCCAGACGCGCGAGGATAATGTACTGGCCGTGTGAGACGGAGATAGGCACGGTATATGTAAACGGCAGGATCGCCCCAAGATCGTCTGCATACACTGGCTGCCCAATCTGCAGATCGGGCGGAACCCAGTAGAACATATACTGAGCGTAGGGGACGAAATCTTGCCCCTGAATCGTGATCGTGATCCCTGGCAGGCCCGACGCCGGCTCGACAGATAGCGTCGGTACCGGCGTCTGCGTCGGCGTCGCGGTCGACGTGGCTGTCTCCGTCGGCGTCGCCGTCGGCGGTGCCGCCGTGTTGGTCACTGTCGCAGCCAGCGTTGCCGTGGCCGTAGCGGTCGGTATCGCTGTGGCCGTTCCCGTAGGTGTCCCCGTCGGGGTAAGCGTGACCGTCGCCGTACCCGTCACGGTCGCAGTTGGAGTGCCTGTCATAGTAGATGTGGGCGTCGCCGTCTCGGTTGAGGTGGGTATCGACGTCGCCGTCTGGGTCGGCGTCGACGTCCACGTAGGCGTGATCGTCGGCGAAGGCTCTTGCGTAGGCGTCGGGGCCAAGGTTGCCGTCGGCGTGGATGTTGGACGCGGCGTGAACGTGGGCGGGACGGCAGTGTACGTAGCGGTCGGCACTGGAGTCGGCGTGGGCGTCGGGATGAGACGGAAATCCTGCGACAGTGCCCAGCCACCCAGGCAGTAGCACGGCACCGTTGCCAGGATAACAGCGATCAGCAGGCCATAGATGGTTCGCTGGCGCGGCTCTAGATTCGCGTACCACTCCCCGAACGCCCTGAACACGGTCTCCTATCCTCGCTGGTAGGCGGCCAACGCACAAAAAGAGACGCCACCGTAGGTTGGCATCCCTCTCGACCGACAAGCCTGTTGTCCAGCAACTGTACCACCTAACCTACGCCCAGCTAGACCAGGCAGTCCCTGACAACGCGGGCCATCATATCACCTTTGCCGTGGGTTGTCAATTGCGACAATCCCGGCCACTGCCCGTCCAGCACTTGATTTCGGGCACGCTCTCGTTGTATAATTCGGTGCAATAGTGAGTACCTTCGCATGCTTACCCATGGAGGTCGTATGGCAACCCTGGCCCTCAAGCAGCGCAAGATCGATCTGAGAATGAGAGAGGGTTGGTCAGCGTTCATCTTTTTGTCGTTGGCACTGATCATGGTGACGTGGTCGATCAACGAGGCTGGGTACGACGAGAGCCTCCGGCACCTGGTGCTGATCACGCTGGGCAGCATCGTGGCCAGCTTGTTCCTGGTCAAGAGCCGCCTGCCCTGGCTCCTGGCACACCTGTTCAGCCTGGTGTACGGCATCGGCTGGGGCATGTTCATCATCAGCTTCCAGTTGCCCACCACGTTCTCAACTCGAGAGAAGGTCCTGGAACTCGGCTATCGCATTGGCTCGTGGTTCCAGCAGACAGTGTTGAGCGGCCAGGTAGGCACGGACCCGCTCATGTTCACCGTGGTCATGACGATCCTCTTTTGGTTTATTACCTACTTTGCGATATGGTTCTCATTCCGGGCTCATAGCCTCTGGGCAGCGCTCCTCCCAAGCGGCGTGGCCCTGCTGATCAACCTCTACTATGGACCCGACCGCATCTCGTTCGTCCTGGTCCCTTACCTGCTCTTCACCCTGCTCTTCATGGTACGCTACAATCTCTATGCCCAGGAGCGCGGCTGGCGCAGCCGGCAGGCGCGGTATGACACCGATATTGTGTATACCTTTCTGCGCTATGGCGCAACGTTGGCGGTGATCGTGATCGTCGTGGCCTGGGTCCTTCCCGCTGCTGCATCCAGTGAGGGTGCCGAGGCCTTCTTGTCGCGCTTTGGCCAACCGTGGGATCGGCTCAAGGAAGAATGGATCCGCCTCTTTTCCACGCTGCAGTCGGAGCGTGTCGAGCCAAACTATGGTGGGTTTGGGGATACGCTTGGGCTCGGCGGTGCAGTGAGCCTGGGCAACGTGACGCTGATGGACGTCCAGGCGACCGGAGGTCGATACTGGCGAGCTGCGGTCTATGACACGTACGACGGCAGTTCGTGGACGCTGAGTGACAGCAACTTGGTCAACGTCGAACCGGGTGAAGCACCCGGCACCATGCCTACCTACGAAGCCCGCAAGCCCGTGACGCAGACCTTTACCATCTATATGCCCGGGACGACTCAGGTCTATGCGCTGGGACAGCCGGAGCAGTTCAGCCTGCCGATCAAGGCAGAGGTCATCCCGATTGAGGGGAACGATGGACCGGCTATCGACGGCGTCTCGGTAGTGGATAGCCGCTACAAGTTCAAGAACGCAGACTCGTATGTCGTCATCTCTACCATCGCGATGGCCGACGAGGATGCTATGCGGCAAGCCGGAGGAGATTACCCCGCGTGGACCGAGCGCTACCTGCAATTGCCCGACACCCTCCCCCAGCGCGTTCGCGATCTGGCGGAGGAAGTAACCGCAGGGCATGACAACGAATACGACAAGGCCGTAGCGCTAGAGGCTTTTCTCCGCGAGTACACGTACAACCAGCAGATCGAGACGCCACCAGAGGGCGTCGACCGGGTCGACTATTTCCTGTTCGAGATGAAAGAGGGATACTGCAACTACTATGCCTCGGCCATGGCCGTGATGGCCCGTTCGGTCGGCATTCCGGCACGTATCGCTGCCGGCTACTCGCGCGGGGACTTTCAGGAAGAGACCGGCATCTATCGGGTGCGGCAGCATCATTCGCACGCGTGGGTCGAGGTCTTTTTCCCACGTTTTGGGTGGGTCGAGTTCGAGCCAACGGCGAGCGAGCCCGTGATCATCCGCCCGCGTCCTGCCGGAGCCTCCTCAGACGTACCTGCAGGTGCCTCAGGCGGCCAACCCTACTGGGAAGACCAGATCCCGGAAGACGTTCTGGCCGCAGGCGGTCCTGTCGATGCCGAACGTCTCCGGCAGCTGGTGGCCGCCCAGCGCAGGCGTGAACGCATCCGCACTTGGACGCGCATTGGCGGCGTGGGCGCGGTAAGCATCGTCATCATCTTGATCGCGTGGTGGATAGGGCGCCGCCAGATGGATGAAGTCAGACCGGCGCGGGCATACTATGATCGCATGACCCGTCGCGGCGACTGGTTCGGCTGCAACATGGCGCTCGCCGATACGCCCAACGAGTATGCTGCCAGGCTCTCTTCCTCGCTCAAGAGCGAGGAAGGAGATGCCCTGGTCTCACGTATCACGAACGCCTACGTTAGCGAGCGATACGGCGCCAAGAACCCGGCGCGTTATCAGCCGGATTTTGCCTGGCGTGACCTGCGACCGATCCTCACGCGCTGGGGAGTCGGGCAGTTGTGGCGAAGATTGTGGGGCAAGAGCTAGCTCCGCCGGGTGGCAAAAAGAGAGAGCGGGGCCACAGCCATTGCGGCTGTGGCCCCGCTCTACGATCCGTTCGACGATCTACTCTACTTCTGGCTGGACAAAGCGACCGTAGAGCTCGGGCTTGAGGGTGGCGACCATCGGCAGATCGCGATAGTACTCGTCGAGATCCAGTCCATAGCCAAACACGTACTTGTCCGGAATCGAGAACCCCAGGTAATCGACGGCGATCGGGACCTCTCGCCGCGAAGGCTTGTCGAGCAGACAGCAAACGCGCAGCGAGGCCGGGTTCCGCGTCCTGAGCAAGCGCAGGATATAGTCGAGCGTGTGCCCAGTATCGATAATATCCTCCACGATCAGGACGTCTCGATTCTTGATATCCGTGCTCAGGTCCATCAAGATGCGGACGATGCCGCTCGACTCACGCGCCCCCGTTCCGTAGCTGGAAATGGCCATGAAATCGATGCGGTGCGGGATGGTGATGTGCCGCATCAGGTCGGTCAGGAACATCACGCCGCCTTTGAGCACACACACCAGCAGCAGATCCTTTCCTTCATAATCCGCCGAGATCTGTGTCCCTAGCGCAGCGATGCGCTCCTGCAGCGTCCCCTCGGGGACCAGCACCTCCTGAACGTACTCTTGCCAGTCCATATCCATCCGGTCACCTATACTGTCTTGGGGGGCTTGCCCGGCACCTCGTGGTGTTCCCGGCAGCGGGCCTCATACACCTCGCGTGCACCGACCAGGATCACCGGGTCGGTGTACAGAGCCGGTTGGCCATCGATCAAGCGCTGCGTGCGCGTTGCGGCCTGACCACAGACCATGCAGATTGCGTGCAGTTTGTCGACCTGCTCCGCTTCGGCCATCAACTGCGGCATCGGGCCAAAGGGCTCCCCGCGAAAGTCCATGTCGAGCCCGCTGGCGATCACGCGCATGCCCCGCTCCGCCAGCGCGTTCACGACGGAGGCAATCTGCCAGTCAAAGAACTGGACCTCATCAATAGCGACGACCGTCGTCTCCGGACCGACCTGGTCGAGGATGTGCATTGCCTCCGCAATGGGAATGGCTTCGACGTGCAGCCCATTGTGAGACGTGATCTTTTCTACACCGTACCGATCATCGATCGCCGGCTTGAACACCTGGACTTTTTGCCTAGCAATCTGTGCCCGGCGCACCCGCCGAATCAGCTCCTCAGTCTTGCCGCTGAACATACTGCCACAGATCACCTCTACCCAGCCCGCAGGTCTCGGAGGGTACACGGGGTCTCCTCACACAGGAAGCACAGCCGCCAGGATCGCCAGGCTCCAGCCTGGCCCCTCGCCGCTGCGCAGGCTCTTGTTACTCGCCCTCGTTGGCTTCGGTCTCTTGCTCGCCCGCTTCCTCGGCTTCGCCGCCCTGCTGTGCCAGTTGCGCCTGCCGCAAACGCCGGTAAAAGCGGTCCACGCGCCCTTCCGTGTCGACGATTCGCTGCTCGCCAGTAAAGAAAGGATGGCAATTCGAGCAAACGTCGGTCCTTACTTCAGGGACCGTCGACCCTGTAGTCCACGTATTCCCGCAGGCACAACGCACTACTGCCTCGGGATAGTATTTCGGATGAATGTCTTTCTTCATGTCCTCAGTCCTTCTCCGGGTACACGCTGACCTGACGGCGTCCCTTGGAGGCGAACTCGTATCGCACGTACCCCTCTTCGGTGGCAAAGATCGTAAAGTCCCTGCCCATGCCGACATTGGTGCCCGGGTGAATCCGCGTGCCACACTGCCGGATAATGATATTGCCCGGGATCACGTGTTCCCCACCGTACTTTTTCACACCACGGCGCTTTGACTTGCTGTCGCGCCCATTGCGTGCTGAACCACCACTCTTTTTGTGAGCCATAGCTATGCTCCTCTACAGCACGATCTCGTCGATGCGCAGGCGGGTGTACAGCTGCCGATGTCCCAGCCGGCGGCGATATCGCTTGCCGCTGTACTTAAAGATGCGTACCTTGTCGCCCTTGACCCGGTCGGTCACGGTCGCCTTGACGCTCGCGCCGCCTACCACGGGCGTTCCAACGGTAACGTCCTCGCCGTCCACCACCATCAGTACCTGATCCAGCTCGACCTGTTCGCCTGCTTCCTGGGGAAGCAGCTCGACGTCGAGCAACTGCCCTGCGCTCACCTTGTATTGTTTTCCACCTGTTTGGACAATCGCGTACACGATATCTTCCTCCTGGACGGTGAGTGGCAAAGAAAATCCCCCGTTCCAGCTTGCAGACCGGGGGCCCACCCACAAGAAATCAAGAGCGATCCCCCTGCGGGGGCAATAGACTGCTAGCGAACTCTTATTATACCT
>CAZLMZ010000057.1:0-15721 GCA_964560475.1 uncultured Anaerolineae bacterium
CCGTCGGCTCGTCTAGAATGTACAGCGTCCCTGGTCCGCCTTTGCGGCACAGCTCCTTCACGATCTTGAGCCGCTGCGCCTCACCGCCCGAGAGCGCATGCCCGGGCTGACGCAGCACGAGGTAACCGAGGCCCACCTGGCGCGCGGCTGCCAGCAGTTGGGCAGTCCGCTCCGACCCCGAAAGCAAGCCATATGCCTGGTCGATGGTCATCACAAACAGGTCCGGAAGTGCCACGCCGTGCAGCCGTACCTCTCTGGCTTCTGGCCTGTACCCGGTGCCACCGCACGTCTCGCAGAGAACGTGGACGTCGGGCAGAAAGTCCATGTCGATCCGGACCGACCCGCTCCCGCCACAGGCCGAGCAACTGCGACGCAGCGCCTTCTCGTCCAGGCCCAGGGCCCGCGCGTCCTCGCCCTCCGCATAGATCTTGTGGATCGGCCCATTCAACCCCAGATAATCGGCCGGGCTACGCACCCCCACCTTGGACTGGTCGATCACGACCACGCGTCTTGGGGCGCCCACGATCGCCTCGTGCTCTCCCGGCTCAACGTCCTCGTAGGCAACGGACGTGGTCTGTTTCTTGGGCGCGAGGGCGCGCCCCACAGTGTCGACCAGGAGCGTGCTCTTGCCAGAGCCAGAGACGCCGCAAAGGCCAACCAGCGCTTTCAGCGGGAAGCGAACGTTGATGCCGCGCAGGTTGTTGGCACGTGCACTGCGAACGGTCATCCATGCCGCTGGCGTCCTCCGAGCATACTCGGCAGTGGGCACCTCCCCGCGTAGCCAGCGGGAGGTGGCGGTGTCCGCCGCCGCGACCTCGACTGGCGTCCCCTGTGCCACGATGCGCCCACCCGCCTCGCCGGCGCCGGGACCCATGTCGATCAGATGGTCGGCTGCCCGGATCAGCTCGAGGTCGTGCTCGACCACGATCACGGTGTTTCCCTCGTCCCGCAGTTCGAGCAGGGCGTGCACGAGGGCGTTGACTTCCGATGGATGCAGACCCCGTGATGGCTCGTCCAAGAGGACGGTGAGCGAGGTCAGGCCGCTACCCAACAACCCCGCCAGCGCGAGGCGTTGCGCCTCTCCAGCCGAGAAGGAGCGCGCCGGGCGGTCCAGGTGCAGGTAACCCAACCCGACCTGGAGTAGGAACTGCAATCTGCGCAGCATAGTGTCGAGGTTTGGAGCGACGATATCGGGCACCGTGCCGCTCAGTTGCTGCAGCACCTGGCACAGCTCGGCAAGCGGCATCTCACTCAGTGCCTGCAGGTGGTAACCGCACAGCTTTACGGCGGCATACTCGGGCCGTAGCTTGCCGCCTTCGCACGCGGGACAGATCTGGGTATCGGTGTAGGTTCCTCCCGAGTCCCAGTCACCGATCCAGCCATAGAAGCCGCGGAAAGGGGCGACACGCTTGTGCGTGCGCCCCGTGCGGCTGTGGTACACCATCTCTACCGGCTCTGGATCGCCGAACATGAAGGCATGCTGCGCCTCCGGCGACATCTCGTTCCACGGGGTCGTGGCCGGATCGAACTCGTAGCGCCTGGCAATGGCCTGCACTTCGTAATAGCCACCGTTGTAGGGTTTGCATAGGTATCCCTTTGGAAAGAAGCCTGGCGAGTACATTGCGCCGGCGCACAGCGGCTTCTCGGGATGGACGATGAGCTTGCCGGGATTGGGCTTGCGCAGCGTCCCCACGCCGTTGCAGGTCAGGCACGCCGCGGCATAGTTGTTGGGGCTGAAATGCCTGGGCCTCGCCAGGGGCGCGGTCTCACCACAGTTAGGGCAGCTCCACGTCTCAGAGCCGCGGTCCATTGTCGCCCCACACTGCAGGCAGCGGCGTTCGCCGGCCCAAGCCAGCAGTGCCGCCAGGTGATAGGACACTTCGGTGACTGTGCCGACCGTAGCGCGCCGGTCGCGCAGCCGGCGGTCGGGCGTGACCGTCACCGCGACCCCGAGCCCGCTCACCGCATCGACCGGGGCCTCTGGCCCCTCTCGTGTGCCTTGCCGCTCGTACATGGAAAGGCTTTCCAGGAACCGCCGCCGCGCCTCTGCCTCCAAGACATCGACAATCAGGCTCGACTTGCCCGAACCCGAGACGCCGGTCACCACGGTCAGTGCCCCCTTGGGCAGGTCAACGCTGACGTCCTGCAGGTTGTTGGCCCGGGCTCCGCGCACCTGGATCGCGCTCGCTCGTCCGTAGGCAGGCTCGTCGCTCTCGCTCTCTGACGGTCGGATGGACTCCTCTTCGCGCAGCGCGCGCCCGGTGATGGATCCCTCGCACCGTACGAGACCATCTGGCGCCCCCTCGTAGAGCCGCCGCCCACCGTCTGGCCCTGCGCCAGGTCCGAGGTCGATCACCCAGTCTGCGGCACGGATGATGTCCGTGTTGTGCTCGACGACGACCACCGTCGCCCCGCTGCGCACGAGCCGGTCCAATACCTTGAGCAGCCCGGCGATGTCCTTCGGATGAAGCCCCGTCGAAGGCTCGTCCAGGATCAGCATGTGCTTTGCCAGGGAGTGCCTGCCCAGATAGCGCGCGAGCTTAACTCGCTGCGCTTCTCCCCCGGAGAGCGTCGGGGACGGTTGCCCAAGCGGGAGATACCCGAGCCCAATGTCGTTCAGGGCACGCAGGATCCGCCTCGCGGCGCGACGGTTGCGCCGCGACATTTCCCTGTCCTGGGCCAAAAGGTGCACGACCTCGGAGACACTCAGTTCGTACAGGTCAGCGATCGACAGGCGGCGCCCTCCGAGCTCCACGCGGACGGCTAGCACCTCGTCACGGAGCCGCTTGCCCTCACAGTCCGCACAGGGGATCCAGGTCGAGGGTAGGTAGCGCATAGGTACCTCGACCGCGCCGAGCCCGCTGCAGGTCGGGCAGGCCCCCTCGGACCGGTTGAAGGAAAAGTGAGAAGCCGATAGATGGCTATGTGCCGCAAACACGTCGCGGATGACGTCGGACAGCTTGGTGTAGGTCGCCGGGTTGGACCGCGGATTCCGCCCGATCGGCGATTGATCGACGACCACGGGGCGTATCGGTCCCCCCTCGATGCCGAGGCAGCCCACAGGGCCCTCCCCGGAAAGCGATGGAGCTAGGACGTTCTCGACGAAGGTGCTCTTGCCCGAACCCGAGACGCCCGAGATGACCGTCAGGCGTCCGAGCGGGATCCGGATGTCTACGTCCTGCAGGTTGCGCAAATGTGCGCCGCGGATCGTCACGAACTGGTCGGGCGCTGGACGCGATGCAGGTACCTCGACGCGATCGCGCAGGCTAAAGTAACGTCCCGTCGCCGTGCCTGCTTGCCAGAGCGCAGCGGGCGTGCCCTCAAAGACCACCTGACCGCCCTGCTCGCCTGCCCCTGGCCCCAGATCCACTGCCCGGTCGGCAGCAGCGGCGGCAATGCGATCGTGCTCGACATAGATCGCCGGCCCGGGCAGATCGCGGAACGCCGGCAATAAGCGTGCGACATCGGCAGGGTGCTGCCCGATCGTCGGCTCGTCCAGTATGTGGAGCATATCCTCTAGCCGGGAGATCAGCGCTACGGCGAGGCGCACCCGCTGCGCCTCGCCGCGCGAGAGCGTCGGCGCAGTACGGTCCAGCGAAACGTACCCCAAACCAACGCGCTGTAGTGCCTCGATGCGACGCTCGATCTCGACCTGTAGGCGCGACGCCGTCGAGGGAAAAGCCGTCCCGCCGAACAAGGCCGCTGTATCGTCCACCGAATACGTCAATAGCTCTGGCAGACGCAGACCCTGCCAGCGCACCGCCGCCGCCTCGGGATGCAGGCCCGTCGCAGCGCAGCGATCGCAGCCTTTTCCACCACAGTACGGGCACGCCGTGTGAAAATGAACCGGATTGAGCTCGTTGAGCCACGTCCCACATGCCGTGCAGGCGGGTACGCGCGATACCGTCTCGCTCTCTGTGCCCCACTCAAGCGTGACCACATTGGCGCCCAACGCCCACACGCGATCGATCGCCTGGCGCGCCCCTGTGAGCGTCAGCTCTCGGCTCAAGTGCGCCACGAGCACTTCCAGCCCGTGTTCGGCCTCGGCGGCGAGCGGGCCGCCCAGCCAGGCCCTGCCGTCCACGCGCAGCGCCTCGCGGCCAAAGGCGCTCTCCAACCAGCTCAGGAGCGTGCGGTGACTGCCCCGTGCGCGCCGGAACAGCAAGGCTAGCACGCCCACCGGCTTTCCTTCAGCGACCAACACCGCCAGCCGCTCGACGATCTCGTCCTCAGAGTGCACGGCGAGGGGCTCGCCACAGCGCGGGCAGTGGCGCTGGCCAAAGCGGGCATAGAGCAGGCGCAGGAATGGGTGCAGGCCAGAGGCGGTAGCGAGGGTGGAGCCCGGGTTACGGTTCAGGAGATTCTGGCCAACGGCGATGGCTGGCCCCAGGCCCTCGATCGACTCGACCTTGGCCGGCGCCAGCGAGAGCCCGCTCGCGCCACTGGCGAACACGTCGAGGAAGCGACGGCGCGCCTCGTGATAGATCGTATCGAACACCAGGGACGTCTTGCCCGAGCCAGAAACGCCAGTGACGACGGTCAGCCCGTCGCGGATCTCAAGGTCAACCGCCTTGAGGTTGTGTTCCGCTGCTCCTTTGACTTGGAGGTGCATACGTCTACTGAGCCTTCCAGCGGGGTAGCGCGGCCTGTGCGACGTCTGGAACGGGGACTCGTGGTTCTGTCACAGTCAGCGTCCAGCGGCATGTACCGTCCAGGGAAATAGCTCACACCAACGTTGCGACGAACGCGATCAGTAGCATCCATGCCGCCGCGATCCCGCCGAGCGCGCGACCTAACCAACGGCTAAGACGGCGCGAACGATCGTCTCGCCTTCCGAGCCAGACCGTCACCGCGATCAGCGACAGCGCCAGCCACAGATCCAGGGGCCAAAGGTAGCGCCATTGAATCCATCGATTGGCAAGCGCAGTGTATGATAGCAGCATCCCATTGCCGAGCAGCATGCCAACCGGCGCAAGAAGCCAGATGCTGGATGCCGCACTCATGATCATGGATAGAGCGACCCCCACGAGGAGCAGCTCGACCGGCCATCCTGTGGCGAAAACAGGCCAACGGTCCGTCAGCGCAACGACGGTCACCGCCGCGGCGTTACCGAGTCCGACCAGGCCGATCCCACGCAGGATCGCGCGACGGGTCCGATCGCGCGTTTCATCTACCTTCTGCCTCGGCTCTGTATCCTGCAGAGCACGGACCGTAGTGTCGCCCACCAGGTCGGACCTCGCGAGCTCAGCTCGCTCCACTCCCGACAGGACGACGACCGACTCGGAGGAGATGGTGTGATTCGATGTGATCGCGGGCAGCGAGACCTGTGACGGCACCTCCAGCCCGATCTCTTCCACCGCGCCCTGCAGCGCATGTGTCATCTCGCTGGCACTCTGGTAGCGGTCCTCTGGGCACTTGGCCAATGCCCGGAGTACGATCTCTTCGAACGGCTTGGGGATAGTCGGGTCGAGTTCGTGCGGTGCAGGCAGCGGGTCGTTGAGGTGCTTCATCAGGATCGCGAGAGGGGTATCCGCGTCAAAAGGGGTGTGTCCGGTCAGCATTTCGTAGAACACGATCCCGAGCGAATACAAATCACTTCGCTCGTCACTCTTGCCCTCTAACCCCTGCTCGGGCGCGATATAGCTCAACGTGCCCATCAGCGCACCCGAAGCCGTGTGTCGCGTGCTTCCGAGAATATGAGCGATGCCAAAGTCGGCCAGTACTGCCTCGCCCTCGCGCGTGAGCAGAATGTTGGCGGGCTTGATGTCGCGGTGCACCACGCCCGCGCTGTGTGCGTAGGCCAGACCATCGAGGATGTCGAGCGTGATGCGGGCCACCTCGCCGAGTGGCATCTTGGCTGCCCGGTTGCGGTAGTCGTGCAGACGCATCTTGAGCGTGTCGCCCTCGAGCAGCTCCATGACCATGTAGTAAATACCGTCCTGGACATCAAAGTCATAGACCTGCACGATGTGCGGATGTCTGAGCGCCGCGATCGCCTGGGCCTCGTGACGGAAGCGTGCCAGAAAGCCTGTGTCCTCTACCAGATCCGAGTGCAGCACCTTGATGGCCACGTAGCGGTCCAGTTGCGGATGGTAAGCTCGGTAAACGCGTGCCATCCCCCCTCGACCGAGGGGCTCCAGCACCAGGTATCTGCCCAGCCGTTGCCCCTGTAAGGACGATCTTCTCACGATCCCACGTTCTCCGCCAAGGGCCGCACGCGCGAGGTGCAGCCACGACCTCTTGCCCACGACACCACTTTGCTCGTCCACTACCCTGGGCTCATCAGTTTGTATCCCCGCCCGCGCACGGTGAGCAGCACCTGGGGATCGCCTGGGTCGCTCTCCAGCTTGGCTCGAAGGCGACGCACTAGGTTCTCTACCTGGTAGTCGTACACCTCGCCGTGGTACTCTGGCCACACCGCCTCGCCAATCTCGTCTTTGGAGCACACTTCTCCACGGCGCTCGAACAGGAACGCTAGCAAAGAGAACTCTTTCGGCGACAAGGAAACCACACGACGGTCTACACGCACGACAGCAGCAGCAACGTCCACTGTCAGATCCGGTAGCACGGTGTCGCGGAACGTGATGTCGGGGTCGTGAAAGATCAAGACCACGTCCCCAATCGCCACACGGTCCTGATCGCGCAGTTCAGCCGGAGAAAGCAGGCGCTGATCGTTCAAGTAAGTCCCGTTGGTACTGTCCAGATCCTCCAATACGGCGCGCCATCCATCGCGATGCACGCGTGCGTGCTCGCGTGATACACGCTTGCTGGTGATGACGATGTCGTTCTCGACCGCCCGCCCAATGGTCACGACCTCACGGGACAAGAGGTGTTCTCGACCTGTGGGGTCAGTAAAGTACGGCATCATCTCTTTCTCGTCCATCGCAGATCCCATCTCCTGACTGCTCTGTACGCCGAACGTGCTACTATACTCTCTCCATTTCCTCACCCCACCGTGTATCGCCCGCCCGCTCAAGCAGCGCGGTTTCTTTTTCTCGATACGCTATTCACACCGCTGCAGGAACGCCAGCAGCGAACCTGCAACGTATGCGGCCTGGAGCTCGCGCACGCGCACGACAAAGTGGACGTGATCGCAGTATAGATCCGTACCAAGGTTGCAGGTAAAAGTGTACAGGTCGATGATCGGGATCCCTGCTCCCTTCAGGACAGCGTCGGCGATCTCGTTATAGAGGACCACGTCTCGGTGGTAGCGATGAAACCCGACGCTTCGCGAGTTGTGTGTCGCGTCATCCAGAGGCGTAGTGCGAACCCAGAACGTGCGTACGCCGCGAGCGGCAACGAGCTCTGTCATCTCGCGCAGGTTCGCCCGATAGCGGTCCGGGGGCACCTGCTTGGCCCCGCTGTGCGGATCGGTCTTTAGGTCGTGAAGGCCACAGTTCAGCAGCAGGATATCGGGATCGAGCGCTACCAGGTGCTCCCGCAGGTAGGCCAGCACCGTACTGGAATCGCCGCCGTTGGCGTCTGCAGGATAGGGCAGGTCCGGAGGAGGACTGGGTGTCGCCTCCTTGCGTGCGTACGCGAGCACACCGCGCAGCATCTCGGCCAGGTAGGGACCATAGTGAATGGAAATGCTATCTCCAACAACAAAGAGCTTCTGCAATGCGTCCTCTTGAGGTAGATACCGCTCGCCGTGGCGGGACCTGAAACCGTCTCAAGAGCATTGTATGTCCAAGGAGAACGATTGTCAAACCATATCGCTGCGGTGACAGCGCTCTGCGAGTACCTCCCCCAGAGGGTCCGCCTCGGGTGCGCAATAGCCCAGGTGCAGGCGGCGCGTCCACCCTTCTGCGTAGCAGTACTTGCCGGACAGATGCCCCATCTGTGCGCACATCTTCTCCATCTGGTCGAGGTACGCATCGATGCCCTGGCTGGCGTCGAGCCATGCCTTCTGGCTCTCGTGCAAGGCGAGCATCCGCCGCTTTTTGCTAATGACGTCATTCACATCCACCCACATCTCCGGACACACGAGCCGTCGCAGGGGATCCCGAAGGCCGTAAGGCATCGCATGGTAGATCGTGACCGGCACACTGATCGCCGGCTGGGCCGGATCGGTGCGAAAGTTGGGCATGCCGCGCGCAAAGGCAGCGGTGCAGACCAGACGACTCGCGTTTGAGTGGTCCTCCATGTACTCGTCTGGCCAGTGCGTAAGTACGATCTGGGGGCCGACTTTGCGCATCACCGCAGCCAGGCGACGCAAGGTCTCGAGCTCGTACAGGACCTCAAGGTCATTGACCAGGCTCTCGTGGTAGATCGCGCCGACGAGGGCCGCCGCAGCCATCGCTTCCTGGCGGCGGATGGCGGCGATGGCGCCGCCGTCCAGCCGCTCGCTCCCACAACTGCCATTGGCGATGGTCATATAGTGCAGCTCGTAGCCGGCTCGTCCCAGCAGGATCAGCGTTCCGGCCATCATGAACTCGATGTCGTCGGGGTGGGCCGCCACGGCAAGGGCGCGGGGGGACATCTCTCACCTCCTGTGAACGGCCCTATTCGGGCAGGTACACCTTTGGGAAGCGGGCAGCGACGGTGTAGCAGGGGTCGACGACGTTGCCGATGCGCATGCTGCTCACCTGCCCACTTAACTGCCACGCTTCCTCACGCTGAAAGCCATACTCGGTGACCAGCCAGTTCAACAGCTCCATCTGTGCCAGCCGGACACAGTCCATAAGCGGGCGCGTGCTGCCCAGCGCCACGATGTGCGTCTCTGTCTCCAGGCGGGGCCAGTCGGCCAGGCGGTCTTTCAGCACCTCCAACTCGAGCGTGACCTCGGCCGGGACCTCCAGTGCCGTGCCATTCACTTCGCCATCTCCCTGCGCGGCGTGTACGTCGCCGAAGGAGAGATATGCACCTTCCGCCCAGACGGGCAGGTAGAGCGTCGTGCCCGCGCGCACCTCCATATAGTCCATGTTGCCGCCGTACTCGCCAGGCGTGAGCGTCATCTCGACGCGACCAAAGCGCGGTGCCACACCGATGGAGCCAATGAACGGTGCGAGCGGTATGGTTACCGAGCCACGCCGGCTGGCCGGCAACGCCAGCGTCGCCTCGTTGCGATCGAGGTCGAGCTGCCATTCGTACCAGATCGTCGGTACCGGCTCGTTGTACAATAAGATCCGCCCCGGTCCCTCGCCGGTCAACGAACCAAAGTTGGTGTTCTGCTTGCTGATCGCCACGTCGCGCGTCAGGCGGATCGCGCGCACGTGTACTGCCAGGAGGTCCCCTTCCTCCGCCCCTTCGACATAGATCGGCCCGACAACCGGGTTGGACTCGCGCAGCGTCGTGCCTGGCACTGCAGCCTTTTTCTCCTCGGGCAGCGGGTTACGCGCCGCATCGAGGCCAAAGGCATCGCGCGTCTCGCTGACGATCACGTCTCCGCTCTGCACGCGTAGCGCGGGCCGATGCGCGGCGAAAGTATAGTAGTAGATTTCTGGCTCCAGGTGGTACGTCGTCATGTCCTCCTCCTGACTCTATCGGCGCAGTGCCGAAACTATGCGCCCACTCGGGCGGGCCCCCAAGCAAAGGGAGGCGCATCTCCCCTTTTGCTATGTGCGCCTCCCTGCTTCTGCCCCGTCGCAGCCGAATCTACTTGGCCTTGGCCCCCGCGTACCGGACCCCGCTTTGTGTCTCGAGGCGATCGGTCGGCGGCGGTGGCGTGATCGAAATGGACGAGATTTGCTCCCGCCACTCGGGTGTCATGTCGATCTCGAGAGCACCCAACGATCCCTCTAGCTGCTCCACGTTGCGTGCGCCGATGATCGGCGCAGTGACTGCAGGATGGGCCATCACCCAGGCCACCGCCAGGGAGACCGCACTGACGCCCTTTTCGCGGGCATGCGCGGTGAAATCGTCCGCAATCTGGTAATAGACGTCAGGCCCATAGCGCTTCATGTACATGTCATTCTCGACCAGCCGTCCCTGCTCGGGCTTGTGCTCGACCCCATACTTGCCGGTCAGCAGTCCACCGCCCAGAGGGCTGTACGTGATGACCCCCATCTGCTCTGACTGCGCCAAGGGCAGGATCTCGACCTCAGCCTGGCGCTTGACCAGGTTGTACATGGGTTGGATGCAGGCAAAGGGAGCAAGCCCCTCCAGCGCCGAGATGCCGAGGGCCCTGGCGATCTGCCACGCCGCCCAGTTGCTGACCGCAGGATGAAGGATCTTGCCCTGGTGTACGAGGTCGTCCAAGGCTCGCAAGGTCGTCTCCATCGGCGTACGTGCGTCAAACTTGTGCACGAAATAGATGTCGATCCACTCTGTGTCTAGCCGCTTCAGGCTTGCCTCGACCGCGCGCATGATGTGACGCCGCGAACCTCCCTGCGCGTTTACATCGTCGCCCATCGCAGAGCTGAACTTGCTGGTGATCACCAGCTCCTCGCGCGAGCCTTGGATCAGCTTGCCCAGCATCTCCTCCGACTGTCCGGCCGAATAGACGTTGGCTGTATCGAAAAAGTTGATCCCTACGTCGCGGCAGCGATGGAACATTGCCGCCGCGGTTTCCTGGTCCGCTTCGCGCCCAAAGGACATTGTCCCAAAGCAGAGTTTGGATACCTGTATGCCGGTCTTGCCGAGTGTGCGATATTCCATGGGATGAGCCTTCCTTTCTCGCTGTTGCGCTGACGGCGCAGGTTTCTGCTGAACGATATTATACCACGGAAGCCGGACACATCAAGGACGCGCCCGAACACCTACCGTGACACACGCGTTACGAGGCAGCACGAGGCACGGTCTCTGTGCGATCACGCGACCTATCTGGCCAACGCCATGAGGATGAGCGCGACCATACGTCCGGTGACGCCCAGACGGTAGGGCTGGACCTCATCGGCCTCCTCCACCGGCCAGTTCTCCGTACTCGCTTCGCGCCACTGCAGATGCAGTGCGGGAATGCCGGCCTGGCGAAAGGGTGCAACCGAGTCTCCGGATGCGGGTGGGCTGGAGATCGAGAGGCGCCCATCGAGCAGCTCCTCGGCCCGCTCCATGGTAAAGCGCAACAGGCTGTCCTGTTCCTTGCTCCCCTCTGCGCCGAGATAGTATCCATTTCCCCCGCCGACAGCGTCGAGATGCAGCACGGCGAACAGGCTGTCCAGTGGTAGGGCCGGATCCTCGACATAATGGCGCAGGCCGAGCTGGCCATTCTCGTGAGCGGCCCACGCGGCCAAGAGCACGGTGCGCTCAGGGCGATAGCCTGCCTCGTGCCACAGCCGCGCGATCTCGAGCATCACCGCCACCCCGCTCGCATTGTCGTTGGCGCCGGGATAGCGCCTTCCTGGCTCACGGGCGCACGTGGCCCCGCGCTCGTCCGGACTGAGGGTGGACGAGACGCCTGTAGGGCAAACCCAGGCCGGGGGATCGTCGCCGACGTGATCATAGCCCGCCGAGATCAACACCACCTCGCCGGCCAGGTCGGGATCGGCGCCCGGCAAGAGCCCCAGCACGTTAGTTGCCTCGACGGTGTGCGGCGGCTGGAGGAGGACACGTACGCGGACACGAATGCCGAGCGGTAGAGCGGGAGGTGCATCGCTCAGATCCTGCTCACTGCATTCTGCCGCAGCAAGCAGTCGTGCATAGCCCTGCTGAGTGAGCTCCAGCGCAGGGATCGAGGAGGCCTCAGAGAAGGTTGCCGGCAGTGCGGACTTGGACAGGGGACGCGTTTGTCCGGCAGTCTTGCCAACGAGCAGCAGCGCACTCGCCCCGTGCTCCATGGCATGTGCCACTTCGTCGGTGATGGGCAGCGAAGGCGCGCGCACGGCGATCTTGCCGCCCAGATCGAGTCCGGCATAGTCCGGATCTGCGATCCACACCGCCTGGCCCTCCGCGTCGCCGCTTCCGCTCGTCTCGTGCAGCAAGTCGACAAACTCGGCGCGATACGCCAGCGCCTCCAGTACCTGGCCATCGTCATCCACGAGCTCGAGCACAGGTGCCTCCAGCAGCGTCGTGTAGCTGATCGGGAAGCTTTGCTCGAAGGAGGGTCCGCCCTCGGTGTCCACTGCCGGCTGAAGGCCATACGCGGCAAAGCGCGAAGCAACATACGCGGCGGCCTGTGCCGCGCCCGCCGATCCGGCCTGTCGCCCCTGGAGCTCGTCACTCGCCAGGTAGGCGACGTCGGCATAGGCGCGATCAGGGTCGAACTGCCCGGCAACGTCTACCCACGCTTGTGTGGCATGCCCCCGGGCCAGGGAGGCAGCCCACTCGCTAGAGAGCTCGGCAGCTCCTATGCCGAGGACCGAGTGAAACGCGGCATCCACATCGAGACCGCTGCCGAGGGCGCGGACGAGCGCTGGCAAGGCGCCCTGGCCGTAGCGGTTGACGATATAACCGATCAGGTCCCAGGCATGCACCTGTACCAGGGCACGCTCCTCCTCCGAGAGCGGAGGCTCGTCCCTTAGTGCGTAGTCGGGGGATGAGTTCCACAACTCGGGAAGCGCGCCCTCCTGCAAGGCATCGAGCAGGGCCGGGAGTTGGGCCGCCTCCGACTGAAAGACGGTGCGGTCGAGGCGAGAGGCCAGGTAGAGGCCCAGCCCTTCCAGCAGCCACCCGTCATCGACACCCTGCTGTTGGAGCACGTGCCGGGCCAGGTGTACCGCCAGCGCCGGATCGCGTCCATTCGTGCCAGCGAGGAGCTGCAGCGGCGCATCGCGCCCGCTCCAGGCGCTGACCACGTCCGGCAGGGCAACGGAAGGTGGAACGGCCGCACGAAATGCCTGGCGGTCGTCGTGGATCCGGACAACGAGCGGCTGCGGATCGTGGATCGCCAAGTCAGTGACGAGTTTGCCGTGCAGGACCACGATCTGCTCGAGCAGGGTCTCAGCGTGCGAGGCCATGTCCTCGGGGAACAGCAGCGTGACCGGGCCACTGGATAGCGAATCGCCCGGAGGACCCGACCACACATAGCCCTGCGGCGTGGACCGCAGCTCGACGGCCGTCTGGAGCTCCAGATTAGGCGGCCCGCCCGCGGCCTCGAGTTCGCCCCACTCGTAACGCGCATCGACGAGAGCCAGCAAGCGGTCTCCTGTCACGGCCAACAGCCTACCATCGAGCCGTGGGCTCGCCAGGCCGAGCACGCTCGCATCCCCGAACCAGGCAGCCTGTTCGCCTATGAGCCCAGGTACACGCGGATTCACGGTGGCGAGAAAGGCGGCTTTATCGCCGGCTAGAATCGCATCCACGCGCGCAGCGAGCAGCCGATCCAGACCGTCCTGCATCCGCTTCAGCTCTCCTATCCAGTAGGCGTGCCAGGCATCCCCAAAACTGGTATCTCCCGTATTGAGGACCGCCGCCAGTGCAGCATCCACCTCCTGTTCCCCACACGGCGCTCCGTCGCAGGCCTGGCCAAGCGCGACGATGAACTGGCCCAGACCAGACCACCCTGCCCGATCGCGTAGGTAGGCGACCGCCGCCCAGTCCAGCGCTTCACTTTCGGCGTCAGGCGCGGTACGGAGCAGGTCCTGGATCTCGCCCAGGAAACGAGGCTCAGCGCGCCCCAGTTCGGGGCGAATGACGAGCGGCAGCCCGCGCCAGAGCCACGGTGCAGCTTTGGGCGGCACGCCAGCCTCAGCAAGCGCCAACTGCACGAGGGCATCATCGAGACGCACGCTATCGGTAATCCCCCTGGTATAGACCATCTGCACGCTGCTTGGGCCGACCCACGTCTCGTTCTCGAAAGCGCGACCGAGACCTGTGCTGGCCTGCAACGCCTCACTGTTGGGCAACAGCACGATCTGTGCGTCGAGCGCGGCAGGCAGGCCCAAGCGAACGGCGATCTGTCCATAGCGTGCTGCAGCAGCGCGGCCCAGCCCATCCGCCTCACGCTCCAGGCTGGCCGGATACGCGACATCGAACGCACTATCTAGTCCTCGCTGCTCTACCAGGTCGGGCCCGGCCCAACGCCACGTGCCTCCTTCGTGCTGGAACCGTGCGTCGAGGTAGGCAGTCAGGGTCCTCTCGCCCTCATCACTCTCGTCAGCACACGTCACCGCGATCTGCACGGATGCTACCGCATCCGTGCCGGTGACGTGGATGTCGCGCGCCGTCATCCGGACCGAAGTCGGGCTGAGCGACGCCAGATCAGCATACCAATATCCGTCGTCCTGCCGCTGCGCAGAGACAGATGTGTCCAGGAAAGCAGCAAGGTCACCCGTCTCCGCTGCGGCAGCGCGCGTCGCCAACAGGTCATCGATGCCCGGCTCGCCCTCAGCTAGGCCCAGCAAGGCAATGCTGCCGATCTCGCCAGCGGCCTCTAGTTTCTCTGGCTCGATGGTCTCAACCGTGTCAGACGGACGGTGGTAGGTAGGCTGTGCACCAGCCTGGGAGCTGATGTCCCAGATCAGCATGCTGGATGGGACGCCAGCCTCCCAGAAGGGAGCATGATCGCTGCGGCCGTCGCGGGTGAGGAGGGTGTCGACGCTGCGTGCTTCGGCAATGGCTTGCAGACGAGCGGCCATAGCAGGGTCACCGTCGAGCTGCAGGCGCTCACCGCCAGTGCCGACCATGTCGAACTGCAGCATGCCGAGCGTGTCGTCGAGCGGATAGCGGGGATGGTCGACATAGTAGCGCGATCCAAGGAGCCCCATCTCCTCGGCATCCCATGCGGCAAACAGGACGGTCCGCCGCGGGACATAGCCCTGGGCAGCCCAGGTACGCGCGATCTCGAGCAACACAGCCACGCCCGAAGCGTCGTCGTTCGCGCCGACCCAAGAAGTCCCGCCGGGGGCCTCGCCCAGGTGGTCGTAATGAGCGCCCAGGATCACGACCTCATCGCGGTGCGCCGGGTCGCGCCCAGGCAGCACGCCGAGGACGTTGCGTCCGCGACAGCCGGTGGCAGGGCAGGCCTCAGCGCCAACGGTCGAGACGCGCGCCTCCACGTGGGCGCCGAGTGGCAAAGGGAGAAAGCTAGTCGACAGATCGTCGACCGAATGGCCACTTCCAGCAAGCATCGCCTCTACTGCAGCGGGATAGACGCGGAGCGCAACCAGCGGCTCGGGCACCCAGGCCTCACCGAATGTCGCACCAAAGTCGGGCGGGCGCTGCACCGGGTCGGTCAGGAGCAAGAGGCCGGCTGCGCCGTGCTCCAACGCAGCACGCTGCAGATCGAGAAGAGGTCCATTTCGACAGAGCAGGACCTGGTCGAGCACGTCGATCGCGTGTAAGTCTTCGGTGGTACAGCGACTTCCCCAGACGAGCTCACCGCTGGCCTCACCTGCCCCGGCGTACTGGCTGGCGATAGGGGAGAAATCGCGGTAGGGCTCCAAGCGCGTACTCAAGCCGTCCACGGTGCGTACGAGGAGGGCTGGCTCCTCAGCCAGGGTGACGTACTCGATCGGAAAGGACTGGTAGTAGGTCCCATCGTCGCCCGCCGGCTGGAGGCGGTACTCGGCAAAGCGGCGAGCGATATAGTCGCCTGCGGCGCGACCTCCGTTCGAGCCGGGATACCGGCCGAGGTAGGGCGCGCCGGTCAGCACCTGGATCTCGGTCAACGCAGATGCCGCGCCGAAAGCCGAGGCAAGAGCACCGAGGTCACCCTGCTCGGCGAGCGGGCCGGGAAGGTAAGCGACGGGCTGGACGACGGGCGTCGTGACCGGAACCGGCGCGGCGGCGCTGCTCGTGCGAGTGGCGGCTGCACGGTCAACGCTGCTTTGAGACTCGACGGCTACCTCAATGGGGCGAGTGCGAATCTGCCACGTGCCAAGGCCTATGCCAGCAAGCACCAGCA
>CAZLMZ010000058.1:0-15660 GCA_964560475.1 uncultured Anaerolineae bacterium
ACATCTTGGTCTGACGCTGAGCAAGCAGCAGTTGGACGCGTTCCAACTGTACTACAGGGATCTCGTCGAGTGGAACGAGCGTTTTAACCTGACTGCGATCACCGAGTACGAGCAGGTGCAGATCCGTCATTTTGCCGACTCGTTGAGCTGCATGGTAGCGGTCCGGCAGGCGGTGCGTACGCCCGAAGGACGGGCCCTGCGATGTATCGACGTCGGCAGCGGCGCCGGTTTCCCTGGGATTCCGATCAAGATCTACTGCCCGCAGGCTAACATGGTACTGCTGGAGGCGACGGGCAAAAAGGTCGAGTTCCTGGAGCACGTGATCGCGCACCTGGGCCTGAAAGAGATCCGGGCGCTCAAGGGGCGCGCGGAAGAGCTGGCAGCTGAGCCGCTGCATCGTGAGCAGTATGACCTGGTCCTGGCCCGTGCGGTCGCCGAGCTTCCTGTGCTGGCCGAGTATACGTTGCCCTTCTGCCGGTTGGGGGGGATCGTGATCGCCCAAAAGGGCGTGCGGGCGCAGGAGGAGGCCCACGCTGCCCAATATGCGATCTCGATGCTCGGCGGCCAGGTGCGGCGCGTCATCCCGATCGAGCTCCTCGGGCTGGCCGAGGCGCGGAACCTGGTGGTGATCGAGAAAAAGGCGCGTACCCCGGAAAGATACCCGCGGCGCCCCGGCATGCCGGCCAAGCGCCCTCTAGCGCCTCCATAGCGCCGCCGGGCGAATGTTTCACGTTTTACAAGGGGGGGAATGTGAGCCACGAACCACTCCACAGCGACACCATCCCAATCTGTGATTACGAGGGTTCAGATTATCGGACCCGCTTCTGGCGCAACCAGGACCGTGCCTACGAGGATCTCGCCGAGCGGATCGCGATCCGCCACATGCTCCCCCCGAACGGGGAGCGGTTGCTCGAGATCGGCACTGGGTTTGGCCGGCTGGTCGACCTGTACCAGGGGTACGCGCAGATCCTGCTGCTAGATTACTCGACCTCCATGCTCCGCGAGGCACAGGAACGGCTGGGGCGAGACCCCAGGTATACCTATGTCGCGGCGGATCTCTACCACATGCCCTTGGCCGACGATCTGGTCGATGCGGCGTGCATGGTCCGCGTCATGCACCACGTGGCGGATGTGTCTGGTGCGCTGCGCCAGGTCCATCGTGTGACCTGCCCCGGTGGCGCCTACTTGCTCGAGTTTGCCAGCAAGCTCCACCTCAAATCGATCTTCCGCTATGTCCTCCGCCGGCAGAGCTGGAGTCCCTTTGTCGAGGCACCTGTCGAGTTCGTCGAGCTCAACTTTGACTTTCACCCGCGGTGGATGAAGGAGAGACTTCGCAGCGCCGGCTTTGCCGTCGAGCAGGTGCGAACCGTGAGCCGCTTTCGCACCCCTCTGCTCAAGCGCGTTGTCCCCGCCCGCGCGCTAGCCGCGCTCGACGGGGCGCTGCAGGGCCTCGGTGCACTGTGGCAGCTCACGCCCAGCGTCTTTGTGCTGGCCCGGCGAGATGGAGAACCGCCGCCGGCCCGCCCGAGCCGCTTGCTCCCGGCAGAGGCATTGTTCCGCTGCCCCTCGTGCACGGCTCAGCAGTGGGAGGTCGCCGAGACAGCGCTGCACTGCCGGTCGTGTGGCGCGCGCTGGGCGATCGAGGATGGGATCTACGATTTCAGGGGAGCATTGTAGGACGAAAGGAGCCATTCTTCCCACATCTTTCACACAGCAAGCCTTGCCAAAACCTGCGAACGATGTTATGATGTACATAACGAGAGTCACTCGCGCCTGCTCCCAAGGAGGGTATCATGAACTGCCGATCCCTGCGCAAGGTCTGTGTTGCTTTGTTATTCACCATCGTCGCCCTGGGCGGGCTCACTGCCTGCAATATGCTTAGCCAGCAGCAAGCGCCTGCGCCGACGGCGACCCTGCCCCCGCCGACGGAGACGCCGCTCCCTGTGCTGCCTACCTTTACCCCCACGCCCACGCCTCTGCCTCCTACGGCGACGCCGGTGACTTGGGATCCCACGTTGACGCCAACAGTAGCGCCGCCAGTGGAAACACCGTCGGCGCCACCTGCAGTCGGCGGAGCGGATACCGGGGCCTCTGTATCGACCGAGACCAAGAGCGTCTCCTATGTGGTCCAAGAGGTCGTCGTCGCAGGCAATGCAGTCGTGAACGGCAGCTTTGAGGACGGATTCCAGGACAACGGCGTCGGCCAGAGCTGGGCCAGCTTTGACAACGGCGGCGTGGCCAAGTACACGTGGCAAGAAGAGCTGCAGCCCATTCACGTCTCGCACGGCGAACACGCCCAGTTGATGCAATTGACCGGCGCTGGCGAGCCGAATCGCTACATGGGCATCTACCAGACCATGGACGTGATGGCCGGCGAAACGTACACGCTCGCGATCCACGGCCTGATCCGCTCCTCCGATGCGGGCAACCCGGACCGGCCGTACGGGCACCGTATCGAGTGGGGCATCGACTACCAGGGCGGTCAGAATTGGCAAGCGGTCGGCGAGTGGTTCGACACGGGGTGGAACGACATCCCGCTCGACAAGCAGGACCCGACGATGAACTATATCAGCCTGCCCATCCTCGCCGAATCGGACAAGCTGACCCTCTTTATCCGTGGCTGGACCAAGTGGCCGACCCAGTCGATTGCCAACTTTTACGTGGATGGCGTCTTTCTAAAGGGGCCGGTTGGCGTGGAACAGACGAAAGAAGTCGTCACTACCGGCGGCGGTGCAGGTACGACCACGAGTATGCCGACCACCGGAGGTGCCGCAGCCTGGGTACCGATAGTGGGTACGCTCTTTGTCACCGGCGTGGCACTGTGGGAGGTGCGCAAGGCGTCGCGCAAGCGCGCCGACTAGCAGGAACAGATTCGCCCGACCTGCGCGGGGGCCTGGGTACGCCTGGACCCCCGCGCAGCCATTTGACAAGCCTCTCGTTTTCGCATATTATCACCCTACCACCGCACGAGGGTGGTTGTCCGCCTTCCCTTTCCCACTGCACAGGAGGATGATGATGCGCGCGTCTTGTCTCCAAGAGAACCTATCGCGGGGCCTGTCCGTGGTAGGGCGGGCTGTCGCCTCACGGCCCACGCTCCCGGTTCTATCCCACGTCTTGCTCTCGACGGACCAGTCACAGCTCAAGCTCGCGGCAACCGATCTCGAGCTGTTCATTGTATGCTGGCTCGGCGCGCGCGTGGAAGAAGAAGGGGCGGTCACCGTTCCGGCACGGCTCTTTGTCGACTTGGTCAACTCGCTTCCTCCCGAACGGGTCGACTTGAGGCTGCATGACCAAGTGCTGCATCTCAACTGCGCTCGCAACGAGGCGGATATCAATGGCATCGACGCGGACGAGTTCCCGCTGCTTCCCGAGCGGAGCGACGACCACGAGATCGCGCTCGATCCGGTGCTCTTGCGCCAGATGATCGAGCAGGTCGTCTTGGCGGCGGCCACGGACGAGAGCCGGCCGATCCTGACCGGCGTCTTGGCGCGCTTTGAGGGTGAGACCTTGACCATGGCTGCGGCAGATGGTTTTCGTCTCTCAGTGCGACGCGCCCCACTTCCAGAGCCGGTTGCCGAGCCAATGAGCGTCGTCATTCCTGCCAAGGCACTGCAGGAACTGGCGCGGATCAGCAGTGACGAAGAGGAACCGATTGGGCTGTACATCACGCCCTCGCGCAGCCAGGTGCTCTTTCACCTGCACGGCGACGTAGGGCCGAACGAGGGTGCCATCTTTGGCATCGACCTGGTCTCACAGTTGATCGAGGGCAGCTTTGTCAACTACCAGCAGATCATCCCCGCCTCGCATACCACGCAGACGATCCTCAATACCGAAGAGTTGCTCAAGGCCTGCAAGACGGCGAACATCTTTGCGCGCAACGAAGCCAACGTCGTCCATCTCGAAATCATCCCCGGTGCGGATGCGAACGGCGGCAGCGTCAAGATGACCGCCAGCAGCGCCGAGATGGGCGACAGCGAGGGCGTGCTCGATGCAAGCGTCGACGGGGAGGGACTGACCATCGCCTTTAACGTCCGTTTCCTGATCGACGTCCTGTCGGTAATGGACAGTGCACAGGTGGTCCTCGAGACCTCTGCGCCCAGCAGGCCGGGTGTCCTGCGTCCGATCGGTTCGGAAGATTTCGTGCACGTGATCATGCCCATGCATATCCGCAGCCGGTAGCGGCACGCCTCGCTTGCTGGCCGCGTATCGTCCACGAGGAGTATGATGAAAACGCGCTACGCCATAGTCGGGACCGGCGGCCGCGCGCGCATGTACTATCACGCGCTGGCCTCACGCTATGCCGATACAGCCGAACTGGTCGGCCTGTGCGACGTGAACCAGACGCGCATGGACTATGTCAACCGCACCCTGGGTGAGCTATACGGCACTTCTCCGGTGCCCACCTACACGCACGTCCAGTTCGAACAGATGATCCGTGAGCGCAAGCCGGACGTGGTGATCGTCACCTCGATCGACCGTACCCACCACGTCTATATCACCCGCGCCATGCAACTGGGGCGCGACGTAATCAGCGAAAAACCAATGACCGTCGACGAGATCAAGTGCCAGCAGATCTTGGACACGATCGAGCGTACACGGCGCAACCTGCGCGTGACCTTCAATTACCGCTATGCGCCCCACAATACCAAGCTCCGCGAGCTGCTGATGGAAGAGACGATCGGGCAGGTCTTTTCCGTCCATTTCGAGTGGTTGCTCGATACCCGGCATGGCGCCGACTATTTCCGGCGCTGGCATCGCGACAAGCGCAACAGCGGTGGCCTGTTGGTCCACAAGGCGACCCATCACTTTGACCTGGTCAATTTCTGGTTGGCCAGCCACCCCAAGACCGTCTTTGCCATGGGCGACCTCCGCTTCTATGGCCGCGAGAATGCCGAGCAGCGCGGTGTCACCGAGTTCTATTCGCGCGCGTACGGCAGCGAGCAGGCCGAGAACGACCCGTTTGCGCTGCACCTCGAGTCGTCCGAGCGGCTCAAGGCCCTCTATCTCGAGGCCGAGCACGAGGACGGCTACTATCGCGATCAGAGCGTCTTTGGCGATGGGATCAGCATCGAGGATACGATGGCGGTGATGGTCCGCTATCAAAACGACGCGGTCATGACCTATTCGCTTAATGCGTACCTGCCGTGGGAGGGCTATCGCATCGCCTTCAACGGGAGCAAGGGGCGTATCCAGATGCTGGTTGCCGAGCACTCCTATGTCAGTGCAGGAGGCGAGGCCGCTGCCGAAGGGGCGGCCAGGGCCAGACGGATCACGGTCTTTCCAATGTGGGGCGAGCCTTACGACGTCGAGATTCCGGAAGGCGTCGGCGGGCACGGGGGCGGCGACGCCGTCATGTTGGACGACATCTTTGGCGAGTCCGCGCCGGATCCCTACCATCGCGCCGCGTCACACGTCGACGGTGCCATGTCGATCCTGACCGGCATCGCCGCCAACAAGTCGATCCGCACGGGGTTGCCGGTGACCGTCGACGATCTGGTCGATTTCTAACGGCATACGGTTGTGACATACAAAACCGCCTCTCGCTTTGAGAGGCGGTTTTCGGTTGCGATCTGGCTGCTGCGCCGCGCTAGCTCAAGTATGCTATGCTTCCGGCTTGGCGGCAACCTCGTTCAGGTCCTTCATTAATGCGTCCACGTTAATGCCGTGTGCTGTCGCGCCTTGCTCGATATTCTCAAAGCGGGCGACTGCACACCCGACGCACATCAAGCCGTGGCTGAGAAAGACCTTCAAGCTCTGCGGGTACTTTTTCAGCACATCGCCGATCGCCATATCGGCCGTAATCGTCTGTTCCTGAGTTGACATAATAACTAGGGCTCCTTTACCTGTCCTTGCCGGGCGCCGCTCCCTGCACGCGCTCTGCTCGATTTCCTCCCAAGAGGATAACACAAAACATCCTGCTCTGCAACTCTTGGACGCGGCCACCTGCTCCACTCTTACCTCAGCGGCACCCTCCTCTTCACAGGCCAACAGGCCGCTGCGCTATCCTTGGCAATGGCACGACCCGGCATCCTAGGCGAGGGTGGCTCTAGCGCGGCGAGACGCGTTCAAGGATAGGGCCGATGGCAGATACGAGCTCCATGCTCGCATCTACGGGAAGGGCGCCTTCTGGAGCCAGGATCAGTCGCCAACCGCCCGTCGCGTCCAGCGCCGCTGCTACCTGCCCCTCGAGATCGGCAGCCGAGCCAGAGGAAAAAACACGCGGATCGAGCCCCCCCACTCGTGTGAACCGGAACGGCTCGCCCTCCTTCGCCAGGAGACGCGACGCAGAGCATCCCTCCCAGCCGATAGCCTGGACAGGATAGCGGCTGACCCATACGAGGTCGGGATCCCCTGTCTCCAGGCACAGGATACGGATCGGTGCGCTGGCAAGCGCGTCGAGCACCTGCAGGTCGAATGCGAGGCCAAAGGTCCGGAACTCGCGGGATCGCATCCGATCTGGACTGGCATAGGGCGTGACGAACAAGTAGCCATCTGCACCGGCCTCCAGGCAGGCGCGGAGGTAGCGTGCCGTCCCTGCGGCGATGGTCGCCAGTGCAGCGCGCACGTCGCCAGGGTAGGCACGGAGATCGGAGAGGATGCGCCCGCCACACAGCGCATCGGCGGTTGCCAGCGGGCATGGCACCTGGACCACGAGGGGGGCATCCTGTGCTGCCAGCCGTGCGCGTACGAGGTGCACGGCGTCGATCTCGCGCTGCAGTGAGCTATGGGGCACATCGAGCGTCGGGAGGCGGCGCCACGCGGTCGGATAGCCGATTAGGGGACTACCGAGGACGGGGGCCACGGCGTCTGAACGAAAAGAGCGTACGTCTGCTCCCCACGCCTGCGCCAGGTGATAGGGGCTGGGTGTGATCACCAGCAGGTCTACGTCGTAGCGCTCAGTGAGATCGAGCGTCGATCGGGCCAGTCCATCGGCCGTCTCTGCCTGTAGGTAGGCGCAGCGCCACAACGTAAAGGGGATCCGGTCTACACGTCGCCCCTCCAACGCGGCGAGGACGCGCGCCCGTCTATCCATTGGGCTCGTTCACGCGCTGACGAGCCTGTACCCGCGCCCGCGCACCGTCTCTAGGTACTTGGGTTCGGAGGGATTGGGCTCGATCTTTTTGCGGAGACGGCTGATCAGTTTTTCGATGCGCGCGTCGTCGACCTCGTCGATATAGTCCTCGCCCCAGACCGCCTCCACGATCTCGTACTTGTCGCAGATCTGGTCCATGCGTCCATAAAAGAGGAGCAGGGCGCGGTATTCGAGCTCTGTGAGTGTCGGTGCGACCTCCCCGTCGACCCACACCTCGCCGCTCTCGGCGTCGACACGCACGCCGAGCGGATAGGGGCTCTGGGCCAGGCGCTGGCGCCGCACGAACCCGGCAAACACGCTGCTAAAGACCACGTATTGGCCGTCGGCACTCAACAGTCCCGTCTGAACCAGGGGATCGAGCTGCGCACGCTCGATCCCCTCCCCTGCGTCAAAGTCGATCAGTGTGCGTTGCTCCTCCGCGCTCAAGCCGTTCCACAGCTTGATGCACTCGCTGCGCACGCTGACGTCCGAATCGAGCTTGTCGCGCGCCAGGCGATCGCCGTGCTCGTCCTCGATCCCACCGACCGAGGCGAGGACGTGACACACGGCCTGCAGCAGCCCTGGGTGGCCGCCGCTGGTCTGCCACACGAAATTGGTGTCGTGTGGGGTCACGGGCAAGCCCTCCTCGCTCATAAAGGACGACACGGCGTGCTGCACGTCGTTGTGGTTCAGCGGGCCAAGGTAGAGGGTCTGGTGCGCAAAGAGCTCACAGAACTCGCCAATCTCGCTGCCGCCGCGCATGCGGTTCAGAGGGCGGTTGGTGGCGACGATATAGATCAACTGGTGCGGGTAGCGATCCACGAGCGCGCGCAGGTTGAGGAAAACGCGCGGCTCGATCTCGCGAAAGGGCCCGTCGAACTCGTCGAAAAGATAGACGAACCGCCGGTCCAGCTCCTCGCACAACGTGACGATCCCCTCGTTGAACCCGAGCGGGATCAGGAAGGGGTTGTCCGAGTCGATGACCTTGTCGTAGGCCTGGCGCAGTTGGTCGCGAAGCGACGTCGGCAGGTCGAGCCGGGCGAGCATCGAGCGGGTGCTGCGTAGGATCAGCTCGTAGAACGCCTGCTCCGTCATCTCTACCATGAGGTTAAAGTCGATGTAAATAAAGATGTGCTCGCTGTCGTTGGCGACCAACGGGCGCATGGAGGCAAGCGAGCGCAGCAGGTGCGACTTGCCCATATTGCTCAGCCCGACGACGGCGCAGCACTCGGCGTCATCGACGTACCCGAGGATCGCGTCGAGCTCCTCAGCTCGCGAGAGGTAAGCTGTCTCAGTTGGTGCCATACCTGGCTTGGCCTAGATCGTTATCTCGATCGCAGTTTTCGTATTGCGAACACCAGACCCGAGAGGCCAACGGCAATGGCGCCCATGCCAAGGCCGCCGATGCCCGTGGGCGGTGTCGTTGCACCTGGCTTGGTGCTGACCTCGTTCGCGGGTGCACCCCAATCGCTCAGGGCGTTCGGCGTCGCAGTCAGCACGGGCTCCACGTCTTCGCTCTCACTCTCACTGTCCCCAGCTACCACGCGCGTGGCGGTGGCAGTGGGGATCGGCGTCCAGGTGGGACGCGTGGTGGCTGTCCACGTCGGCAGCGCTTGGGTGGGGACGGGGGTAAACGTTGCCGTCCACGCCACAGCGACCTGGGTCATGACCTGAACCGTCTGTGTCACTGCTGCTGCCTGCTGTTCTCTCTGCCTTGGTACGACGACCATCAGGGCAAAGACCAGGGCCAGGACGCCGAGTACGATCAATCCCCCCATGGCGATGGCAATGAAGAGAAAGACCCGGTTGGGCCCGCCGCCTCCCTGGTTCCCCTCCGGTTCGCCCTCAGGGGGCAGGCCTTCGAGGTTGCTGTCTCCGAAGGACAATCGATCGTCGAGGCTCATCGCTATGCTCCTCTCTCTATGCGGTGATCCAGTCTTGGACAAGTATACATGTTGCAAACGCTAGCGCAGGATCTCCAGGTTGGTGAACGGCACAAAGACTCTACCCACCGTCTGCAGATCAACGACTGCGCCGTGCACACGCACGTCGGAGGCCAGGCGCCGTGGCCCTGCGGGCAGGGAGGCGACCCGTCCTACGAGGTTCTCATAGGGTGCGCGCATCGCGCGCACGGTGGTGCCGATCTCGATCTGTGCGCCCGCCTTGAGGGCAGGCGGCTGGACCTCGGTCGTCAGCGGGATGACGACCTCGGGCCGCTGTACCTCCCAGCGGGGCTGGATCGTGGGACTGATGCACGTCTCGTGGCCTACGTTGGCCTGCAGCAACTGGTATGCGCGGTCACTCATGGGCCAATCACCGAACCCCTCTGTGGCCACGACGGACAGGCCGCTCTCTTGGATGGCGGGCAGCAAGGCGCTGCTCACGCTGCCCACGATGATCGCTGCGACCTGGTTTCTGACGGCAGCCTCGATCGCGCGTTGGCCGAGGCTGCGGCCCCCGATCAGCACCGTGCCCATGTGGCTGACCCCGATCTGCTCGCCCCTCAGTGGCGTCTGCCCGTTGGGCGCGGCGCTGTCTAGCCGGCCACGCAGCTCACGCCCCGTGCCCCACAGGCCCTGTACCAGTGCGGCTGCGATCTCCAGCGTTGCACCTCGCTCTGGGATCACGTTCACGACCTTGCCTGGGTAAAAGGCGCGTAGTTGGACGTGTTCTGGCATGGTCTCGATCAGGATCTTGCCCCGGCGGGCGTCGATGAGCCGGCCCTTGACCGGTGATATGCATTCGCGCAGCAGGATGCGTCCCCGCCGGGCAATGACCTCACCCTGCTCGACGAGATCGCCGATCTTTTTGACCAGGAACCTGTCCGGGTCATCGACTTCGACGTGCAGCTCGTACTCCAGATCGAGCAGATGGTAGCCCATGGCCATGTCTGCTTCAGCGAGCGCGCGATCCGACGCGACCTGATCGCCGTACCCGCAGAGGACCTGTCCCGGTACGGGCAGGACGCGCTTGCGATAGATGGTTGCTGCTGGCGTAATGAAACACTCTGCGTAAAGCATCGTCCTCGGCCTATCGCTCGATCTCGGATAGCCAGTCGTCCATCCGTGGACTGAGCTGTTCTGCTCTGTCGGGTAGCGGGCGCCCACGTGCATCGACGATCAGGCCCACTGTGCCTCCACGGTAGACGACGCGAGTCGGCTTGCCTGGACCAGCGCCAATATCGATGCCCCGTCCTGGTACCAGTTCGAGAGCCGTGCCCAAGGCAAAGGCCTGGCGTGGCAGGACGTGCAGTGTTCCGTGCGCGACCTCGATGCTCGGCGCTTCCCTGCTCTCGGCAGGACGTACGGTCACTGCGGTCTCGCCCGCACGCCCTCGACCCACCACAGAGACGGCCGCGCCCAGGTACGTGAGCCCGCCAGAACGCAAGGTCTGCACCAGCGCCAACGGGCGCTCCTGCGCCACAGCTCCCAGGGTGGGCAGCAGGTCATATTCGTCCAGGTAGAGCCCGCTGCTCCCGAGCGGCTGCAACGCGTCGAGCAAGACCAGTGCCGCCAATCCGTGATGGGGTACGTGGACGAGGACGCCGCCTCCAGCAATGATCGGCTCACACGGCGGGACGACCAGATCCTTCAGGCTCGTCACATCACGGCCCAGCCAGCTAGGTACCAGGTCCCGCAGCGTGAGGCGTACCGCTTCGCGCACCACCGCCTGTTCGAGCAGAACCTCCTCTCTCGTCTGCGCGATCGAGTGTGGGCGAAAGGCCTTGTTCAGCAGGCGATCGCGCGCCTCTACAGGGTCCAGTTCGAAGGGTAGCCAGCGCAGGATATCTGCCATCTCGACCCGGTCGAGCAGACTGCGCAGGCTGTAGCCGATCCCCAGATCCGTACGTACCGTGGTGAGAGGACGTCCGCCCTGGCACACGCTGAGGACAACGTTGGCGCTGCCGACGTCGACGCTCAGCGCCGGCTTGTCCGGATTCCATGCGTGTGCGCAATAGCGAACCGCATAATCCGTTGTGCGCGCCGTAGGCAGCACGACCGGCGAGCCCCACGCACGCAACGTGTCCCCCCCGGGCAGGTACTTGAGCTGCTGCTCGTAGAAACAGAGCTCGATCTCTTCCGCCGCAGGGCCGATATTCTCCACCTCCGGCGTGGGCCGGACATTGTCCACCACGTGTACCGGGGCGACCTCTTCTATCAGCTCGGTAATCTCGCTGCGAAGCGCTGCGTTCCCGGCATAGATCACGATCGGTAACTCTTCTCCCAGCAGGTAAAGGGCGACGCGTATCACGTCGCGTACCAGGTTCAGCACCGGCTCACGTGCACCATCGTCGGTGCCGCCCACGATACAGAGCAGGTCGGGCGATGCATGCCAGATTGCGTTGATCAGCTCGTCGCCCGTGCGAGGCGGGTCGGGCGGACCGTCCTCCTCTATGGCCGCGCCGCCTAGCGTGACGGTCTCGACGACCTCGGCATAGGTGTGCAACGTCGCTCGCTGAGCGCTCGCCACGCTGATGCCGGGAGTAATCCCGGCCAGCACTACGCGCAGGGGGCGCGCGGCGCTGCTCACTGCTGCGAAGCGGTCGACACCGACGCCGTCGGGCGTCTCGGGCCACTGCAGATGACCGTCTGCGTCGAGAAGAGGCCGGTTCACGATCGTTTCGAGCTGGCGTACGGCGTGCATGAGGCCGATGGATACATCGTCCCATGGATCGTTGACCGTGCTCGGCGCATCGGCGTAAGCGACGAAACGGTACTGTCCCTGCACAGAGTCGATCAGCACAACCTTGGTGATCGTGCTGCCACAGTCGGCGATCAGGATAGACTCTGGCTGATGCTCGGATCTTGTCTCGCCCATCGGCTGTGCCATCTCGATTCGCTAGATCCCAGGAATGTACGGTCGTAGTGTCTCGATCAAGAAGCGCACCCGGTCGATGAGCAGCGCAATCCGCGATATAGCACCGGTGGCAAAGAGCGCGCCAAACGTGAACAGGACAAAGACCTTGCCGAAGCCAGCCGCAACCTGTTGGATCCGTCCTCCTGTCCTCTCCAGTGGCGTCGTCCCCCTGGAAGTGGTAAAGGTAAAGTAGAGCAGTGTGCTAATCGTGCCCACGGCGATCACGACCACATCCAGCACATAGCTTCCCGCCGCCATTCCCTCTTGCGCTGCCCGGGCCTGGTAGGCGGCCGGGCGAACTGAAGCAAAGGTAGCCTGTACCTGCGGCATCAACGTTCCCACCAATGCGCCGCCTACTGCCAGCGCCGCACCCACGCCAAACAGGAAGGCAAGCGTGAGCCGGCTGATGCTCTGCCAAGGCCGGTACAGGCGGGCGAGCAAGATCAGGCATAGGATCGTCGGTACCACGTAAAACCACTCCCTGGCGCCGAGAGGAACGAACAGCCGGGGGACCAGCACGCCATGCCAAGCTTGAATGGCAGCGTAGGCAAGGGCAACGCCGACAAAGATGTATGCCACGACGCGATAGACGACATCAAAGAACGGGAGCTCTTTGCCCAGGTAGGCATAGACCAGGAGCGTGAGGCCGAACGCCACCCACATACCGACGGTATCCACATTCATCTAGCGGCTCCCACTGGGAGAGGGATGCGGCTGTTGTGCCGTATCCTGTCTTCGTCGCGCGGTCAGGAGCGAACCAATGCCACTGACCAGCACGACGCCGGTGAATAGGATCAAGGCGTTGGTCTGGACGACATAGCTCACCCGCGCACTGGGCACGAAATTGGCTCCCGTCAGCTCTTCATACTGCGCCGTTGGTCCCAACCCTCCCAGGATACCTGCCACCTGGCCGGTTCCCAGTTCAGCATAGTAGGGTGCGAGGTACGGCATGATACTGGCCGGGACTGCTGCGAGCAGCACGATCGCTGTCCTGGCCTGGACTTGCTCGATCCACCAGCGGATGTGCTCGTGGTCTCCGCTGACAGTGACGATCATGTCCAATCCAGAAAAGGTCTGGAGTTGCTGCCCGAGCGCAGTCTGCGCTGGATTCCCGGTGGTTCCCATGCCTGCTGCGCCGCCGATGGGGTTCTCCATAAAGGCCAGCAGCGATGCCGGGTGAGGAGGCAGATACCCGAGGTCGATATAGTCTTGGCCAGGTACCAGGCCCTCTCTCTCGGCAACCAAATCTGCGGCCATGGCCGCCCCTTGTGGCGTCAGGCTGAGGAGCACGATGCCCAGCTCCCTGTGCTGCAGGTGCCAGATAATGGCCCGCGCCTGCGGCGTGAGCGTGCCGTCGAGCGACGCATCATAGTCAAAGACGAGCAGGACAGTGTCTCCTGGCTGCAATCTCTCGATCGCGTTGTAAAAGGCGCGCGTCTCTGCAAACTCGGGCAGTCGGACCAGAGAGCGCAGTGGCGCGATCAGGACGGTAGCGATCAACAGGCCATAGATCGCCCAGCGCCCCAGACTGTTCAGGATCTCACGGCCTGGCGAGCCCGAAACCCGGACTCGCCGGCTGGTCGGCATTTCGAGTGTACGTACGACCAGTTCTGCCTCTGCCTGGTGTGCGTCTGGCACAGGCGGGACAGGCTGAAAAGCCGATTTGGGATGGATGGCCAGGATCGGTTCCGGGCTCAACACGCCTCCCAGCCCGGCCAATGGACCGCTGCCCTCGACCGTGGTTTCTTGCGACGATCGAGTACCCTTGTCTTGCAGCGAGGACAGCCAACCTAGCGTCTCCTTGTCCTCCAGTTCCTCAGTCGGTGGGAGAGAGAGCACCTCCTGGTCCGGTGGCACCTCGTGCTGAGGCGTATAGATTTCCTGCATCCATGCTGGTGGGCCCGAGCTTGGCTCATCGAGCGGCTTAGCCTCTTCCTCGACTGTGCTCGAGGCAGGAGGTCCTTCGGAGAACGGCAGCCAGTCCGGCACGCCTGCTCCGGCCTCGGGCAGCGGATCGGTCGCTGGCTGGTCCTCGCTGACCGCCAGATCGCGGAGCCAATCCGGCACTTCACTATCACCTGACTCCTCGTCGAGGATGAGGCTTTCCTCTCGCCCGTCTGCGTCGCGGTCGAGCTCTGCATCTGGCTGAGCAGCATCTGTTCCGAGCAGGGCGCCCGGTTCTGGCTCATCCTCGCCGACCGCCAGGTCGTGGAGCCAATCCGGCACCTGGTCAGCCCCAGCGTCCTCGCCGAGGACGAGGTTCTCCTCTCGCTCGCCCGCTTCGCGCTCGAGCCCCGCATCTGGCTGGGGGGAGCTTGCTTCAGGCGAGGCACTCGGTTCTGGCTCGTCCTCGCCGACCGCCAGATCCTGGAGCCAATTCGGCACCTGGTCATCCCCAACGTCCTCGCCGAGGACGAGGTCCTCCTCTCGCTCGCCTGCGTCGCGGTCGAGCGCTGCGTCCGGCTGGACGACGGTGGGTGTATGATCGAGTGCGGCGGGCTGCTCGTCGATCAGCGCCTCCATGTCGCGGAGCCAGTCCGGCATCTGATCGTCCCTGATGCCCTCCTCACTCTCTTGGCCGCTGTCGGCGACCTCATCGGCTGCGGGTGGCTGCTCGGCGATCCCTTCGTCGAGCTCGCGAAGCCAGCCCGCCGTGTCCTCGTTCTGAATGTCCAGCTTGAGGTCGGCTGCTCCCTCGTCTCTTTGGTCGCTGCTGGCGGCCTGATCGGCTGCGGGCGGCTGTTTGTCACCTTCCTCGTCGAGGTTGCGAAGCCAGTCCGATGCGTCCTTCTCCTCAATGTCCATTTCGAGGTCGATCGCTCCGTAAGCGGTCCCCTCGTCTCTTTGGGCGCCGCTGGCAGCTTGATCGGCTGTGGGCGGCTGTTCGTCGCTCCCCACGTCAAGGTCGTGAAGCCAGCCCGCTGTGTCCTCGTCCTCGATGTCCAGTTCGAAGTCGGCTGCTCTCTTGCTAGCCTCTTTGTCTATCTGGGCGCTGTTGGCGGCCCTATCGGTTGCCGGCGGCTGCCAGGCGTCTCCCTCGTCCTCGATGCCTTGCTCCAGATCGGTCAGGGCATCGGCAGCCTCCTCTTCGGGCTGCGGCGTGCCGGGTGCCTGCGCCGCTGCCTCCGCATCGTCATCCAGGGAGCCAGGTGGTGCGGCCTCCGCTTCTTTCTGTTCGGCGAGCCACTCTGTGATGCCGGATCCTGAATCGAGGTCAGCTAGCCATTCGGGGACATCTTCTCCCGTTCCATCGCCCTGCAGCGCTGTCAGCCAGGCGGGCGTGTCTGCCTCCTGACCGGCAAAGAGTTCCTCCTCCTCGGTCCCTGTTTCGTCCTCTAGATCGGGGAGCCAATCTGGCGCGGCGGCGTCGGATACGGGCTCAGCCGCTTCTAGCCCGGCAAGCCAATCGGACATATCGGTGTCCTCGGCAGGCGTGCCGGTCGCAGCGTTCTCAAGGCCCGACACGGGCGGCTCTTCCTCGAGATGCACCAGCCAGTCTGTAATGCCCGATCGCCTGAGGGGGACGCTCTCCTCCCCCTCTTCCACATCTGGTTCCGGCAGATCCTCTGTGCCTGTAGCTGCCGCCTCAGCAGCGGTCGGGGTCTCTACCTCGGACGATGCCTCCTCTTCCAGGCGGATGAGCCAGTCGGCTATCTCCGACTGTTCCTGCGTCAAAGACGGCTCCTCCGCATCCTGCTCCCGCTCTGCCGGAGCTGCTTCAGAAGCAATCC
>CAZLMZ010000059.1:0-9062 GCA_964560475.1 uncultured Anaerolineae bacterium
CTAGGGGGAATGCGTATGTGGCCGGTTATCGGTCACGAGTGGGCGGTCGACCTGCTCGAGCACAGTATCAGGAACGACAGGCTGGGCCACGCCTACTTGTTCGTCGGTCCGAGCCAGGTGGGCAAGCATACGCTGGCCAAGGCGACGGCGCAGGCGATCCTCTGCACGAGCGAGGAGGCGCCCTGCGGGACGTGCCGCGCTTGCCACCTGATCGCGGCGGACCGGCATCCCGACGTGCACCTGATCGCGCCGGAGGGGGCCTCGATCAAGATTGAAGCGATCCGCGAGATGCAGCACGCTGTTTCGCTCTCGGCGGTGGAGGGCCGCTATCGCGTGGTGATCATCGACGCGTTCGACCGGGCGACCACGTCGGCGGCCAACGCCCTGCTCAAGACGCTGGAGGAACCGCCGGGCGGGGTGATCCTGCTGCTCGTTGCCACGCAGCCCGAATCGCTGCTGCCGACGATCATCTCGCGCTGCCAGGTCCTATCGCTGCGCCTGGTGCCGGTCGAACGGGTGGTCGATGCGCTGCAGGCGCGGGGAGTGAAAGCCGGACGGGCGCGCCTACTGGGCCGCCTGTCGCAGGGGCGCATCGGCTGGGCGCTGAGCGCGGCGGAGGACGAGCACGTCCTCGCCGAGCGCGGCAAGGCGCTCGATGCGGTCCGCTCGCTGGCACACGCCTCGTACACCGAGCGCTTTTCCTGGGCCCAGTCGCTCAGCAAAAAGCCCGAGCGCGTGCCGGCAGTGCTGGAGGTCATGGCGAGCTGGTGGCGCGACGTGCTCTTGATCGCCAGCGGCAGCGTGGCGCCGATCGCCAACGTCGACCACGAGGACGAGCTGCAAGAGTGGGCTATCCGGCACGATATCGGCGCCGCGAGCGCGGCGCTGCAGGCCATTCGCGATACCGCCTGGCGGCTGGACCACAACGCCAACCTCCGCCTGTCGCTGGAGGTGCTGGCCCTGGACCTGCCAGGCCGTCCATAGATGAGAGAGTAACTATGCCTACTGTGATTGGCGTACGCTTTCGAACGTCGCCCAAGGTCTATTTCTTTGGCCCGGGCGAGCATAGCAGCCTGACGCCGGACGATTACGTGATCGTCGAGACGACGCGCGGCCAGGAGGCGGGCATCGTCGCCTTTGGGGCGTGCGAGGTCGATGCGGACCAGATCCCCGGCACGCTAAAGGAGATCGTCCGGCCGGCGACGGCCCTCGATCTGACCACGATGGAGCGCTACCTGCAGCGCGAAGAGCACGCGCTGGAGGTGTGCAGCGAAAAGGTGGAAGCATCGGGCCTGCCGATGAAGGTAATCCGGGCCGACTATTCCTACGACGGCAGCCACCTGACCTTTTACTTTACCGCCGACAAGCGCGTCGATTTCCGGACACTGGTCAAGGAGCTGGCCCGCGAGTTCCGGACGCGAATCGAGCTGCGGCAGGTGGGAGTACGCGACGAGGTCAAGCTGATCGGGGGATATGGCATGTGCGGGCGCCAGCACTGCTGCGCGTCGTGGCTGCCCGAGTTCCGGCCGATCTCGATCCGCATGGCCAAGCAGCAGAATCTGCCGCTCAGCCCGATGGAGATCTCGGGCGTATGCGGGCGCCTGTTGTGCTGCCTGTCGTACGAAAACGACTATTATGCCGAGGCCAAGCGCAAGATGCCGCGTGTCGGGCACACGGTCCAGACGCCGCAGGGCGAGGGCAGGGTAACCAGCATCAACGTGATCAAGGAAACGGTAAACGTCCAGATTTCGGCCGAGACGACGGTCACGGTCAAGATGTCGGAGCTGGAAAGCGAGCCTCAGGATGCGGAGCAGAACACGCGCCGCGGGCGACGCTCGAGAAAGTAGCCAATCAGGCTACGGTGTGCCGCGCGCACGTACTTCTTTGGCGCGGGCACGCAGCGCATCCATGACCTCGAGCGGCACGTCGCGCGCGCCCGGCGCCTCGGCGGTCGTGATCCCGCCGCCGTGATAGTCGGTCCCTCCCGTGGCCACCAGGCCGTGCTTGTCGGCCAGGCGAACCAGGAAAGCGACCTCGGCGTCGGGATAGTCGTTATAATACGCCTCGAGGCCCAGCAGCCCGGAGCGGACCAGCGCCGGGATGTGTTCGACCACGTGCGTGGGATGCGCCAGGGCAGGTACACCTCCGGCCTCACGGATCAGGGCGATCGCCTCTTCCGGGAGCAACTTGGCGCGGGGGACGTAGGCCGTTCCGCCGCGCCGCAAATAGTCGCGAAACGCTGATTCGATCGAGTCCACGTACTTGGCCTCGACCATGGCCTGGGCAATGTGCGGTCTGCCCAGCGAACCCTCGTCCGCCAGCTCGGCGACTCTCTCCCAGGAGAGCGGGTATCCCTGTGCAGAGAGCAGCTCGAGGATCGCCTGCGCACGCTCGATGCGCGACCGGCGCAGGTGGACCAGGCGTTCCTGGAGCGGCGGGTAACGGTAGTCGAGGTAGTAGCCGAGGATGTGTACCTCGAAGGCGCCCTCGTGCTGGGTGCTGAGCTCGACGCCCGGGATCACGGTGAGCGGCGTGCCCTGCGCGGCGTCCAGCGCCTCCTGGGTCCCGTCCGTGGTATCGTGATCGGCCAACGAGATATAGCGAAGCCCCGCTTGCAGGCAGACGCGCACCAACTCGGCAGGCGCGTACACGCCGTCAGAGGCGGTGCTGTGCAGGTGCAGATCGACGAGGCTAGCCACGGTGCTTTCCGGGCGAGCCCGTCACGCGCATCCTTCTCTCTTGTGGTTGGGTCATCATCCGCTCACTCATCGCCCCTACGGGCTGCTCGCTTGCACAGGCACAAAGAACCCCTCGTCATAGAGGCCGCCCGCGTTCCAGAAACACCATCCCTTGTCGCTCGCCGCCTCGGCCGCGTCGCGCTGGGCCGCGTACTGCGGGCGCTCGTACCAGTAGTGCTGCAGCCAGGGACGGACGATCGTACTCGTCCGCTCCTTGGCCATGGCCATCGCCATCTCGATCACCTTGTAGGGCTCGGCGGAGGGGTTGGCCAAGCCGAGGTTGCCCGACTCGAAGGTCGAGGGGTAGATCATGGGGCACAAATAGTCCGCGTGTGGCGCCAGGTCGATGATCCGCTGGCCGATGCGCATGTCGTGCTCGGGCTGGATGACCAGCGCATAGCCAAAGACGTCGAGCGAGAGAAAGGCGTGCGTGCGATCGACTGCCGCCTTGGCCGCCTGGGCGAAGCCCTTGATCGCGTTCGTGCGCGACTCGGTCGTGCTCTCTTCTTTGTAGACCAGCGCGCGCACCACCGCCAGGCTCGTGCTGTCGGAGGGGAAGCGCAAGTAGTCGTACTGCACTTCGTCAAAGCCGAGCTTGATTGCCTCGAGCGTCACGGCAATGTCGTAATTCCACACCTCTTCGCGCATCGGATCGGCCCAGGCCATGCCCTCGCGGTCGTAAAAGATCTCACCGTTGGGATGGCGGACGGCCAGCTCGGGCCGCGCCTCGACGAGCGGTGAGTCCTTGAACACGACCATGCGGGCGACGGTATAGATGTCCCGCTCCTTGCACATCTGGAGGAGCTCAGGCAGCGACGTGCGCCCTTCGGACATAGCCCCTACCTCGACCAGGTAGGGATCGTCAGAGACAAAGGCGAGCCAGCCGACGTCGCTCTTGATGTCGACTACGATCCCATTCAGGATTGGGCTGCGGTCGACCATGTCGATCAGATCGAGCAGTGTCTCCCTGTCCCACATCAGCAGGTTGTAGCTGAGATAGATGCCGCGCATGGCAAAGGGCTGGAGCGCGATCTCGACGCAGGGCTGGACCTGCTGCGAAGAGCAGAGGTCGAGGCCATCCACGTCGGAGGCGCGCGTGCTGGCGTCGATCGGGATCTCGACACGTTCGTAGCCGGGCGCCTTGACAAAGACGCCGCCGGCAGCGGCAAAGTCGGCAACGTGGAACATGCCCGTCTCGTCGACCGGCGCAATCTGGTCGCCGGCCAGGACGACGGTGCGCGTGATCACGTCTCCCGTCTCGGCGTCGACCACGTAACCGTGCAGCGAGGTCGGCGCCAGCCCGGCAGAGAGCTCGGGCTCGCCGGCAAAGGGTACCTGCGCCGTGGCATAGCCGTCGCGCTCGACGGTGAGGGCGCTGCCCGGCAGCGTCCCGGCGACGAGCGCATCGCCTTCAGGCCCGGTGACCGCACAGCCCTCGTCCCCGCATACAGACGCGCCGACCAGCGGCGCGCCGGTCAGTGCGTCGTGGACCGTGATGGGCAGCTCGAGCGGCTCGAGCACCACGTAGAGACTCGGGTAGCCGTCCGCTGTGGCCACGCCCTCGGCATAGCCGGGATGCGTCGCGGTCACGGTCTCGCCCGCGCGCACGCCGCGCAGCACGAACCGTCCCTCGTCATCGAGTGGCACCGCCTTGCCCTGGTAAGAGACTACCGCCTCAGGTAAGGGCACGAGGCCGGCGCCCACCACCTGGCCGGCCACCGTGTTGAGATCGAGCGATACGTCGAGCGGCACTGCCTCGCCCGTGAGGCCGGCGGTTTCGACCCTCTCCTGCCAGGAGGCATAGCCGGGCGCGCCGACGGTCACCTGTACCGAGCGCCCGTGCGGCACTGTCGCCTGGAAGCGGCCGTCCGCATCGCTGCTCCCCTGCTCCGCGCCGACCTGGACGGTGGCGCCGCCGAGTGGGTCGCCCGTGTCTGCGTCGCGGACAGAGATCAGGAACGTATGCACCGCAGGTGGCGGCACCGAGGTCGGCACAGAGGTCGGTACGTCCGTCGGGGCACCGGCTTGCGGCGTGGAGGGCGCATCTCGAAAGAGGGGCGGCGCCCAGACGACGGCAGACAGCGCCACGAGCCCCAACACGATGACGAGTACAACCAGGATGCGACGGTTCATAGGCTGCTCTTCTCCCCTTCAGGGATTTCCAGGGACCTATTCCCGCGCACCTGCGGTGCAGTGAGGGAACGGGTCCCTCGCGGAGAACGGCTCCCCTGATCACAAGGCTGAAGGGAAGATTATACACAGAAAGCGAATACTTGACAAGACATGCCACCTGTTGTATAAAAGTGTCCAACAAACACCAAGGCGGAGGCGGGCATGGGGGAGCAGAAGCAGTACGATCCCGACAAGTACGAACGGCCGTCGGTGACCGTCGACATCGTGATCCTGACCCTGCGTGAAAGCAAGCTGCAGGTCCTGCTGATCCAGCGCAAGAACTGGCCGTATGCAGGCTCGTGGGCCATCCCGGGCGGCTTTGTCGAGATGGACGAATCGCTGGAGGCCGCTGCGCGCCGCGAGCTGGCCGAAGAGACAGGCGTCGACGATCCGGCCATCCACCTGGAGCAGCTACATACGTTTGGTGACCCGGGCCGCGATCCGCGCATGCGCGTAATCAGCGTCGCCCACGTGGCCCTGGTCCCCGACGGGCAGTTGGCGCTGCACGCGGCCAGCGACGCAGCAGATGCAGGCTGGTTCCCCGCCTACGATCCCCCACCGCTAGCGTTCGATCACGACCAGATCCTATCCTGCGCGATCGAGCGGCTGCGCAGCCAGGTCGAGACGACGCCGGCCATCTTTCGGCTCCTGCCAGAGACCTTTACCCTGACCGAGCTGCAGAGCGCCTACGAGCACGTTCTGCGCGAGGACCTGGACAAGCGCAACTTTCGCCGCAAGATGCTCTCCTCCGACTTGTTGGAGGAGACGCAGCAGCTACGCAGCGGCGACCACCGCCCGGCCAAGCTGTATCGCCTCCAAGAAGACGCTGCCGGACGGCACAAGGCGCAGCGTCCCTACCCGTAGCTTCTACGGCGAGCAGAGCCGCAAGATGAGGACCACGCTCGAATGCCTGTCTGATTACGATCCGGTGCTGCTGCGTGCCATCGCTGAGCGGCGCGGCGCCGAGCTAAGCACGGCGCACCAGCCCGAGATGGCGGCCGAGCTCGCCGCTGCCCTGTTGGCGCCCGAGTCGGTGGACGAGGCGGTGCAGTGGCTGAGCGACGCGGAGCGTGAGGCTCTGGACCTGCTCATGGCCAACGGCGGGCGGATGCGCATCCACCGCTTCGAGCAGCGCGCCGGCCCGATCCGGCGTTTCGGGCCGGGCAGCCTGGCACGCGAGGCGCCGTGGCGCAGCCCAACCAGCGCCGCAGAAGGGCTGTGGTACCGCGGCATGATCGGGCGCGGTTTCGCCGAGGAGGCGGGCACCGCGGTCGAATTTGTGTTTGTGCCGACCGACCTGCGCCCGCTGCTGCCGGCACCGCGGGCCCGCCAGGCCCCTTTTGCGGTGCCGCAGGCCGAGTTCCCACACAGGGTCGCCCCCGGCGACGCGCGCGCGATCGACGATACGTGCACGCTGCTCTCGCTGGCCTACGCCGGTGCGCTGAGCCAGAGCGGGGGCCAACTCGCCGAGGAGGCGGTCGAGCACGCCGCACCGCGCCTGCTCGACCCGAACCCGGAGCGGACGCGCCTGCTCTACCACCTGGCCCGCTCGGCGGGCCTGTTACACGTCCAGGGGCGCGCAGTCCATCTCGCCCGCGAGCCGGCACGCGACTGGCTCAAGCAGGCGCGCGCACAGCAGCTACGCGTGCTGCAAGAGGCGTGGCGAGGCGACCACACGTGGAACGACCTGTGGCACGTGCCCAGCATCCGCTGCGAGGAAACAGGCTGGCACAACGACCCCGTCGCCGGGCGGGCAGCGATCCTGGATCTGGTCGGACGGTGCCCGGCCGGGACGTGGCTGTCTATCGGCGGATTCGTGGACACGGTGCACGCGCAAGTGGTAGATTACCTGCGGCCGGACGGGGATTTCGAGAGCTGGTACATCCGCGACGCGCGCAGCGGCGAGTTCCTGACCGGGCTGGAAAGCTGGGACCAGGTGGAGGGCGCCCTGCTGACCTGGGTCCTGTCTGGACCGCTGCACTGGCTGGGCATCGTCTCGCTCGGCTACCGCGAGGGATGGGAAAAGGCGACGGCCTTTTCGATCACACCGTGGGGCGCGGCCTTGCTCGGGCAGCCAGGGCCGCGGCCTGCTGACGCAGACGCAGAGCCAGAGCCGGCACACGTTAGTGCCGACGCCACGGTGACCCTGGCGCGCATGGCCTCGCTGAGCGATCGCTTTCAACTGGCGCGGATCGCAGAGTGGCGCGCCTCGGGAGAGGAATACGTGTTCGCGATCACGCCCTCCTCGCTCGGGCAAGCCCTGGGCGCCGGGATCGAGGAGGAGCGCATCGAGCGCTTCCTGGCGCGGGTCGCCGCGGACGCAGTCCCGGCGGCGGCATTGGCGCGGCTGCGTGCGTGGGCCAGCCGTTACGGCGACGTCCGCCTGCGCCGGGTGGCCGTCCTGGAGACGCGCAGCCCGCAAGTGATGGCCGAACTGCGCGCGCACGGCCGTATCGGTCCCTACCTCCGGCAGGCCCTGTCGCCGACCATGGTCGTGGTGCGCGAGGCCGACTGGGAGACCGTGATCCGGGAACTACAGCAGGCAGGCTACCTGCCCGAGATCATCGAGCGTTAAGGAGTAGAGCTGGAACATGGCCAAGAGCCTCTTGCCGGAACGCGTCGCAGCGCTGAGGGCTGCGTTCACCGCGCAGTATGGCACACCGCCCGAGATCGTGGTCCGCGCCCCCGGGCGCGTCAACCTGATCGGCGAACACACCGATTACAACGACGGGTACGTGTTCCCGATCGCCATCGACCGCAGCGTGCTGGTCGCGGCCTCAGCCCGTGCCGACCGCACGGTGCGCCTCTATGCCGCCGATTTCGACCAGCGCGATTGTTTTGCCCTCGACCAGATCGTCCACGCCGAGCAGCAGCGCTGGAGCAACTATCAGCGTGGGGTCGCCGCGATGCTCGAGGAGCGCGGGTTCCACCTGCCCGGACTGGACGTGGCCATGGCCAGCGACGTGCCGATCGGCGCCGGGCTCTCTTCTTCCGCGGCGATCGAGGTGGGCACGGCCGTGACGTGGCAGACCATCGGCGGGTTCGAGCTCGAGCGGACCGAGCTGGCGCTGCTCTGCCAGCGCGCCGAAAACGTATTCGTCGGCGTCAACTGCGGGATCATGGACCAGTTCATCTCGGCCCTGGGCCGCGCGGGCGCGGCGCTGCTGATCGACTGCCGCTCGCTAGAGTACGAACCGGTGGGGCTTCCTGCGAGCGGCGCAGTGGTGATCATGGACACAAAGGTGCAGCGCGGCCTGACCGATTCGGCCTACAATACGCGCCGTGCCGAGTGCGAGGAGGGCGTGCGCCTGCTGCAGGCACACCTGCCGTCGATCCGGGCGCTGCGCGACGTCTCGCCGGCACTGTTCGAGCGCTATGCCGGTGCGCTGCCAGAGGACGTGCGCAGGCGCTGCCGGCACGTCGTGTACGAGGACCAGCGCGTGCTCGACGGCATTGCCGCGCTGGAGCGCGGCGATCCGACGGCGTTTGGGGAGCTGATGAACGCCTCGCACGTCAGCCTGCGCGACGATTACGAGGTGAGCTCCGTCGAGCTGGACGCCATGGTCGAGGCGGCGTGGGCCGCGCCGGGCGTCATCGGCGCACGGATGACGGGAGGCGGGTTCGGCGGCTGCGCCGTGGCCCTGGTCGAGGCGGGGCACGCGGAGGCGTTCAGCGCGCAGGTGGCAGTGGCCTACAAGGAGCGCACCGGGATCGTGCCCAGCCTGTACATTTGCACCGCGGAGCCTGGGGCGGACGTGGTTGGGTAAGGATCAGGTGCCCGGCACCAATGATGACAATGTCCCTCGCGAACGCCTATCTCGGCCAGCGGGCCACCGTGCACGTCGACCGCCCGATGGGCAGCTTGCATCCGAAGCACAGTTTCCGCTATCCGGTCAACTATGGCTACCTGCCCGGCGTGCCCGCGCCCGACGGGGAGGAACTCGACGCGTACGTGCTCGGCGTCAACGTGCCGCTTGCAGCGTTCACCGGGCGCTGCATCGCGGTGATCCATCGCCTGGACGACCAGGACGACAAGCTGGTCGTCGTCCCTGAGGGCGTGGCGCTCTCTGACGAGGAGATCCGCGCGCAGACGTGTTTTCAGGAGCAGTATTTCAAGAGTGTGATCGTGCGCTAGGTGCCCGGCACCGGCAA
>CAZLMZ010000059.1:9162-15334 GCA_964560475.1 uncultured Anaerolineae bacterium
CGATGGTCGCTTGCCGCTGATGGGCGTCGGGTCAGCGGGCAAAGGCGCGGAAGGGATTGTCGACGGTGAGCATGTCGATCGTGGCCTGGTCGACGCCCGCCGCGGCGAGCCTGGGCAGAAACTGCTCGCTGATGTAGGTAAAGGGCCTCGGCGTGCCGCCGCCCGGTTTGCCCGGATCGTACCAGCCGCGATCGTGGCTGAGCATGACCTGCTCGCCATAGCCGGCATCGAGCATGGCCTGGATGCGCTCGATCCAGAACGCGTCCTCGCGCCCGCCGCCGATGGCGTCGTACTCGATCCACGCACCGTGGGCGGCCATCTCCAGGTTCAACTCGAGCGTATCGTTCTGGGCGTGGATCCAGATGAATCGCTGCGGGGTATAGCCGGCGGACTCGACGATGTCGAGCTGGTCGCGCAGCACGCGCCCGCGCGCGGTGTGGCTGCCGATGATCGCCCCCGTCTCGGCCCCGGCGCGGGCCGCAGCGCGCAGGATCTTGGTCTCAGTCTCGGTGATGCCATCGTCGCCGGCGCTGAGCTTGATCCAGGCGGCCTGGACGCCACTCTCCCCGATCTCCCCGCGCAGCTCTCCGAGCATCCACTCGTAGAGCTCGTCCTCGCTGGCCTGGTGCGCCCACGGCGGGACCCACGGCTCGCGATAGATGCCGGTCGGGGCGACGAGCGGATAGCCCGCCGCCTCAGAGACCGCCTTCAGGATGGCGGCGTTGCGGCCTACGCCCTCGGGGCTGCACTCGACGAGCGCCGTCACGCCGGCAGCGCGCGCCCGATCGAGCTCGGGCACCATCAGCGCGATCACGTCCTGTGGGTCGGCCTGGCCAAAGCCCGGTTCGTCCCAGGTGCGCAGGTCGACAAAGACGTGCTCGTGGGGCAGGATCATGCCCACCTGCGACGCGTCCAGCGGCCCCAACGTGGTGATCAGTTTTGCCATTGAGCTTTCTCCTTCATTCCTGTCCCCGCTCGCCCGGCACGCGCCCAGGGCAATATTGGCCCCGGCACAGAGGCCAGCCTTGAGGAACTGCCTTCGACTCAACATTGCTTCACGTATTCCGTGCTGTGCATTCCGTGGCGCCTCCATCCCCCCGCTGGGCCGAAGGGTTGGAGGGGCACTGTTGCGCTCCCACGTCACAGTTCACGATCGTCACGCCGTCCAGGACGCCCTTCTGGTGGTAGAGTTTGAGGTGGCCCAGGCTGAACGTGCGCCGATAAAAGACGCCGCCCTCTGCCCAGTTCCCATCCTCGTCCAGGCATCCCCGCGCGCAGCGATCGATCGACTGAAAGAGCTCCAGGCTGCGCGTGATCCCCAGGCGGCGACGGTTGAGGCTCAGCTTGATCCCGAACAGGAATCCTTCCCGCTCGAACGCCTCGACGCACGCGGGACTGACGTGAATGGAGCAGAGGTGCGCCGCAGACCCGGAGGGGAAGGGGAGCTCGCGGGTGTCGAAACACATGCGCAGCGTCTCCGAGTTGCTCTGCTTGATCAGATCGACCCGCTCCGGCAGCAGGGCGGCCTGGCCATAGCGCCGTCGCTTGGCCAGGTAGGAGTAGGTGGTCAGGGTAGTATGCTTTTCCAGGCGGTAGCGATAGTAGCCCTCCTGGAAGCGCAGCCGCCAGTTCTTGCTCACCTCGACCAACGCACGTTCGATGTCGTCCCACAGCTCCTTGCCGATCACGTACGCGCCAAAGACCGAAACGATCGATTCGATCGAGACCAACTCTGCCGGCTTGAAGCGGGCAAAGACGAGGGCGATCGCGGCGCCGAGCAGCAGGCCGAACGTCTCGTTGAACTGCTCCTGCACGGCTACGTAGGCCGATCGCTCGTGCGAGAGCACGTCGCGGACGTATTCTTCGAAAGGGTAGAAAGCCAGGTCCTGCGAGCTGATCTGGCGGCTGTAGGGATAGAGGACGACGTGACACTCGACCTGCGAATAGGCGTTCAGCCGCTGGGCGTCCTCGACGGCGACGTCATAGATGTGCGCGACGTCGTCGTTCTTGTGCAGGCGGACGATATGCTGGAAGGGAATCTCGACGCTCATCGCACCTCGGTTGCTGTGGGACAAGCTGCTCAGTAGTAGATCTCGGGATCGATGACACGCCTGCTGGTCGACACTTGTACCCCCTCCATCTGTAGCAGGCGCCGCTTCATCTCCAGGCCGCCCTGGTAGCCACCTAACGTTCCATCGGAGCGGATAGCGCGATGACAGGGGATGACGAGCGGGAAAGGGTTACGCGCCAGGGCATTGCCTACCGCCCTCGCCCCACGCGATACGCCCAGGTGCGCCGCGATCCGCCCGTAAGTGCTGACCTGCCCACGCGGGATGGCGTACTCGGCCAGCAGCACACGGCACTGAAAGGCCGTGCAGCGCTCCAGCGCAACGGATGAGAGATCAAAGGTCACTGGCTCGCCCGCAAGGAGACGCCTGATCCGGTCGGCAACGCCGTCGATCGCGGGGTCCGAGGCAAAGCAGCAGCCGGGATACGCCGCCGCCAGGCGATCCTCCGCCCGGGTCGTGCCCTGAGAGAGAAAAACGTGCCAGACCCTGGCGGCCTGGTCGACCTCGCGCCAAGCGATGCCGACCGGGCCAAAGGCAGAGGGCACGAGGGTGTAGGAGATGGGCTCGATCATGATCCTCTCCCAGACCCAAGGGGTTGGCGGATGGGCATCCGCGGAAAACCCCTAGGGTCTGATAGGCGCCAGTCCCGCGTCCGGATCCTCGAGGATCAGGATCCAGTCGTTTCCCCGGCCCGAGGTGGGCGGCGTGTAGGTCTGGTAGCCGGTCCCGGTGCCGGTATGTACGACAAAGGCAGAGCCGTAGCGCGGGTCGTACCACGTCTCCTGCACGCGCGCCGCACCGAGGACGCTGCGATCGACGGCAAAGGGGGCGCCGCGCGGCGAATAGGCCAGCAAGAAGGTGCCATCCCGCGCCCGCGCGGCGCGGACCTTGGCCCCACCACTGCGCGGGGCATCGACGAGCAGCGACTCGTCGGGGACCAGCTTCCACCACGGCCGCGCCTCAAAGAGCCTGCGGAGCAGGCCCATCTGAAAGGCGCCCGGGTGGTCCAGTGCCTCGTACCAGGGCACGTCGGCCCCAAACGCCGCCTCGCGCCCAGGGGCCCACATCTGCCAGATGCTGCTGTGGCCGTAGGTGTGACCGCATGCCCCGGCCAACATGGCCCAGTAGGCCGCCTGCCGCACGTCGTAGGCGTCAAAGCGGTCGAGCCGGTTGGCCCCGCCAAAGTAAAAGCCTACCTCCAGCATCTCGTAGCGCGGCTCGCCATCGACCGTCGGCTTGGGAGGGGCCAGGCTATGGTCGTGCGCCACAAAGAGCCCGTTGTCGTGGTCGTGCGAACCGTGCGAGGACTGGATCATGTTAAAGTCCAGCCAGGACGCGCCGTGAAAAAAGTCGGACGAGCGCCCCGGGCCGCGCGGGTGATAGGTGATCAGGTGCGCGCCGCCATCGCCCTCGTCGAGCCCCTGCGCCAACGCCTCCACGGTCGCCCGCTCCTCGTCCGTCTCGACGTTTTGGTCGCCGCCGAGGATCCAGATCAGCGGCGCGTCGCGGTAGCGCGCCCCAACGTAGCGGCCATAGGCGTGCGCGTTTGCCGGGTTCAGGATCGGCGCCTCGCGCTGGCCGACGCGCTTCCAGTAGTGCCCCCAGGTAGGGAGCATGCCCACGGTGAGGCCGAGCGACGCGGCGCGGTCGACGATCCAGTCGACGTGACGGAAATAGGGCTCGTTGGGCTGCGCCGGATCGTCGTCGACCAGCACGTGGTCGCCGTTGGCGTTCGGCTCTTCCAGCCCACCGCGCTCGGCCAGGACGACGGCCTGGACCGCGGTAAAGCCCTTGGCAGCACGGTTGCGGAGGTAGCGGTCGGCCTCCTCGGCGTCCAGGCGATGAAAGAGCTCCCACGCCGTGTCGGCGAGGTAGAAAAAGGGCGTGCCGTCGGCGTACTGCAGGTAACGCTGGTTGGGCGCGACTTGAAGCCGGCCGTGTGTCGCCATCCCCTGCTTTGCCTCTCCCATATTGATGACCTCCTTCCTTGCTCGTCGCTCAACCGTAGGGGCACCCCGTGAGGCGCCTGTCTCTCTCGTAGCGGCAGGTCTCCTAACCTGCCGTTCCAGGTGCTTCCCAAAGCGTCCCTACAAGGGACCCGCGGTCTCAATCGAAAAAGCCCTCGTCCCCTTCCGGGAGGTAGGGACGTGCGGCTTCGGCGTCGATCTTGACACCCAGGCCGGGCGTGTCCCACACCTCGATCATGCTGTCGCGCACGATCGGGTCGGGCAGGCCCTCGACGATGTCGTACCACCACTCGGGCCGGCCCACCGGGTACTCGAAGGCGATATAGTTCTCCGGCAGCGTCGCCGAGACCTGCACCAGCGCGGCGAGGCCGATCAAGCCGTCGCCCGTGCCGTGCGGGGCGATCAAGATGCCGTGCAAGTCGGCGTACTCGGCCACCCACTTGAGCTCGGCGAGACCGCCCACGTCGCACGGGTCGGGCCCGACCACGTTGACCGCCTGCTTCTCAAAGAGCTCTTTGAAATTCTCGCGCAGGTAGATCTGCTCGCCGGTGTGGATCGGCGTCGACGTGCTGCGCGTCACCTCGCGGTACTGGTCGGGCAGGACGTAGGGAGTATAGTCGCCCGTGATCATGTCCTCAAGCCACATGATATGGAGTGGTTCCAGCGCCCGGGCCAGGCGGATCGCGTCGGGGACCATCCACCCCGGCCCGCAGTCGAGCGCCAGCCCGACCTCGTCGCCCAGCACCTCCTTCATCGCCTCCACGCAGGCGACGATGTGCTTGAGGCCGCGCTCGGTAAGCAGGCTGCGGTTGGGGTGCCTGCCGCCCGACTGCACGTCGCCGTACATGAGGTCCGGCACCTGGTAGGGCATGCGGCTGTGGAAGGCGATGCCTTGCTTGATGATCGAGAACCCTTCCGGGGAGGCCTTCATCCTGGCCATGTTCTCGGCATAGTCCTCGGGAGAAGAACCGGCCATGGGAAAGCGCACCGCGCCATTGTAGACGCGCACGCTGTCGCGCACCTTGCCACCCAGCAGCTTGTACACCGGCACGCCCGCCGCCTGCCCGGCAATGTCCCACAGCGCCATCTCGATCGCGCTCACCGCGCTGCCCCACGGCTTGAAGCTGCCCATGCGACGGATGCGGCCCATCACCCGCGCCACGTCGGTGGGGTCCTCGCCCAGGATCATGTCCCTGTAAAAGAGGACGTGCGGCACGAGGTAGGGCTTGTAGGCCTCGGCCTCGCCCAGGCCGCTGATCCCCTCGTCGGTGGTGATGCGCACCACCGGATTCTGCCCCAATACGGTGCACCTGAGATCGGTGATCTTCATCCGGCTCCTCCCGATGGAATCGTCGTTCGCGCAGCCAGCGCTCGCCTCGCCCTGCGATGAGGGCCCACAACCCGATTATACCACATCCCTGCCAGAGCGACACTCCCGCTGCCGGCCTGGGAGGCGCTCGCTTTCTGGGCACGCCCATCGTCCGCCTGAGCGTAGGGGGCGATGCATTCGAAGGAAGAACGTTCTGTACGGACCATCCCTCATCAGCAGCACGGCCTCCCGCCAGCGCATACTCGCGAGGAATGCGTCACCCTCTTTGGGGTGGCAGGCCGCTCCCGGAGGGCGAAGCATTCCCGGCCATTGCTTCTGATGGCAAGCTCCCCTGCTGATGGGCGCATGCCTCAATCAAGAGGACGATCCCCGGAATGCCTCACCCCTACGCCCGGGTCACCTCTGGTGGACGGCATACTGTCCCGAGACCACCTGTCCGTAGGGGAGATGCATTCCGAGGGCGCACGTTCTATGCGGACCCTCTTCCATCAGAAGCACGGCCTCCCGCCAGCGCATACTCGCGAGGAATGCGTCACCCTCTTTGCTGTCTTTTCCTGGAGGGTGAGGCATTCCCGGCAACTGCTCCTGGTGGCTCACTCTCCTGCTGATGGGCGGATGCCCTACTCCACAGGGCGCTCCACGGAATGCCTCACCCCTACGCCTGGGGTCGCCTTCCATGGCATGCGCTCTGCGGGACAGCCTGAGTGTAGGGGAGACGCATTCCGAGGGAGAACGTCCTGCACGGACCACGTTCCATCAGAAGCACGGCCTCCCGCCAGCGCAGACTCGCGGGGAATGCGTCGCCC
>CAZLMZ010000060.1:0-15313 GCA_964560475.1 uncultured Anaerolineae bacterium
CCAGCACCACATAGCCCTGTGCCAGGAAAGCGGTCGACGCGGGCTCCCAGTTGAGTGGTGGCCCGGGGTATACAGCCACCAGGCCAGGCAGCAGCCGGTCGCCCCCGGCTGAGGAAGGTGGTTCGTACAGGTAGCATACCACCGGGTACCCGTCTCGCATCACGGTGACCTCTGTCCGGGTCCCGTGCACGGGCCACGGGTAGTCGCCGAACACTTCCACCTGCTCCCCCCATTCGACAGAGACGTCCGAGTGGTGCACCTCAAGCGGCACCATTCTCAGATCAACGCCGCCGGTCGTCCACCCCGCCCTCACGCGTACCCGCCGCGGTATGGACAGTAGGTCTGTACGGTACACGGCATCCCCATATCCGTGCCGGGCCGCCGCTGGCACGACCGATCCCGCGGGGGCGCCCTGCAGTATGTAGCGCCCGTCGGCGCCGGAGCGTGCCGTGGCCGTTCGTCCGTAGCGGTCGCTGACGACGACGATCGCACCCTCGATGGGCTGCCCATCCTCGTCGTACACCGTGCCCGAGATGGACCCGGTTGGACCTGGCTCCAGGTCCAGTTCGCTGACGTGCTGCGCCCACCACCCCTCGAACCGGTGCTCGAGGACGTTGTATGGGGCCTGGACCTTGCGCACGTGGGCCAGCGCCCAAGGGACAGCCATCCCGACCACAGCCACGATAAACAGGGCCGCGATCCCCAGCACACGTACCGTCCGCGCTCTGCGCGCGGCGTTCGGCCAAGTCCGCTTGATCACGTGACGGTCCCCTACAGGTAACGTCTCTTCCATCGGCCCACCTCCTTGTGCATCCATGAAACCACAAGGAGGCTGTCGCTACCAGAGCCCGAGGTGCCAAAAAGTGCCAACCGGACACCCGGATGCTGTCCCGGTCGATCAGCCGATCTCTCGTCGTGTCGCGCGCTCCAGCTCAACCACAGCACGGGCAACGCCACGCACCGCCCTCCGCCGTGCCCGGTTAAAGCTACTCTCGCTGATGTAGAGCTTGGCCATAATCTCGCGGTTGAGGGTACCGATCACGTACGCATCGTGCAGGATCGTGTACTGCTCCCACTCTCGCGCGAGAGGGGTCGGGACCGGCCCTGGGGGACGCAGTTTCTCGATCACGTCGACCAGCATCTGGCTCAACGCTCGTCCGCGGTCGAGGCTGGTCACAACCTCCACCTCATCCTCCACATAGATCTGGGTCACCGCCAGGTCCGCCAGCTCGTGCTCGCCGAGATAGGCATAGTCGTAGAGGTGACGGAGGGCATCCTCGATCGAGGGTCGAAGGCGAGCGGCGGATAGTTCCGCGCCCTCGGTTGCGCTGCCCGCAGCGATCGCCGCCTGTAGCTCCTGTCGCAGTGTGCGCTCTCGCTCACGGAATGCGTGGACTGCGATCTCGATCTGTTCGGCTGTGGCTCGCTGCTGCCGCGCAACGACGACTGCGCTGGCGACCCGATCTGCAACCGACTCGAGCAGTTCCCTATGCCGGGGCTCATCCCAGCTAGCAGCCCCGGCCCGCTGGGCCAGCACGATCGTACCCAATACTTCACCACCCGCAAAGAGAGGCACGATGACTGCCGCGCTCAGCCCCGTCTCGCCTAGTACAGCCTCGTCCAGGTACCGCACCTCATCCGGGACCCCCCTCAACACCTCGCTCTGAGGCATGCGCTGGCCGGCCGGGTATGCCGTCACCTGCGAGTCCATTCTATCGGCGAGGGCAATCCAGCCTTGCGTACACTCCACCGACTCGCACAGCGATTGCAGAATTGCACCCATCAGCGGCTCCACCTCTTCTGCCTCTGCCTCCTGCGCAAAGGCGCGGAGGTCTGCACGGAGCTGCTGATAGCGCCGCCGGAAGAACAAACGCTCCAGCGTCGTTACGCCCCACTCGTACAACGAGTGCGTCACGATCACGAGCATGAGGACAAAGATGAACACGGCAAAGGGGATCTCGAACACACGGTAGCTGACATAGGTAACCAGGAGGTATACTGCTATGACGGCGAGGATCGCGACCAGTGCATAGGCGAAATCCGCCCTGGTTGACCTTCCTTCGACCAGGGCATTGTAGCGCGCCACCCCATAGCCTAGGAGAATCAGCGCCAGCGCCAGCGTGACCTGGCCAGGCAGGATCGCCACTCGCAGCGAGAACCAGACCGACGAGGTCAGGTACAACCCACCCGCCAGGGCCAGGGCAGTAGCAGAGACCAGCACGCCTCTCTGGTCCGCTAGCGGCCGGCCACCGCTGCGACCGGCGCGGTAGAGCAGCTCGATCGAGATCAGGGGAGCCAAGACGAGCAGGACAAACACCGCCGGATACCAACGCCCGGGTTGTTGTGCTGCAGCATAGACGAACGGCTCGCCGGACAATACGCCAAAGACGTTCCCCGTCGCGAGCTCGGCCACGACCAGGACGACTGCCCAGAGATAACCACCCCAAGCGAGGTAGCGGTGCCACGTGGACTCGCGATGAGTCAGAAGCACGCAGAGATGCAGCCACAGCGGCGCGGATAACAGGACCGTCCACCCTGTCCACCAGGCCAGCATCTGCTCATGAGGCCGGTTGAGGTGCAGAAAGCTGTCCAGGAAGTAGCCGCTCAGTGACCACAACGTCAAGCTGGCAAGCCACGATATGCGGGCCCGCGGATTGCGCGTAACGATATAAAGCCCCAGCCACAGCGAGGCGGCTAGGGCCATCAGATCGGCCAACGACGTCCAGGCGGAAAGGCTCAACATAGGCTATCCCGTCCTGCGCACGAGAGACAGTAGAGAGTAGCTAGGTTTCTTCCTCGCCGGCCCGTCCCGCATCAGTATGACGGTCGAACCACTCTGCAATGCGGTTGATGCGGTCGACGCGGTGCTCCGGTTCGCCGCTGCGCGACAGTTCGTGTCCTTCACGAGGGTAGCGCACAAACACGACTTCGCGCCGGAGCCGCTTGAGTGCAGCAAAGAGCTCCTCGCCTACGGGGACAGGCACACGATAGTCGAGGTCGCTGTGCAGGATCAGGAGCGGGGTCTCGATCTGCTCGGCAAATGCCAGCGGCGAATACTGCCACAGGACCTCAACGTCCTCCCACGGTGTAACGTCGAACTCGGCCTCGATGAACCGAGGAATGTCGGTCATGCCATAAAAGCCAACCAGCTCATATACACCGCGCTGGCTGACCGCCGCCGCGAAGCGTTGGTCGTGGCCAATGATCCAGGCGGTCATGTACCCGCCATAGGATCCTCCCGTCACGACGAGCCGGTCCTCATCGACGCTGCCCCGGCTAATCAGACCATTGACGCCACTCAGTATATCGTCGGCATCAGCCTCCCCCCACCGCCCGTGAATCGCATCCCTGAACGCCTGACCATAGCCATCCGAACCGCGAGGGTTGCAGAAAAAGACAATGTACCCGCGGCCTGCGATCGTTTGGAACTCGTGCCAGAAGGTATTCCCCCACATCGCGTGCGGGCCACCGTGAATCTCGACCGCCAGCGGGTACTTGGCACTCTCATCGAAATCCGGGGGATACATCGCCCAGCCCTGAACTGGCGTGCCATCAGGCATCGTGTACCGTACCTCGCGGGGCACGCTCAACCACCGCTCCACCAGCAGCGCGTCGTTCACCCTGGTGCAGCGACGCTCGTTCTCGCCATCCGACCCTGCGGCATACAGATCGGATGGAATGTCCGGCGCGGTCACCACGTAGGCCATGCAGTGCTCGCCGACGTCGAACCCGAGCACCACTCGATCCCCGCTCACTAGCTGCTCGGTCCGCTCATCGAGCCACACACGGTGCACGCCGGCATTGCCATCCTGACCAAAGGTCAGATAGACGCTCTCACTATCGGGTGCCCAACAGTAGCTTCCCACGTTGGCGTCCAAAGCTGCCGACAGCGTGCGTGGCTCTCCTCCTAAAGTGGAAACCAGCGCCAGTTGAGCGTTCTGCGCCGCATAGCGTTCCTCAGGTCGCGTCAGATATGCGATCCATTGGCCATCCGGGGAGGGCTTGGGCACTCCATGATCGCCTCCTTGTTCCTCACCGACAACGACCTCCATCCCGCCTCCGTCGACAGTGATCCGGACGATGTCGCTCGGGAAAGATAGATCCATGCTGCCGGGATCGCGATTGCGGCTGGAGAGGACAGACTCGCCATCCACCGCCCACACCGGCTCCCCGAACGCCCAGTCGCCGTCCGTGATCCGCTCTGGCTTGGGCTTTGCTAAGGACGCCCCTGGCTCTGACACATCGACAACGTAGATGTGTGGATAGCGATCGCCCAGGTAGCTCGTGCCGGCGCGGTAGGGAAACCGCGTAATCACGCGCGGATCGGTCTTTTTCTCACGTCCTCGATCGCGGCGCTGTGTCCACAGTTGGCGCTCCTCTGGATCCGAGGGTGGTGTCTCATCGCTGTCCTCGCGTGCCCGCTCCTCTGCATCGACAGGAGACAGGAACGCGATGCGCTTGCTGTCAGGTGACCATGCCAACGAGCTCACACCGCCGGGCATCTCTGTCAGTACTCGCGCCTCGCCGCCATCGAACGGAATCGCGTACAACTGCCGCTTGTCTCCGCCCCGGTCGGACAAGAACGCCAGGTATCTGCCATCAGGGGACCAGCGTGGATGACCGTCACGATGCGTGCCCGCCGTAAAGGGCTTTGCTTTGCTTCCGTCCGACCGTGCGAGCCAGATGGCATCGCAGTATACATTCGCCTGGCGATCGACAGAACGACGCACAAACGCGATCCACTGGCCCCCAGGATGGATCTGCGGATCGCTGACGCTCTCGAGCTCGTAAAAGTCTTCAGCCGTTAGCGGAGGCTTGCCCATGGAGATGCTCCTTCACTGGTCGTTGTGTTGCCGCTGCAGCACTTTTTCGGCCTCGCGGCGAAACGATGCCTTTTGCCTCTCACTAGGAGCAAGGTCCACCAACGCCAACCATACGTCGACACTGCTGTTCTCGAGGATCGTCGACGCCAGCAGATACTTCTGTGCCAGCGCCGGATCGCTGCTCATGGCAGCCATCCCTTTTTGGCGCAGCAGCTCTGCATCCTGCCGCAGCGTGGCTGCATCCGGTACAGCCACCGGCGTACTCGGCGCAGGCGTCTCTCGATCCCGAAGTGGCGCCGTCTCTATCGTTCGGACCTCCCCAAGCAGCCCGGTGCCCTGCCACGGCCGCGGGACCGCACGAACCAGCCCCTGTACGATGTGTGGCTGACGAGGCCGCTGGTCGAGGTACATGACCTGGCGCGCGAGCTCGCGCTCCGTGTGGCGCAGGCGCTCCAGGCTCAATAGGACGTAGTCATCTACCGGTATGTCGAGCTGCACGACCAGGCGGTGCCAGCGCACTTGGGTCAAGAGTGCATCTGATGGCCTGGACCGAGCTCCCTGAGCGGCACGCACCAGTGGGATCAAGGACGGGCACTGCTCTTCGTATGCAGTACCGAGCATCACGCGCAGCGGCTTGACGCGTGTGCCAGAAGGAGGCGGAGAGAGAGATAGCTGTGGCCGCAGTTGCAGCCGCCCTTCAGGATCGCGCGCGAAACCGCCGATCAACCAGGCGAGCACAGCCCCCTCGAACAGCAAGGCCAGCTCCGTCAACGCATCGATCCGGTCGAGAATGGCCCGCCACTCGATCTCACGCAGCGCCGCATAGGAAAGCACAGCGAGCACCTGGTTACCTGTCTGCGTACGGACGGCGCGAGCAAAGCTCCGCGCACGCTCTGTATCCGGCAGCACATCGCTCGCTTCCTCGCCAAACTCTTCGAGATCGGCCAGCAACGCGCGCAGCGCCTGCGTCAGCTCTGGACCCCACGATTCGGCTCCATTCAGCGGATCGAAACCGGGATCGCTCAGCGCCTGATCGCTGACTCTGCGTGGTTGTTGGCCGAGCGCACGCTCGGCGATACGTTCCCACCGAGGATCGTACCCATGGCGGAGCTGGCGTAGCTGTTGCAGCCAGTACTCCTCGGTCGCAACGTCATCGAGCAACCAGTCAAAGGTATCGGCCAGTGGTACGAGGACCTGTGAAACGGGAAATCGAGACGTTGCTGCCTCGACAACCTGCCTGACTTGGCGCAATGTCTGTGCGGGGTCGGCCACATCCGAGTTGGGTAGACTGCTCATATCAGCGCTCCACAGGCGGTCGAGATTGTGTCTGTATGCCCATTATAGCGCAAAAGGCCCCGAGTGTCCACGTATGGCCCCGGGCCGCACCTCATTCCTCCTCGATGTCCCTTGGTCCCACGTACAGCTCGCCCTCGTGCATCTTGCTCCAAGACGTCCAGGACACACCGCTGGGTGCGTCACGGTTAACGTGATCCACCCAGCCGCGTAGAGTAGCATCCGACTCGTCGGCATAGTGCAGGACGATTGCCTCTGGGGTACGAGGGATCACGGGCGATCCCTTCTCTGGCGCGCCGTGACTGGCCAGAATAGCGTGCAAGAGCCGGAGTCGAAGCTCCTTCGGAAAGTCCTCGATGTGCCCAATTGCTTGATCCGCCAGTACAGCGCTCATATACACGTGCCCGAGCAACTTGCCCTCATCTGTCAAGTCAAAGTCGCCGGTCGTTACATAGCTCTCTACCTTGCCAATGTCGTGCAGCACAGCCGCGGTTACTGCTAGATCGCGGTCGACCTCTGCGTAACGCTGTGAAACGAACACGACCTGCCGCGCGACGTCGAGCGTGTGCTCGAGCAACCCTCCCACGCAGGCATGGTGAAAGGTCTTGGCTGCTGTCGCCCGGAAGAACTGCTCCTGAAATGTCACATCACCTAGGATCTCCCTGAGCAAACCGTGCAGGTGAGGCTCTTTGATGCTGTTGATCAGCCGTTGGAGCTCACCGACCATCTCTTCCTGTGAGCGCCGTGCAACCGGCATGTAATCGACCATATCGCCCAGCTCATAGGGGAACGCTGCGCTCACGTTAACCTGGGCACTGCCTCTGTACTCGGTGACGTGTCCAGTGACCGCAACGCCTGCTCCAACCGAGAGGCGCTCCGTCACCTCTGCCGGCACGCGCCAGAAGCGAGCCTGTATATCGCCACTCCGGTCACGCAGCACCATCTTTAGGTACGAGTCACCGTTGCGGTCTGTCGCTTCCTGCAGCTCTGCCAACAAGAATGGAGCCTTCTCAAGAGCAGTGCCAGCGCGTAGTTCGCTGACGCTCAGCCTGGGCATATATTCCCCTCTCTCACAAACTCGTCCAGTTCCCGTATCGATCGTTCGGCCATCTGCTGGTGCCGCAGCCGTTTGGACCGGATGCGCTCCGCCAGCGGCGGCAGCAGCCCGAAATTCGCCTTCATGGGCTGGAAGCCTTGCTGCTCTGTGCTCACATAGCGGCAAAGCGCACCGATCATCGTCGTTTCGGGCAGTACCACCAGCTCGCATCCCTGCACCAGTCGAGCCGCATTCACGCCAGCGACCCAGCCGCTCGCTGTCGAACCTACATACCCTTCCGTCCCCGTTATCTGGCCCGCAAAAAAGAGGCCCTCTCGGCAGCGGTATGCCATCGTCGGCGCCAGCAATGTGGGCGAATGGATGTACGTGTTGCGGTGCATCTGCCCAAAACGGACAAACTCGGCGTGCTCGAGGCCCGGTATCATACGGAAGACGCGCGCCTGTTCACTCCAGCGCAGGTTCGTCTGGAACCCGACCATGTTGTACAGCGTCGCAGCTAGGTTGTCCTGTCGCAACTGGACGACCGCATGGGGGCGCTTGCCGGTATGCGGGTCGATCAGTCCCACTGGTCGGAGCGGCCCGTAGGCTAGCGCATCATGCCCGCGCTCAGCGATCACTTCTACCGGTAGGCAAGCCTCGAAGAAGCGCTTGTCCTCTCGCTCGAAACTGCGCAGTGAGATTCGCTCCGCATACAGCAAGGCATCAACGAAAGCATCGTACTCGGCCTCTGCCATAGGGCAGTTCAAATAGTCCGCTTCGCCCTTTCCATAGCGCGAAGCACGATAGACGCGGGACATGTCGATCGACTCGAGCGAGACGATGGGCGCCATCGCATCGTAAAAGTAGAGCTGGTCTCTGCCTGTCAAGGCCGCGATGCTTTCCGACAGCACGTCACTGGTCAGCGGCCCGGTCGCGACGATCACGATGCCCTTGTCAGGGATCGCCTCCACTTCTTGCCGGCGTAGATCGATCAGCGGATGCGTCGCAATGCGTTCCGTCACGCGCTGCGCAAACACTTCCCGGCCAACGGCGAGGGCCCCACCGGCAGGCACGGCCGTTTCGTCGGCGACCTCTATGATCAACGACCAGAGACGGCGCAGTTCGTTCTTGATCATGCCCATCGCCCGATCGGGCAGGTTCGAGCCCAACGAGTTAGAACACACTAGCTCTGCGAGCAGATCAGTCTGGTGAGCCGGCGTGTTCTGCACGGGTCGCATCTCGTACAGCAAAACCGGGATCTCGCGTTGGGCGATCTGCCACGCCGCCTCAGACCCTGCCAGACCACCGCCGATCACTGTGATGTGTGTACGTGCCATCCATCCTCCAGGGACAGCGATCGTAACACAAACCGTGTAGCCCGTCAAACACTCCGGTTGCCGGCTCAGTCCATCGCTGCCGTTGCAGCCGCCTTGGGCTCGGGCCCCTCACGCCAGACCCGATCGCGCATGATCACCCCTATCAGCACGGCCAGGCACGCCAGTCCGTATACCCCGAGGCCGAACGATAGGACTCTGTCTCGTGGCCGAACCACATAGTTCACTGTAAAGGCGTACACGCTGTTGACCACCCCGTGCATGAATGCCGGCACCCAGATTCCCTCTGTCTTGAGCACCGCATAGCTCTGGATCAGGCCCCACAGCACAAAGAAGACCATGCCCAGAAGCACACCTAGCAACGTGGGTGGATAGGTGTGCGTGCCCCGGAGGATGATAGGTACGTGCCAGACCCCCCACACGAGGCCAACCAGGATTGCGCTCTTCACTTTGCCCAGCGGATTCAGGCTTCCCTGCAGGTATCCGCGCCAGCCATATTCCTCGCCAAACACCGCTGCCAGCCCGCTCAGTGGTGTGCCGATCACGGTCACGCCGACAAAGAGAACGACGAGCGCAGGCAGATACCAGGCTGGCGGAACGGGCAAGCCATAGATCGCTGCTTTCGTGCCCTGCCAGTCCCCAAGACCAAAGAGCAGGTTCAACCCGGCCTGCAACAGCAGAAAAACGATGGCGCCGAGTATGAAACGCTGCCCGTACCGGACGGTACCCAGGTCCAGGCCCGCGCGTCTCCGCATCTGCGGGTCGCTCTGCCCTCCCAGGAATAGGATAGCCATGGTCCAGGCCGTGATCGACACCGCCCCTATTCCCCGCAGCGTGGCACCTGCAGCAGGCAGCGCTGCAGCAAGGATCGTCACGACACCATAGGCCATGGTCAACAGCAAGTAGCTGATAAAGATCCGCCGCACTCCTGTAGAAAGAGCGCGGAAGCGAACCGGGCTGTCGGGAAGCAAGTAGAGCTGCAGTACCAGGGCAGTGAACGCAGGCGCCAGCATTCCCCACGGTGTCATCCCCAACTCGGGATAGGATGTGCCACCACTAGCCGCAGTCAGAGTCAGGTCGAATCCCCACGACAGCAGGAACGTCATCGCGACGAAAATGATGACGCGCCAGAACTGCGTTCGTTTCATTGCACCCATCGGCAGATCCCTCTGACGGCACCGGGCGGTGCGGTCACTCCGCATTCCGACCGCGTCTTGCCATGTGTGGGAGCTGGGTTTGAGCTATGTGAGAGCACAGGCAGAGTGCGCTTCCGTCCCGCTCGGAACAGCCGACGGGGACACAGCATAGCGTTCCTGCCGCGATTATAGCACTGCCGGGTACTTCTCACAAGGCACAGTGCCGCCCCCACCTCATTTGTCCTCTGAGCACATCGTTACGTGCCGTACTGGCCGCTCAGCCAGCAGTTGACACGCTCACAGATTCGGGTATCATACCTTGTGAGTCCAAGTTCGCTCACCGTCTGAGCCGCCGCCTGTCCTCTGTCGTCACAGAGGGCTGGCCTGTCTGGAAAGGGCGTGGGAAGAAGACATGGATTACGTCGTGCTCGCCGATCACATCGCATCCTGGCTTCAGGACAAGCTGGAAGAGGCACGCGCATCGGGCTTTGTCGTTGGGTTGAGCGGCGGGATAGACTCAGCCACGACGGCAGCCCTCTGCAAGCGCGCCGGCACCGCTGTGCTTGCGTTGTGGATGCCGTGCGAGAGCAGCGCAGAGGACGAGCAGTTCGCACGCATGGCGGCAGAATCGCTCGAACTCGACCTGATGACGGTCGATCTCTGCCCTCCATACAATGCGCTTCTCGAGGAACTACCAGAAGGCAACCAGATGGCACGCGCTAACCTCAAGCCTCGACTGCGCATGGCGACGCTCTACTACTTGGCCCAGTCAAGGAGCTATTTGGTAGCGGGCACCGGCAACAGGGCCGAGTTGATGGTTGGCTTTTTCACCAAGTATGGCGACGGCGGGGTGGACATCGAGCCGCTGGGGGCGCTCTACAAGCACGAGGTCCGTGCCCTGGCGAGCGTCCTTGGCCTCCCCCGAGCCATTATCCAACGGACGCCCTCTCCCGGCCTATGGCCCGGCCAGACCGATGAAGGCGAGATGGGCATCACCTACGCCGAAATCGATGCGATCCTCTCCGCATGGGACACAGGCAAGACGCCCGACCTGCCTGCCGACCGGATCGCCAAGGTGCAGGGGATGGTCGCCCGAACTGCGCACAAGCGTGCAGTCCCACCCGTCTTCCCGATCGAGCGCTAGTCAATCGCCCAAGGCACTCGGATAGCTGACCGGCCTGCGTTTATACGGAGCAACGGTCGAGCTGACTGCCAGGAGGGTTACCCATGGCCGATGACATCACCGCATTCGAGGCACACCGCGCCGAGATGAACGCCAAGATCCTTGGTGCCAACCACCTCGGCATCAAGCGCTTCTTCAACCTCGATACCAGTTGCTACCGAGATGGCGCGCTGGACGCGCGCACCAAGGAGCTACTCGGCCTGGTTGCCAGTTGCGTGCTCCGCTGCGACGATTGCATCGACTATCACCTCATCCAATGCATCCGGCTCGGCTACAGAGATGAAGAACTGCACGATGCGCTCAATGTGGCGCTGGTCGTCGGTGGCAGCATCTTTATTCCCCACTTGCGCCACGCATTCCAGACGATCGAGGAACTGCGCCAGCTAGAGACAGAGGGCCGGCTCCCCGAGCTCTAGGTATCGTACGGGTAGATCCCCGAGAGGAGCATCAACGTGCAAGCAGCAATAGTATACTGGTCCAAGACGGGCAACACGGAGCAGGTAGCACGAACCGTAGAACGAACGCTTCAGGCAGAAGGCGCGGATGTGACCTGTTACCGCATCGAGGAGGCGGCTGACCTCGACTGGTTCGCCTACGACCTCATCTGCCTGGGTTTTCCTCCCTACTCCTGGTCTCCTCCCAAGCCGGTGGACGACTGGCTCAAGAAAAAGTTCGCTGCATATCGAGCTCAGGGCCGGGTCAAGACTGGCTCACCCGAAATCCCAGGCAAATACGTGCTGATCTTTTGCACCTACTCTGGGCCACATACCGGGATCGACGAGGCTATTCCTGCTGTCAAGTATGCAGGGCAGTTTTTTGCTCACCTAGGCCTGAAGGTCGTGGACGAGTGGTACATCATTGGCGAGTTCCACGGCTCACTGGAGAGGAGCACCGAGGGCAGACGGGGCGACATTCGCGGGCGGCCAAACGAGCAGGACCTGGCTCAGGTCGTGCAGGACACGCGAGCACTCCTCGATCGCCTCCAACTAGTATCTGGATAATGTGAGGTGCTGATCCTGCGCCAGCTACCACAACGCGCCGACTAGGAGCTCGTCGCACCCTCCGGCACGAGATAGATCCCTGGGAGACTCAACAGCGTCACCGCTCCCTTGACCAGCACGTTGCTCCAAAAGATCGACCACACGACTGCCGCGGGCAGCGTGCTGCCAAACGCGATCCAGCAAAAGATGAGGCTGTCGACCGGCACACTAAACGCATTGCTGACCAGGACACGCGCCCACTGGTAGCGCGTCGTTACCCGCGTGACCCATAGATGGTAGACCTCGGTATCGAGCAGCTCGCTCACGACCTCAGCGAGAATGCTGGCAATCACGATGTGCCACACCGGGCCCAGGATAGCAGCGAACTCGGCCTGTAAACCCCATGAGGGATCCGCAGGCAGCCAACTGACAAAGCCAAACAGCGCAGCCATAAAGAGGTTGATCACGGCTGCAGCGATGATCAGCACGCGCGCGGCACGCTTGCCCAGCATCTTGTGCACCAAATCGCGCAGCGTAAAGGTCAGCGGATAGATGAACGTGCCGCCGTCAATGCTCAGGGACCCAACCGGGCCCGCGGGAAGCAGCGCGATCTTGAGGCTCGCCACGTCGGCCAGCATCTGCGCCGCGATGTACGCGGATACCGACAGCAGGGGCGCGACCGCCATCGCCGGCCCAGGCTCCTCGCCGCCTGCCAACGGCAGCCTTCGCTCGCCTATGAATCCCAGTGGACAGCCCCCGTTTCCTTCGATGTAGAGGCAGTTCCATACCCCTGATTTGCGAGTGCAAAGCGCTCCGCATAAGCCGGGTCGGCAAACTCGAGGCTCGTCGTCTCCCAGTCAAAGTTGCGGATCCGCACTGAGGCGAGCACAGCTTTGGTTTCATCGCTTCGATAGTGCGAGGACCATCGCCTCGCGATCAGGTATAGCACGCCAAACACACATTCGACCGCCAAGAGCCCTAGCAATGCGCTCCACAGCGCTCCCTTTTCCACGTGCATGGCATCCCATGATAGTGCGGCCAGATAGACCCATACGCCGATCGCCCAGGCGACGAAAAAGCTCGCCGCGGCAGCAGCGCGCTCGAATCGCATCTGGAGCAGCGACTTGGCCTCGCGCGCGGCAGCGCACCTTTCACACAACGGGACGCTGACACGACGAACTGCCGATCGTTTGACCTTCAGCAGTTGCACCCGGTGCGTTGTAGGACTCAGGCAGTGCACACACGCGTCCCCCGGAAAGAGCGCACTGTCTCCCTCTATCTCGACGATAGGAGCCAAGATCTGTCCCCTAGTTTCGGTATGGCATGTACTCTGATCCCAATAGTTCCCGGGCAATGACTAGACGCTGGATGTTGACCGTTCCTTCTGCTCCAATCGAGTAGGAGCGTACGCCGCGAATGCCCATCTCGATTGGGTACTCCTTGGAATACCCTGCTGCGCCGAACCAGTTGGCGACCTCGTTCATCACGTTCCACGCCAGCATCGGAGCGCGCAGTTTGACGATCGCCGCCGCCTGTGCAATATCGTGATGCCCGCCCTGGCGGTGCTGATAGTAACGGTCCATCTCCCAGGCAGCCTTGTACACACTGAGCCGTATGCCTTCCAGTTCAGCCCACAGATCCGCGAGGGGGAACTGGATCCCCTCATAGGATGCAAGTGGGCGTCCAAAGGTCTTTCGCTCCTTAATCCAATCCATACCCATCGCCAGAGCAGCTTCTGCCGCGCCGATGCACGTCGCCCCGATCAGCGTACGTGCTGCGGAGAAACCCTCCATGGCGTGGTAAAAGCCGCGGTTCAGCTCACCCACTTGGTGATACAGGGGCAACTGCACGCCTTCCATTGCGAACCCGCCAGTGGAGATGCCCATCCGCCCCATATCCTCGATCGTCGTTGGCGAAACGCCAGGCGTACCCTTGAGGGGCACAGCCAGGAAGGTAAAACAGCGGTGATCCTCGCCATCGGCCGTCCGAAACAGCGTCAGGTGGATACCTCCCATCTCCAGGCTCTCTTTCACGCCGCTGATGTACATCTTTTCGCCGTTCGCCGTCCAGCCTGCCTCGTTCCTGGACGCACGACATCTCGTGGCACCCACGATGTCCGATCCGCCGCCTGGTTCGGTCGTGGCGATGCCGAGAAAGGCTTCGCCTGCGCAGACCCTGGGCAGCACTTCACGTTTGAGCTCCTGCGAGCCATACCTGTCGAAAATGAAACCCCACGCTGCCTCGACCAGGTAGAGCACCGGAAGGGCGAGGCTGATATCGCCGCGTCCCAGCTCTTCTGCCGCAATGCAAGCCATCGCCCAATCCGCGCCCATGCCCCCAAATTCCTCGGCCACCGTGGGCGCGAGCAGGCCCATCTGTGCCATGCCCTCGATCAGATCATGCGGGATCTCTCCGCTACGGTCGTATTCGCGCACCCGCGGCTTGACCTCGTTCTGCGCAAAGTCGCGCACGGCCTTGCGCCACATCTCTTGTTCAGCGCTCCAGCGAAAATCCACGTGTCTCCTCCAAGCGGAACGACCCCCAGCATACGAACACCTGGGAGGATTATAACACTCTTCTGCCGCTCGTACAAGGGTCTGGGCAATGCACTCCTTGTCGCCGTGCTCAGATCCGGTATAATAGGACCGCCACGGGCCACCGACAGCCTCAGGTGAAGACACATTTCGTGCCCTGCCACTGGCATAACCAGCAAGGAGAAGGATGTATGCGGTCGTTTTCGCTAACGTGGACGAGCGAGATCGATGACGATGAAGCAGTCGTCTTTGTCAGTGCAGTACACGAAGCCCTTCAAGTGGCATGGCAGCGACTACCCTCACATAGTAGCCTGGTGCCTCCGCCGGAGATCAGGCCCTATGGCGACTGGTTCCTACAGGGAGTCGACCCAGAAGCAGAATATGCCAGCTTTCGTTGGTACCAGGAGCAGGCCATGGACCGAAAAAGAGGAGGGATCGATGCACAGAGGTTTCTCCAGGTCGTCGTTCACGAGCCCTGGCAGGCCGAGACACCTCACTTTGATCTGTCCCTGCTGCACCAATCGCTCCTCGGCCCAGGCGGGGACCCTCTCCTCGGCCAGGCAGTACGCGGCGCGGCCGCGGTGTTCTCCATTCACGCTCTACATACCCTCTCCGACTCGTGGCGACGCCTGATGCTGCTCCGCCGGCTTGCAGCACACTACGTCGGACAGACGCTCGCCGTGCCTATCTACGAGACAAGAAGGGGAGCGCAGTGCACCAATGTCTGCGCACTGCGCCCTGCCACGACTCTGCCGATGTTGACTGCCTACGCAGAGCAGGAAACCAAAGCTGAGGTTCTATACTGCGAACAATGCCAGAAGGAACTGGGCCAGCGGCTTGCCGACATTCACTTTGGCATGAACTGAAATGCGGCGCTAGGTTTCTTCCAGTACGAACCGATTGTGCGGATGCTCCACCACATCCAGGATCGTACCATCGCCCAGATGGTAGACCAGCGAGGCATACTCTTCCACGATGGGGTCGTGTGTCACCA
>CAZLMZ010000061.1:0-2741 GCA_964560475.1 uncultured Anaerolineae bacterium
GCCGCTCATAAAGAGGCACACGTCGCCGATCCGCCTGTACGCCGCATAACGCAGCGGCTCGTCCATCCGCTCGGCGGCACGGATCATGCCATCCACGTCCAGCTCGCTGGTCCGGTAGCGGCGCCAGACTCCCTGCCGCACCCGGTAGCGCACCGTCACGCTGTGCACGCGCGTGAAGGAGGCCAGCATGGAGGCGAGATAATCCACCACCTCGTCGTCGGCCATCAAGTCGGTGACCTGATCGGCGTCAAAGAGCACCACCTTTTGCCGCGCCCGCTCCTCCACGGTGAACGCCTCGCGCTCCAGGTCGCGGCGGGCACGGCGCAGCAGCACGGTGAAAAAGAGCCACGGCGAGATGCGCACCAGGATCTCGTCCTCGCCCGTGACCCGCTCGAAAAGGCGATCCTCGTCGAGCATGCGACCGATCATGTCGTCGTCCGTCGCCAGCAGCGAAACCGCCTCGTCCTGGTCGGGATAGCCGGGCATCAACGTCTCGACCAGGAAACGCAGATCGCGCTGCACCAGCCGCCACCTCATGCGCTACGCTCCTGGCCCGGCTGCCCGGTCCGGCGGCGGTAGCCACGCAGTAGCTCGTCCATGACCCAACTCGTCCGCGCTGCGCTCTCGCCCGTACTCGGGCAGGTGCCGCGCCCCAGCAGCGCGTCGACCACGGTCTGGATCAGCGGCTGCTGCACGTGTGGCGGGTTGTCGATCTGGAGCTCGGTCACGCCCACCTCGTTCTCGAGCACCACCGGTTCCTCTTCAAAGGTCGAAAAGCGCACGATCCCCGCGCTGCCCACGATCTCGACCGTATCACGGTTCTCGACCGCGGCAAAGCACCACGAGCCGATCCCGTGCGCCCCTGACGCAAAGCGAAAGGCACCGCTGACCATATCCTCGGCCTCGTACATGCCGGCCTGGTTGTCGGCGAACCCGCCGACCGCCGCCACCGGCCCCAAGGCATAATCGAGATAATCGAGCGTGTGCGAGGCCAGGTCGAGCAAGAGCCCGCCGCCGGCGATCGCCGGCACCAAGCGCCACGGCAGCTCGTCATAGCCGCCTTCCGGCGGGCGCCGGTACAGCTCGACGGTGACCGTGCGCACCTGGCCTATCGCGCCTGAGGTGACCCACTCGCGCACCTGCCGGAAGCGTGGCAGCATCCGCCGGTAGTAGGCCACGTAGAGCGGGACGCCCGCGTCCTCACAAGCACGGATCATGTCCTCGCACTCGCGGTAGGTGCGCGCCATCGGTTTTTCGACATAGACCGGCTTGCCCGCTGCTGCGGCCATCAAGGTATAGGCTTTGTGCGTGCTTGGCGGCGTCGCCACGTACACGGCGTTCACCTCCGAGTCGTCGATCAGCGCCGCCGCATCGTCGTACCAGCGCGGCACGCCGTGCCGCTGCGCGTAATCGCGTGCCAAATCGCCGTGGCGGCGCATCACCGCCACCAGCTCCGAGCCCGCTGCCTTTTGCAGGGCCGGGCCGCTCTTGACCTCCGTCACGTCGCCGCAGCCAACGATCCCCCAGCGCACCGTATCCATGCTCGTCCCTCCTCGTGTCTCAACTGCTCCTATGGGACACTATTGTACCGAAACTGGGGCCAGGTATCAAGTCGCCCTCAACCTTCAACCATGCGAAGGCTCAGCGTGCGGGGCTCTCCCAAAGCGCGTTGGCGACATGGCGGAGAGGCACTCTCGCCAGCGAGGAACAGGCCTTGGCGAGGTCCCGTCGTTTGACAGGATCCCACGCCTCCAGTACAATGCCCCGGCTCTGAGGCACCCGTATCTCCCGACCACATACACTCGACCTGGGAATGCCGACATGGACCGTGGCCGCACACGTATCATCGCACGCGCACTGCTCCTGCTCCTCGCCGGAGCACTTGGGCTCGCCGCCTTTCCCGCCCGCGCCCAGGGCGGCTATGGCGGGCAGCTCACCTTTACGATCCCCGGCCCCGATTTTGACCAGTATGATCACGCCGACCTGAGTTGGGGCTACTTTCACGAGTCAGAGGCAGACTGTCCGCGCGATTTGCACTTCCTGAACAGGCCCATCGACGAGCTGACCCTGGTCCTCGACGTCAATCTGTCCGCAGGAACGGTGAGCGGCTCGATCACCGGCGCCCTGCGTGAGGACTGGGAGGAGGATACAGAGCCCGCCTGGGGCGAGGCCACCTTCACCGGGAGCATCCAGCAGGGCACGCTCGAGCTCACGAATGCGGGCGGGCAGTGGACGGGCGACTATGCCTCGTGGGAGTTCAGCGGCGAGATGGTCGCCGACATCACGTTGACGGCCCACTACAAGTGCGGCGCTATCCAGGATCCCTGGCGGGAGGAGACGCGCAGCAGCCAGGCGGCGCTCGCGGTAAGTGGGTTCATGGTCGGTGGCGAGGACGGAGGGTGGAGCGTTTCGGTGGTACCGTCCCTCGACGCTGATCCTGACGCATACCTGGACCTGTTCCTGTCCGGCGCTCTCGATCCGGGGTTCCTGCCCCTCACCGCCGGCGCGACGTCTGTAGACCCAACGCCGACAGCGGTTCAGGCGACCCCCACAGCGGTTCAGATGACGCCCACGGCGGCTCCATCGGCCTCTACGCCGACGCCCCTTCCGGCCCAACCGGGACAGGCTGGCCCCACACCGACAACGCTCGTTCCCGTCTGCACCCCGCCCCCCTGTGCCGCAGGCGAGGTCTACTATTGCCCCGGCAGTTGCCCAGGTGGGTGTGGCATCGAGTGTGCCAC
>CAZLMZ010000061.1:2841-7038 GCA_964560475.1 uncultured Anaerolineae bacterium
GCCGGCCCGCCGGAGGACAACGCCGCGCCGCTCACCTCCCTGCTCGACGACCTAGCAGAAACGATAACCGGAGGGGAACGCGAACCGCCCAGCCCGGGCCGGACGGTGGCCACAGTCGGGGCCTCCGCCGCACTCGTGGCCGCCGCGACTGCGGCGCGCATTGCCCTGACGCGTGCACCTTCCTCGGGCCGCAGTGCTACAGGAGAAGGAAGCGCCCCCTCTCAGGATTCGGGCGTGCCATCCGCCAGTGCCGGGGCAGCGCCACAGGCGAACGGACTCTTGGCGCGGCGCGCGGCCCTATCGGCCGAGGTGCAGGCTGCGCTCTCCCGCGTGGCCATGCTGAACCGCCGCCGCGCTCAACTGGCCGATCTCTACCGCCGCACCGAGGCCGAGTGGAACTATACGCGGTGGACCGGGTTCAGCGACGGCGTGATCAACGTGATCGACCTGACTGTGACCGTGCTCAACCCATCCAGCTCGATCGCGCTCGCCGGGCTGCTCAGTGCAGCCAAGCAGGGGGCCAAGGGGCGGATGCGCGACGTGGTGGGCGCCGCCTATGGCGTACCCAGCCGCGGTGGGGCCGACGCGACGGACAGCCTGTTGAGTGGACTCGGCCTGCCCACCGGCATGGCCTCACCGGGGGGCGCGCTCAAGCAGTACATGATTAACCGCAGCACGGCGCAGAGTCGCGCCGCCGCCCGGCGTGCGCTGTCACTCAACCGCCGCCGAAGCTACGACGCCATGCGCCGTGCCTCGCGCAGCGGCAGCGTTGCCCAGGGGTTGGGCCAGGGCCTCAACGTGGTCGAGAGCAGCGCTTCGCTGGTCAGCGATTTCGCAGACAGCAGCCGGCGCATGGCCGCGCTGCGGCAGCGCATGATGCGCGTCTACGACCAGCAGCTTGCCGTCGAGCGGGCACTGGACACGGCGCGCATGGACCTGCAGGTGGCACGAAGCGCCTATCAAGCCAACGAGGCCGCCATCCAACAGCTCAAGGCGCAGTTCCCGCACCGCTTCGCCCACTTGTAGAGGAGTATCTATGATGAGCCCCGAGTCCGATCCGATCGCCCTGCGCTGGTATCGTCGCGCCCAGATCGACGAGGCTGCGCGTGTGGTCCGCGAGGATACCGAGGCCGGCCTGCTGAGCCAACTCGACCTGGCCCTGGCGCTGTCGACATTCCTGTTTCGCGGCGCCGAGGGCAGCTACTGGTACCACGACGCGTGGATGGAGGCGTGGTATCGCTTCGATGGACGAGACTGGATGCTCGCTCAAGGTGGGCCGCCGCAGGAGCTGGAGGGCCTGGATGGCCTCGCCGTACCCCCGGAGCCCATCTCACCCCCACAGGATACGGACGCGACGATGGTCGCCGCTGTCGCCTCGCCGGTGCAGGCGCTCGTTGCTGCCCAGGCGGAGGTTCGCGAAGCTTACCGCGTAGGCTGGATCGCCAGTACCGATGCCGAGGCGCTGCTGGGACAGAGCGTGCTGATCGACCACGACGGGCGCGTGTGGACCGTGGGCGCGACCAGCGGCACGTGGTACTGTGACGACGGCACGGGATGGGTTCAGAGGCCTGCTCCGCCCGACCCGGATTCGTTGGCTCGCATCCGCCCGCCGGCAGGACCGTGCCCCAGCTGCGGCGCTGCACTGGAGGGATCGACGACGTGCCCCGCCTGTGGCACAGCCGTTCCGCCCGAACTGGAGGGGCTCTCGGAGAACGCCTATATCAACGCCGTCCGTGCCCTCCTGTCACAGGTTGGCGCCCTACCGGAGCCACTCACCGCGCCCTGGGCTCCGCCAGCCGGCTACCCGAACATCGAGCTGCCGCGCATCACGCGCCGTGCGCCGCTGGTCGCCGCAGATCGCCCGGTGCGGTGCCCCGCCTGCGGAACCGAGCTGCGCCCTGGCGCCCGCTTCTGCGGGCAGTGTGGCGCGGCGATCGAAACAGCACACGGAGAGAGATCGTGAGCCCTGCCCTGCTGCTGGCCAACGGGGTCGGCCTGGTGCTCACTCTCGGCGCGACCATCGCTGCGGTCGTGACCGCGCGGGCGCCACGGCGCCTGACCGCCGGATCGGCGCTCCTCTCTGCGCTGCTGGCTGCAGCACTGCTGCCCCTTTTTCTCTTGCTCAGCGGCACGCGCCTCAACGTCGCGATCGCCCTGCCCGCCCTCGTCGCCGGTGGCATCGTGGGCCTGATCCGCGGCGCCACAGCCCGGCTCTCCACCAGCGGTGGGCAGGTGTGGGTACGGCTGGGTGGGTGTTATGCACTGCTGTGGGGCGCCTCGCTGCTCGTGGCCCAGATCGCGCTCGTGCTGGGCTCGCTGCTGTGGGCCGCAGTGGGCCTGATCCCACTCTACCTGGCGACCGGGAGCGAGGTCGCCTACCATGCCACTCTGCTCGTGCGGCGCGCGTTCCGGCGGCGCGTTCGCGCATAGACACAGATCCCGGTCACAAGCGTCCGATACCTTCTGTCCTGCTCCTGCTGGTCCCGCTCTCGCTGTGCCGCCTTCGCAAGGTTAGCGTGGGCGTTTGACCCGTCCCGGCCCCCGCAGTATAATCACCTCAATCCTCCACACTATCGCTTTGGCCCGCCAGAGGCACGACCACACAGGAAGGAGCACGACCATGCTTGGACGCTACGACCGGACACCCGACCGCCCCACGATCGTCCTGGATGGGTGGTGGGAGTTTTGTACAGACCCTGAAGAGCAGGGCGAAGGGCCTAGCTATGCTGCGTCCTGTGCGAGCGCTCGCCCGATCACCGTGCCCGGCTGCTGGAACACCGAGCTCGGCCTGCACGACTACCACGGCGTGGCCTGGTACCGCAAGGTGTTCGAGTCGGACTTTGAAGGAGCGGCCAAGCTGACCTTTGGCGCGGTGGCCGACCTGGCGCGCGTGTGGCTGAACGGCGAGTACCTCGGCGAACACGAGGGCGGCTTTACCGCGTTCAGCTTTATCGCCGCGATCGAGCGCGACGAGAACGAGCTGGTCGTACGCGTCGACAACCGCCACAGCGAGACCACGCTGCCCAAGGATGCGGTGGACTGGTTCCCCTATGGCGGCATCACCCGCCCGGTGATCTGCGAGCAGGTGCACACGGTGTTCATCGACCGCGTCCACATCCGCGGCGCGATCGACGGGCAGGTGGATGTGCGCGTGCGGGTGCGCAACCGCAGCCCCTCGCCGGTGACGGTGCCCTTTTCGGTCAGCGTAGGCGGGCAGCGGCGGACCGGGACCGTGACGCTGGCTGCGGACGCATCGCAGGAAGAGCAGCTTGCACTGCGCATCCCCGATCCACAGCTCTGGAGCCCCGACGCGCCGCACCTGTATACGGCGATCGTGGAGCTGGGCACCGACCTGTACCAGGAACGCTTTGGGCTGCGCGAGATCCGGACCGAGGGCAGCGACATCCTGCTCAACGGCGAAAAGATCTGGATCCGCGGCGTGAACCGCCACGAGGACCATCCCGACTGGGGCTTTGCCCAGCCGGACAAGCTGATGCAGCGCGACATCCAGATCATCCAGGACCTGAACTGCAACGCCGTGCGCGGCTCGCACTATCCCAACCACCCTACTTTCCTCGACCTGTGCGACGAGGCAGGATTGCTCTTTTTCGCCGAGCTGCCGGGCTGGCAGTACAGCGCGGCACAGATCGCCACCGAGCCGACCAAGAGCAAGCTCCAGCACATGCTGCGCGAGATGATCGACGAGCAGTTCAACCATCCGTGCATCTATACATGGAGCATGCACAACGAGTGCCAGACCGAGGTCAGCGTGGAGGGAGAGGTGGACCTGTCCTCCGCCATGACCGAGCTGCTTGGCCTGGCACGCGATCTGGACGAGACACGCCTGGTCACTTATGTCTCGCACCGTTACTGGCACGACCAGCACTTGCACCTGGCCGATACGATCTGCCTGAACGAGTATATCGGCTGGTACGTGTCCGAGATCGAGGGGTCCGACTTTGCGGACTATTTGCGGCGCATGGCAGAGCTCTATCCCGACAAGCCGATCCTGATCACCGAGTTTGGCGCGGGCGGGATCGCCGGAGAGCACAGCATGGCCGCGGTCAAGTGGAGCGAGGAGTACCAGGTGCAGCAGGTGACGAGACAGATCGAGGCGATGCGCGAGAATGAGCACGTGGCTGGATGCTACATCTGGCAGTACTGCGACATCCGGGTCCATCCGCGGCGCGCGCTGGG
>CAZLMZ010000061.1:7138-14020 GCA_964560475.1 uncultured Anaerolineae bacterium
ACCGGTCCGGCAGTGCCTGGTATGCCGTCTTGGGTGCGCTTGCCGCCGTCTCGGCCACGCAATCCGTGCCCAGAATCTCTACCGGGAACATCGACCAGTATCCGATCTGCCCTGCCTGGCAAGGCAAGTGGTCGGCCTCTGCGACGACCGGCTGGTCGCCCAGTCCACCAGACGCGAACCCCGTCGTGGCCGTGCTGGCCAGCAGGATGAGCACTGCCGCCCACGTCCACCCCAGACGCCTTACACCGTTCGATCGATCTTGTCGCCTATTCACGTTTCACCTCCTGTGTGCATATCCAAACCCAATCGTTATGCACAGCATAGCACATAGGGCGTGACGCGAGCGTGATATGGGCGTTCCAGATCAAGACCTCCGAGTTTTTCCCCAAAACTCGGAGGTCTGAAAAGCAATGCCAGGCACTGACCTGCAGATCAAGGCCCAGCCAGACGCCACACCCGGAACGACTCGAAGCGGATCGCTGTTCCGTCCGGATAGGCACCATGATAGATGGCCCGGTCGACGTTGCCCACTGCATAGACGCCGGCCTGCAGGGCCGCAGCAGGAGAGAACCTGACCTCGCCCGCGGCGAACCAGCGCGCACCATCGGCGCTGCACAGCGCGCGCACGGTATCTCCCCTTCTCTCAAGGCGGAGGCGAACCTGTCCGGGCCACTCCTCATCGAGCTCACTCGGCCGGCAGTGTCCGCTCGCTCTTGGCGGCAAGCGCCCCCGCCCGATCACGCGATCTCGGTTCCCCACGGAACCCAGGAACATGATCTCACGCTGCCCCCCGCTCCCGATGTCGAGCCGCAAATAGCTCCGCTCGTCGGACCATATTAAGAGGCCGCCCATCGCCGGCAGGTCTGCCTGTGGGCGAACACATACCGTCTCGACGGCGAAATCGCCCGTCGTTGTCCCTTCGAGCATGCTGGACAGCGGACGCAACAGGCAGGGTGCGCTGCGGTTAATGTGCCACAGGTCGCGCCCATTTGCGGCCCGGACGGTGAGGCTCCCCCGCACCGTGTAGGTGCAGTCCGCATAGGGATCGTGCCACGTCCAGCCCTGCTCAAGCGGCCCGGCGAAAGGGTCGTCGAAGGTTAGGAATGGGCGCCGCACCTCGGCCTCAAAGGGCTGCAACCACCACTGCTGCGGAGCAAAGCGCAACGCGTCACCGCCTTGCGCCTGGATGCGCTGGCAGGCGGCCTGGTACTCATCGGCGTCGCGCACGGCTTCTTCGAGACCATTGAGCGCCGCAGCAAAGCTCAGCGCCTCGCCCCACCGCAGGCGCAGATCCCACGGAGCCGCTAGCGCCTCGCCAAAGTGACGCGCTGCCTCCCCGTGCGCTCCCTGCTGTAGGCGGACCCGTCCCAATAGGTGGTGGCAGGCGGCTGCGGCCTGGGCATCGCCCCGCTCGCGACCCAGCGAGAGTGCCTCCTGCAGCGCCGCGGCCGCCTCCTCTGTCCGGCCCTGGCACAACACGCTGGTTCCCAGCAGCCAGTGTGCAACCGGGATGTGGCGCGCGATCCCGACCACGTGCTCGATCGCCAGCACCTCCCGTGCACACGCCTCGGCCTGCGCGAGCTGACCCAGCGCCAGGTACGTAAGCCCAAAGTAGTAGGGCGCGGCGGCCCTGAGGTTGGCGTCGCCGGCTCGATCGGCCAACTCGCTGGACCGCTCGCGCTCCTCCAAGCTGGCACGCAGGCGGCCCTGCTGCATCAGCAGATTCGCCTGAAAGCCGCGCGCTGCCGCCAAGCCCCTCTGGTCGTGGGCCTCAGCGGCCCTGCGCCAGAACGTGCTGAACCACGCTGCAGCGCTCTCGACGTCCTTGTCGCCCACGTACAAGCGTCCCACGTGGCCGTGTGCCGACAACAGCTCTTCCGAATAGGGGAGGCGCTCGATGAAACGCGCCGTACGCAGCGTGTACTGGCGAAACGTATCCCAGTCACCCATAGTAACGGACCCGATCGCGACATTCTGGTTCGCCAGCGCTGCTTCAAGCGACTCCTCGTCCTGGCCAAGGAGACTCAGCGCTTCCTTGCCCGCATCCACCTGGTCCACAAAGCGCCGCTGCCAGTAGTAGACCTCGCCCAGCCAAAAGAGCAGCCGTGCCAGGTCACGTGGGCCCAGCTCGATCTGTCGCCCCAACGCGATCGCCTCCACCAAGCAGGACGCGGCCTGAGGAAGCTTGCCCAACCGGAAGCATACCCGTCCCAGTTCGCGCAGCACTTCCAGCCGCCAGGCGCGTTCCTGCTCATCGTTGGCTGGCACCGGCAGCAGCTTCAGTGCCTGACGAAGGTGGCTTTCTGCTTCCTCGTTGGCGTACAGCTCACGCGCGGCTCGTGCTGCCCGCAGGTAGTGTGGGATAGCTTGGCGGGCCATGCCCGCCCGCTCATAGTGCCCCGCTACCTGCGCGCTCACGGGACTGGCGCCAGCGCCGTACAGCGCCTCCAATGCCTGGGCGACACGCCCGTGCAGGTGCCGCTGGCGCGCCACGCTGAGGGTAGCATAGGCCACCTCGCGCACCTTGTCGTGCGAGAAATCATAGCCCTCTCTGCCTTGCTCGCGCACGATCCGCCGCTGCCACAGTTCGTCGAGCGCCTGGACCAGCGCGTCCGAGCCCAGGTCGCTCGCTTCGGCCAGCACTGTGTAGTCGAACTCGCGGCCGATCGTCGCCGCCAGCCCCGCCAGCCCGCGCGCGGCAGGCGAAAGCTGTGCCAAGCGGGCCTCGATCATCGCCTGTACCTGCGGAGGCAATGCCTGCAGCGCGCATGCCGGCTCTTGCTCGCCGATGACCAGCCCCGAGCGGGCCGTCTCGACCACGAACAGCGGATTGCCCTCCGTCTCGACATACAAGCACGCAGCCAGTTCGGGCCCTACCTCCTGGCCCAGTACCTCAGTGGCCAGGGCAAGGGTCTCGCCTTCGCTCAGCGGCGCCAGTTCGATCTCGGACAGCTGCGCGTTACGGCGCAGTCCCTGCAGCCAGCCAGTCATTGCCGTGGTGTCCTCTTCCGCGCCCAGACGCAGCGTCCCCACCACGAGCAGGCGCGCCCCCTGGTCGAACCGCAGCAGGTAGTGCAGCCACTCGAGCGTGCTCGCATCGCACCACTGGATGTCGTCTAGCACCAGCAACAGCGGGTGCCGGCCGCCCAGCATGGCGCGGGCCAGTGCCTCGAACAGGAGCTGGCGCTGCCAGGGCTCACCCATTGGCCCCGGTGGTGGCAACCCGGGGTCCTGGAGCAGCAGCTCGGGCAGCAGGCGTGCGATCTCGGTGCGCCACACGCGGTCCAGTTCAGGCAACGGGCGCGCGCGGAGCCAGGTTACCACCGGTCCAAAGGGCAGCTCTCCCTCCGCTGCGTAGCAGCGCGCCACGGCGACCGGCAGTCCCTGTTGCCCCACCCAGCGTGCCAACTCTTCCGCCAGGCGCGTTTTCCCGATGCCGGCATCTCCCGACACCAGCACAAAGCGCGGACCATCCAGGGCCGACACCTGCCACGCCTCCTGCAGCTGCCCCCACTCGGGCACCCGCCCTACCAGGGCAGCACTGCCCGTCCCCTCTCGCTGCAAAGGCGGCGGTTCAGGCTGCTCCTCCGCTTGCAGCAGGCGCCGGTAGGCCTCACGCGTGGCTGGGCCTGGCTCCACGCCCAGCTCACGCTCCAGGACGGTGACGCACTCGTGGAAGACGCGCAGCGCACCGGCCCGGTCGCCACTCAGCGCATAGAGCCGCATCAGCGAGTGGTAGGCTTCCTCCTGCAGGGGATCCTCTCGCAGCGTGCGCCTGACCTGGTCAATGGCGCCTCGATAGTCGCGCTGGGCCTCCAGCAGGCCGGCCAAGCGCGTCACGGCGTCCAGGAACGCCTGTCGTAGGCGGTCGCGCTCTGGAACGACCCAGTCCTCGTAGCAGGCAGGTGCCAGGTCCCCGCCGTAGAGCGAGACCGCTTCCTCCAGGGCGCCGCGCTGGGCGGCGCGGTTGCCGTCCCGCCCCGCGCGGTCCGCCGTGTCCAGTGCCGCCTCGAACGCCGCCACGTCGAGCGTGAATGGCGCATCGCTGCGCCAACCGAGGGTCGCTGGCTCAATCGACAGGTAGCGGTCAGAATCCGGCCACTCGTGACGCAGGCGATACAAGACGTGGCGTAGGTTGGTCAGTGCCTGGGCTTCGGTGGAATCGGGCCAGAACTGGAACGCAACGTGATGACGGGGCTGGGGAGCAGTGCGGTGCAGCAGGAGGTAGAGGAGCAGAAGCTGCAGCCTGGGCGAGGCGAGCGCCTGCACCGGCGCGTCGCCCTGCCGAAAGACGACATTTCCCAGCAGTTGAATGTGCAGCAGCTCGTCCACGAGGGACACTCCCGGATAGGGACCAGTTCCTTCGAGCGACCGCAGGTCGCGAGGAACGGGTCCCTATGAGCTATGCGAACGAATCCCACAGCGAGCGCACGCGCAGCGCCTCTTGCGCCTGCTCGAGCGTCCACCCCTCGGGCAGCGGGCAGGTGACGGCAGGGGTGCGCCCGGGGAGCACGTCGAAATAGTTGTCGCTCCACACCACGTCGACGCCCTGCAGCGAAAGCTCGACAAAGCGCGCCAGCGAGGTCGCTGCCAGCTCGCAGACGAGCTGGTCATCCTGCAGCACCAACGTCACCGAGAGCTCGGGATCGACCAGCGAGAGGTGCTTGTTGGGCACGAGCGTCGCCACCTGGGTTGCGACCCGCTCGTCACCCTCCCACAGATCGGCCACAAAGATCACGTCGCGGCGGATATCATCGTCCACGCGGTTGACGAAATCGAGCGAGCAGACCTGTGTCGAGGCCAGCGGCGGGGCCGACACCTCTTCCAGGCGCTCGACCACGATTTCACCATCGAGCGTCTCCAGCGCCCAGCGGACCTTGCCCTCCCATGCCTCCGTCTCGTCGTTGGTCACGTGCACGCTCATCCACGTGCCATCGTCCTCGATCGAGAGCAAGAGGGGGGCGTAAAAGCGCCGCGCCGCATAGTGCAGCGCCTTCCACCGCCCATAGTAGTCGAGGCTCGACCACGAGGCCACCGGCCAGCAGTCGTTGGTCTGCCAGTACAACGTCCCGCTCACGCGATGCCGGTTGCGACGCCAATGCTCGACGCCGTAGCGGATCCCCTCCGCCTGCAAGACCATGCTCAGGTAGACCAGCGAGGGGAACCCGTTTGGCATGCGAAATGTGTCGGTCATCTGGGCGACCATCAGCCCATTGCCGCTGCCGCTGCGCTGGTGGTGCTCCATGATGTACGAGGTCATGTTCCAGTCCTCGCGGGTCGCATAGGTCGCGATCGTCTTCAGCGGGGGAAGGGACTGGAAGCCAAACTCGCTCATGAAACGCGGGTACTGGTCGCGGTAGGCGGTAAAGGGCCTGCGCCCGTGCCACACGTCCCAGTAGTGCGCGTCGCCCCTTTCCTGGGCGTTTGGATCCTGGAATGGGTCGCCCGAGGAGGGCGAGCTCGGCCAGTAGGGGTGGTCGGGATCCTCTCTCGCACACCACTCGGGCAGTAGGCGATGGAAAAAGCGATCGTACGCCTCCTTGAGCGCGGCGCTACGCGGCGTGTCCCAGCCCCAGCTCACCCAGCCCCACTCCATCTCGTTGTTGCCACACCACAGCGCCAGGCTGGCGTGATGGCGGAGTCGGCGGACGTTCTCGACAATCTCGGCACGCACGTTCTCCAGGAAGGCCGGCTCATCGAGCGGATACATGCTACACGAAAAGACACAGTCCTGCCAGACCAGGATCCCGTACTCGTCGCACAGATCGTAGAACCGGTCTTCCTCGTAGAACCCCCCACCCCACACGCGCAGCATGTTCTGGTGCGTCGCCGCCGTGCTCCAGATCAGGTGCTCGAGCTGCTCGTCGCCGATCCGCGTCGGGAACGAATCCGCCGGGATCCAGTTCGAGCCCTTGGCGAAAACGGGCACCCCGTTGACGATAAAGGTGAATGACTCGCCCCACTCGTCGGGCTCCTGGCGCAGTTCGAGCGTCCGTAGGCCAACGCGATAGTCTCGCTCGTCACACGTCTCCCCCGCGGCCGAGAGTGCGGCTGTCACCTCGTACAGCGGCTGCTCGCCCAGGCCGTTGGGCCACCACAGCTCTGGATCGTCGATCGCCACCTCGACCGTCGCAGCATCGCCCTCGATCGCGGCTTCTGCCGTGCGGGCCATGCCCTCGGGATCGACCACGCATAGCTCTGCGTGGAGCGGATCCTCTTCCCAGCGCTCCACCGCGACGCGCGCCGACAGCACGACCTTGCCCCCAGCGTGCTGCTGTCGCAGATGGACATCGGCCAGGCGGGCCGTGCTGCGCCCCTCCAGCCGGATCTCTTTCCAGATCCCGATCGGCGGCAACTGCGGACCCCAGTCCCAACCGAACTGGCAGGGCGCCTTGCGCAGGTGCGGCCCGCCCGGGATGGCCTGCAGCACGCCGCGCAGCGGGCGCTGGTCCTGCAGCCGCGTGATGTACTGCACCGGCGAGTGGAACGCAATCTCCAGCTCGTTGTTTCCCTCGCGCAGGAGCGAGGTCACCTCCCATTCATACCGCCGGAACATGTTTGCGGTCTCGCCCAAGACGCGCCCGTTCAGCCGCACCTCGGCCAGCGTGTCCAGCCCGTCGCAGACGAGCGCAATCCGGTCCTCCTCCCACAGCGCACCGTCGACCTCGAAGGTCTTGCGATAGACCCAGTCACGCTCGGCGACCCACTGCACGCGCTTTTCCGCATCGCCGACAAAGGGGTCGGGGATACGGCCCGCGCGCAAGAGGTCGGCGTGCACGCTCCCCGGCACCTCGGCAGGCAGCCATCGGTCCTCGTCCACTTCGCGAAAGAGCCACTCCCCTCCCAGCGATTGCACCTTCACCCTAGCTCTCCTCTCTACAG
>CAZLMZ010000061.1:14120-15301 GCA_964560475.1 uncultured Anaerolineae bacterium
CCCCCGATCGGGCCCGAGTACCAGTGAATGTCCTGCAGCACGCCATCGCGGTCGTCCGGCGGGACGATGCCCAGGTCGGCACGGAAACGCTCGTTCCACGCCTCGGGCAGGTCACGCACCGCCAGGTCGCCCTCTAGCATCTGCAGCTCGAGGTCAAAGCGCAGCATGACGTGCAGGTTGTAGGTCACTTCGTCGGCATCGGTGCGGATGAGCGAGCGCGAGACCTTGTTGATCGCGCGGTAAAAGGTGTCCGGCGACACCTGGCCTAGTTGCGCAGGAAAGGCGGCCTGCAGCTTTGGATAGTAGTGTGACCAAAAGCCCCGGCTGCGCCCGACCACGTTCTCCCAGGTGCGCGACTGGCTTTCGTGCACGCCCGAGGAGGTGCCCTCCGCGAGCGGCGTCGCCTCGTAGCTGCGGTCGACGCCTTGCTCATACATGGCGTGGCCGGCCTCGTGGAAGGCACTGAACAGCGACTCGTTCAGGTCGTTCTCTTTGTATCGGACGGTGATCCGCACGTCGCCCGTGGAAAAGTGGATGGTAAAGGGATGCGGGCTGACGTCGTAGCGGCCACGGTCGAAATCGTAGCCAAAGTCGCGGATCACCTGCTCGAAAAAGGCGGCCTGCTGCTCCTGCGGGTAGCGCTGGTGCAGGCAGGAATCGTCGGCCGGCGGCTGGGCCGTGATCGCGCGCACCATTGGCACCAGCTCCTCCCGCAGTTGACCAAACACGTGGCGCACGGTCGAAGCCTTCATGCCATAGTCGGCGAAATCGATCAGCGGGTCAGCAATGTGCTCGTACCCCGGGAAAAAGTTGGCCAGCTCGCGGCTCATGTCGAGCGTCTTTTCCAGGTAGGGTCGCACCGCGGCAAAGTCGCTCTCCGGGCGCGCCCTGGACCAGGCGTCGTAAGAGGCGCTCTGGTGCGCCGAAAAGCGGGCCACGAACGAGGAAGGTACCTTGATCGCGCGCTCGAAGGTGCGCCGCGCAGCGCGGATCAGGCCGGCCTCGTCCGCGTCGTAGGGCAACTGCTCCTCGAACGGCTGCAGATCCTCCAGCAGACGGCCAATCGCCGGGTCAGTGAGCTTTTCGTGTGCCAGCCGCTCCAGCGTGGCCGACTGGCGCGCCCGTGCTGCACTGCCGCCCGCCGGCATGTAGGTGTTCTGGTCCCAGATCAGGATCGCTGC
>CAZLMZ010000062.1:0-4664 GCA_964560475.1 uncultured Anaerolineae bacterium
GCATAGATGCTGAGCAGGTCGCGCAGCATCGTCGCCGCGGAAGGCGTCGGCTCTTTTTCCAAGATCGCAGCACTGATCGTGCCATAGATGTCGGTTTCGTAGACGATGCCCATTTGCTGCCCGCCCAGGCGCGCCAGCGGGTGGTCGGCCGGAAGGGGGACCGGGCCCACGCTGAGCGCATAGTTGCCGTCAGCCTGTCGTACGGCAGCGGCGACGAGCTTGATCGTCTTGCCCGCCTCCTTGGCGGCCTCCAGGTCGGCGAGCGTCACGCCGGTGATGCCCTCGATGGCCACGTCGCCCAACGTGGCGGGCATCCCGAGCACGCTGTTGGCCAGGATCACCAGCTTGTTGGCCGCATCCCAGCCCTCGACGTCGAGGGTCGGATCGGCCTCGGCACAGCCCTGTGCCTGTGCTGCGGCCAACGCCTCCGCGTACGAGAGGCCGCCGGCCATCCGATCGAGGATAAAGCTCGTCGTCAGGTTGGGCAGCGCCTCAAGGCGGGCGATCGTGGCTCCCGCCATGTCACGCTGGCCGAGGTTGATCGCCGGCAGGCCGCCGGCGACGGTGCCGCAAAAGAGCAGGCGCACGCCCTGCTCTCGGGCCAGGGCCGTCAGCTCCGGATAAGCGAGCACCAGTGGACCCTTGTTGGGGGTGACGACGTGCATACCTTTGTGCATGGCGGCGCGCATGGAGCTCAAGCCCGGTTCGCCGTCGGTCAGGTTGACCGGCGAGGCTTCGCACAGCACGTCTGCCTCGACTTGCTGCACCAGCTCCAGGGCCGGCATGCCAGGCTTGCCACGCGCAGGAAGGCTGGCCACGCTGTGTCCGGCGTCCTTGAGGTCCGCGATCTCGGCCGGGTCCAGGCCGGCGGGATCGAGCGCCGCGCCACGACTGTCGGCGGCGCCCACCAGGCGGAAGGAAAGCCCATAGTGCGTACGCAGATGATCGGCCTTCAAACTCAGGACGCGCAGGAAACGACGCCCGATGTTCCCCAGGCCGACGAGGGTAAGGCGGATCTGTTTGCTCTCTTGCATGTCTATCTCCTTGTGTAACTGTGGTTTTGCCACCGTGTTATATCTATTAGACTCACCCCTCACAGAAGCCGGAGGCACAAGATGATCCACTTGGTGACCGATAGCACCGCGTACCTGCCACAGGATCTGCGGATCAAGTACGATGCCCACGTGATCTCGCTCAAGATCTGCATCGAAGGTCGAACGTGCAATGAAGAAGGCGACATCACCAAGCAGGAATTCTACCGGCTTTTGGCCGACGTGTCCACTGCGCCGACCACGTCACAGCCGGCGGTGGGCGAGTTCCTGGCGCTGTACGGCCCACTGGTCGAGGACGAGGACGATGAAGTGATCTCGATCCATATCTCGGAAGGGCTCAGCGGCACGATACCCAACGCGCAGATGGCAGCGCAGCAGGTCGCGCCGGGCCGGATCCACGTGGTCGATTCACGCACCGCATCGGGTGGGCTGATGATCCTGGCTATAGCGGCGGGAGAAGCGATCGCCGCCGGCAAGGATGTGGACGAGGTGCTGGTCATGCTGGATCGCATGGTCGAGGAGAGCTGTGCGTACTTTACGGTCGAGGACCTGGCATACCTGCACAAGGGTGGGCGGATCAACACGGCCTCTCGATTCCTGGGGACGCTGCTCAGTATCAAGCCGATCCTCTACATGCACGAGGGCAAGCTTGAGGCCCTGGACAAGACGCGGACTACCAGCCGGGCGCGCACTCGCGTACTGGACGAAGTGGCGCAAAAGCTAGGTACGCGGCCCTCTTTTGTCGTTGTGGCTCATATCCAGGCAGCCGAGGCTGCGGAAGAGATGGTCCAGCGCGTGCGCGAGCGCCTGAACTGCGAAACGGTCTATCGACAGGAAGTGGGGCCGGTGATCGGCACACATGTTGGGCCCGGCTTTCTTGGCGTATGTGCATGCCCGGTGATAGAAAGCGGCTAGAGACCGTTACGACGAACAGGCCCCGGACTCGAGGCACGCTGCATTGGGTAGATGCACGGGACGTCGCGTGTCTCGGGAATCGGGAGCCTAGCGGAGGCGAGCGCGCTGGCGTATTGGGACAGCGAGGGCAACGAGCAGCAGCGCGCCAGTCAGTGAGATGACACCGCAGGTTGCCCAAGAGGGCAGACCAGTCCACGTATCGAGGGGAAACCACGCCCACCCGTAGGCCAGGTAGCCCAAGAGCGCACCACACCACGCAGCAAGCAGTACGCGGGCGAGGAGGAGCATCGATCCTCGTCCGCGCCACGCGTATCCTATGGCAGCGGCGGCCAGCACGCTGCCCATCAAGATCGGCAGGTCGATCGCTCCCCCTTGCCAGCCGGTGAACGGCGTGGTAGGCGTGCCCGACTCCGGCGCGGCCGGGCGCGCCGTCGCTGTCAGCGTCGGCGATAGCGGCGTCGACGAGGGCACAAACGTCCTGGTCGGTGCCAGTGAGGGGGTAGTCGTTGCCCCTCGCACCGGCGTGGGCGGCACAGCCGTAGGTGTCGACTCGGCAAGCGCTTCGAAATAGAGCGGGGAGCCAGAGACGGCGTCTCCGCTGGAGGCTGTGACCAGCACGCGTTCGGGGCGGAGGATCGACAGCCTGGCCTCGGCCATGCCCCCGACGGTCAGGCCGGTGACCGTATCCAGGATCTGATCGGTGGCTGCGTCGCGCGCAACAAAGCTGACTGGCGTGTCGTCTGGAACCGGGTTGCCGTTGCGATCGCGGATCAGGGCGGTGCGCACGTGCAGCGTGAGTGGGGCAACGGCAGTCGTCCCTTCCGGCTCGAGACGGGTAAGGTCGATCTTTTGCGCCGGATCGGGGGCCAACTGGGTGCCCAGGTCGTAGGAGGTCCCCTCGATACTGACCGGCGAGCTGCCCTCCGGGCGGATTTCCCCAAAGAGCACGCGCACCGAGGTCTCGATGAAAGGCTGTGTCTTGCTGTACAAGACATAGTAAGCTGCGAGCTTGCTGATCTCGGTACTGTCGAGGTAGTAGGGGGCCGTGTAGGCCAGTACGACTACCTTTGCATGATAGATCTGCTGCGCGTTCTGGGCCAGAAAAAGCTGCAGCGCGTCGGAATCGAGGTAGCGCGGGTTAGGATCGAACATGGCAAAGACGATCCACTCGGCCTCCTGCAACAGGTCGCCTACGTCGCCTTGCTGCTGGGCCAGGTAGGTCTTGAGCTGCCCGTAGGTGCGCGTCTGGATGTGTGTCGGGTCGATCAAGCCGGTCCCGTCGGGACCATAGAAACGCAGGATAGCCTCCTCGACGGCGCCTGGCGGGACGAGCGGATGTGGGTCGCACTCGGGCACGTCGTCAAAGCACTCGCGGATCAGGCGTTCCTCGGCAAAGATGAGGATGTCTTCGTCCCCGCGCGGCGCACGAGGCAGCGAGTCGACCGTCGGCTGCAGGACGGTAGCCGCCCGGCGCGAGATGGCCTCGACGAGGGCCGTGTACTGTGGCAGGCCGACACGAGACACCGCACCGGCAGCGCCCGAGACGTCCTCGGGGGACAAGTTGGGATAGAGCTCGAGCTTGGCGCGGAGGATGCGCGTCACTGCCTGGTCGACGCGGGCGGCAAATGCCGGGTCGTGGTCGTAGGTCTCTTGGAAGTACTCGATCGTGTCGACGACATTGTCGTATTGTGCTTCCCAGCTAAAGGCGAGCGCGAACTCGGCCAGGAGGAGCAGATCGTTCCCCGCCAGGAACGCTTCGCGCGCGATCTGGCGGTGTGGAAAGGTCTGCAGTTGCGGGTCAAAGTACTGGCGCACGGCGCGGACGCCGAGCGAGTCGCTGACGATGAGCCCGTCTTTACGCCAGTCGCGCAGCTCGGGCTGGTCAAAGAGAGCCTGCATGCCCTCGGCGTCAAAGCTCATGGGGCGCGTGAACTGGCGGATGTCCCCATAGAAGCCGCGGTAGCGAATGTGCGAGGACATGAGAGCGTCGACGCGGTCGAGCCCGTCCGGATCACGCGGGTTGGTCACCGCGAAAAAGGGGGCGAGCTCGACGCGGCGAAGCTCCTGGAGCGACTTGTCGACGGTGGCGACCTCGTCGTCGGGCAGGCGGTCGCTGCCGCCATGGCCTGGAAAGTGCTTGGCCACAGCCAGCACCTTGCCCTGACTGCCGGCGTGCACGCCGCGGATGTAGGCGCGCCCCATCTCGCCGACCCAGTAAGGGTCGCCGCCAAAGACCCGCGTGCCGATGTCGCCGCGCCCGCCGGGGCGTGGATCGTCGAGGACGTCGACCACCGGGCCGAGGAGCATGTTGATCCCCATCGCCGACAGCTCGCTGCCGACGATCTGGCCAACCTGTTCTGCGTAGCGCGGATCCCACGTAGCGCCGATCGCCATCGGGTTGGGGAGCGGGGCGGTGCCGTTGGTAATACGGGTGTAGGGATAGCCATCGCCCTCGTGATCGATCGCGATAAAGAGCGGAATGCCCGGGCCCGCTTCATCGAGGGCCATTCCCTGCAGCGTGCTGCTGAGCTGCGCGACCTGGCCGGGCGTATCCGTTCCCTGGTTGACCAGGTTGAGGTTGCTGCTCAGCAAGACGACCCCGCCGATCTTGTACTGCTGGATCAGCAGGCCCGCGCGCGAGGGAGGGGAGGGATTGTGTCCCCAGAAGGCGACGAGGAACAACTGCCCGACCTTTTC
>CAZLMZ010000062.1:4764-6379 GCA_964560475.1 uncultured Anaerolineae bacterium
GTTTCTCGGTGAAGCTCCTGTGGACACCAAGGACCGTTGAAGTCTCGAACTGAAAAGAGCGAGGCGGAGGCGATTGGAAGAAGCAGAAGTGGAGAGGGCTTCGGAAAAGCGATAAGTCACTTGGGGCTTGATATTTTTAATGAGCCGCGTCCGCTGCAGGTGGACGCGGCTCATTACGTTTGTGTGTTAGGAGGGAGCCGGCGGCGGGTGATCGCTTCCTCTTGGAGCACACCGACAAAGGGCAGGTTGCGGTATCCTTCCTCGTAATCCAGCCCATAGCCGACGACAAAACGATCGGGCAGTTCGAAACCGGTATAGGCGATGTCGAGCTCAAAAAGGCGCTTGCGCGGCTTGTTGAACAAGGTGCAGATGCGCAGGCTGGCGGGCTGGCGTGCCTGCAGGGTGTTCAGGATGTAGCGCAGCGAGAGCCCCGTGTCGATGATATCCTCGACAAAGAGCACGTGCCGCTGCTGCATGTTGATCTCGAGGTCCTTGGTCAGGCGGACGATGCCCTGTGTCTGTGTGCTGGGGCCATAGCGGGTGATGCCGATAAAGTCGACCTCGATCGGGATCGCGATTGCGCGCACCAGGTCGGCCATGAAAATGAATACGCCGCGCAAGACGCCGATGAGCAGCGGATCCTTGCCTGCATAGTCGGCCGAGATCTGGGTCCCTAACTCGGCGATCCGGTCGCGGATCTGTTGCTCGGTGATCAATACCTCTTCGATGTCGTCGAGCAGCGGCGGAGGCGCCTGGTGGGCCAGGGCTTGCGCTCCCACGCTCGCCTTTTCTTCTCTAATCGCTCACCTCGCTGGCTGTTGTTGGTTCCTCAAAGAGCCCGTATTTGATCGCCAGGTTCTCGACATCCTTGCGGTACATCAGCTTGCACTTGACGTCGGGATACAGCTCGTGCAACTGTCGCAGTTTGCGGTTCTTTTGGGTTACCAGGCGCTGCTTCATCGTCGTGAGCTCGACGTATAGGTCCTCCTCGATCAGGTAAAAGTCGGGGGAAAAGGCTGCCGTGATGTTGCCTTCACTGTCCCATTCGAGAGGAAATGTGGTGGGCTCGTACTCCCAGTGAATCCGGTAGAAATCGAGGACGGCGGCAAATGCCCGCTCGGCGGGGTGGGAAAAGTTACGTGGTCCCTCGTCGATCCGCTTGGGGTTAGGTATGGGTTCCGGTTTCCTGACTTTCGGCACCTCTCGGTCGTCTACCATGGGCAGATCTCCTCCTAGTATAGTTATCATACCATAACTAGACGCGGATTTCAAAAGAGGAGAAGTGATGGACCTTTGACGGTCTTCGTACGATGTGTTATGATGGAATTGGACTCGATGGAGGAGGAAGGATGAAGGATCACCCCGCCACCCGGCAGCCTAACTCGTCGGGTTGTTTTGTCTGTGGGCTGAGAAATCCGATCGGCCTCAAGATCGTTTTCGAAGAAGATCGCGAGCACGGAGAGGTGCACGCCCGGTTGTCGGTGTCCGAAACGTACCGCAGCTACCCGGGCGTCGTCCACGGAGGGATCGTCGCCACCATTCTCGACGAGACCTCAGGACGTGCGCTGATGCTGCACGCGGGGGACCAGAACCTCTTTTTCGCCACCGCGCGGAT
>CAZLMZ010000062.1:6479-12980 GCA_964560475.1 uncultured Anaerolineae bacterium
CCTTGGATCAGAGCCTTGTGGTTGGTCTTGGCCGGTGTCCTGATCTGCGCTTTTCCCGGCGGAGCGGTGCGCATCCTGGCTGCGCCACCCGCGCAGACCGAGATCCAGGTCAGCGATCTGGTCGACGTGATGAACCGCTGGCACCTCAGTGCTTTTCGTGGGTACAAGTTCGGTTCCTGGGTCTCGCTCGGTGACGTGACGCAGTTCACTGCCCGGGTCGCCGATGGCGACGTCCAGGTGTACCTGGATCCGGGACTCTTGCAAGAGCTGGACGCGGTGGCTGCGTACGTCGACTGCGACGGTTTCGGCTGCATGAACTATTTCAACGACGTGGTGCTGGCCGACCAGCCGGCAAACGTCGACCCGCGGACGCTGTGGCACGAGAGCATGCACGCCATCTTTGATGCGCACGACTCGGAGCTGCTGGTATCGAGCGACGAGATCTATACATGGTACATGGAGAACACGTTCACTATCATGCGCGACGTCCTGACCTCCTACGAAGACGAGTACAACAAGGGGGCGCAGTGCGACCAGCAGCGTTTGGACAACCTGTGGAGCATGTTCGAACGGCGCATGGCCGATGCCAAGGCGGGCACGGGGTTCTATGGGCCGATTACATCGGATGCCCAGCTCCAGCAACTGCGCCAGTTGACCGGTTTTCACGTGGACGTGGCTACGATCAAGGCCGGTTACGCTGCGGCCAAGATGGACAAGTGTCCATCTGGGACGCCGACACCGCAGGTGACGAGCGCCGTCGATCGTTCGGTAATCCTGGTGATCGACGCCTCAGGGAGCATGGACGGCACCAAGATCGAGGAGGCCAAGAGTGCCGGCAAGAACCTGGTGAGCTCGATGGGGACCGGCCAGGAAGTAGGGCTGATGGTCTTTTACGACTGCGGCGCGATCGATTGGAGCTCATTCAGCACCGATTTCGCCTCGCTTATGCCGGTCATCGACGGGATCTATGCCTCGGGCAGCACGCCGCTCGGCGAGTCGATCCGCGCGGCAGGGACACATATGTCGCAGGAAGCGTCGGGCACGGAAGGGACGATCGTGGTCCTGACCGACGGCGGGGAAAGCTGCGGGGACAACCCTGTCGATGCAGCGGACAGCGTGCATCGCTTGACGATGCGACGCAAGATCAGCCGTGCCGCGCCGTGGGAGATGCCGGTCGCCTATGCAGCCGGAGGCGACATTACAGTCAGCGTGGTCGGGTTCGATATCGAAGACCCGACCGTGGAGGAGCAGCTCCGCGCGATCGCCGAGGCAGGGGGTGGCGAGTTTCTCCCCGCCAGTGACGTGCAAGAGCTCAACCAGGCACTCAAGCGCGCTGCTGGAGGTGGGGGGCTGTCGACGCTGCTGTTAGCAGGGGCCGGCTTGGTCGCGTGCCTGGTCCCGCTGGGCTTGCTCCTGGTCGTGATCCTCGTGGTGCGCGGTCGACGCCGACGGCGAGCCGCGGCAGCAGTCCCGCAGCCCGCTTATGTGCCTGTACAGGGGGCAGGAGCCGTGTACGCCTCGCCGCCGCAGTACGGTCCGCCACCGCAGTATGCCGTGCCGCCACCGCAATATGGCGGGCCGCCTCGTTACGCTACGCCGGCACACAGCACACCAGTTCCGTTTCGTGCCGCCGCCGGCGGCAAGCTGGTCCTGCTGAGTGGACAGGCCCATCCGGGGGAGTACGATCTGTCGCTGCTCGCGGTGCGCATCGGCCGTTCGGGGCAGAAAAATCACGTCGTGGTGCAAGATCCACTGGTTTCCGGCGTGCACGCCGAGATCCGTGTCCAGGGTGGAGGCCACTATATCCAGGACCTGCACAGCACCAACGGCACGTTCGTTAATGGAGAGCGTGTTTCCGGATCGCACGCGCTATCTGACGGGGATCGTGTTACGTTCGGGAATACCGAGTGGTTGTACCGGCATAGCGGTGGGACGATGATCATGGAGCAGTGAGCTGTCCTGTGCCGTGCAGGGGACTCGGGCCTCACTCTACTTGACAATAATTATCTACCCGCGCTATAATTGGAGCAGTAGCCAGGCGTAAGGAGTGCGACGAGGATAGGGCCTTCGCACGAACGGGGGTTCTCCTATCCTACGGAGGGGAAGGTGGACGATGAGTGAGATCCTGGTTGTGGACGACGATCGTGATGTCGCACAGAGCATCGAACTATCTCTACGGCGGCGTGGTTTTCGCGTGACGTTGGCTCACAGCGGCGTCGAGGCGCTCAAGACGTTGCGCCGATATCGCCCTGACCTCGTGATCCTAGATATCCTCATGCCCGGGATGAGCGGGCTCGAAGTCTGCCGCTATCTGCGCGCTGACCCCAACACGGTCGAGCTGCCGGTCATCTTTTTGACTGCACGTGGCCAGGAACAAGATCGGATCGACGGTCTCCGTGCTGGTGCCGACGACTATTTGGGCAAGCCTTTCAACCTGGAAGAGCTGATCTTGCGCGTCAAGGCGGTGCTGCGGCGGGCACAGCAAGACCCGGTCCAGGAGCGGCAGGCCGAGCTCGTGGCCGGCGGCCTGCACCTCGACTGCCGCACCTTCGAGGTGACGACAGAAGAGAAAGAGGGGATCCTGCTCACACCGACCGAGTTCGACCTGCTCTACTACCTGATGTCGAATGCTGGGCAGGTGTTCTCGAGCGATCGCTTGCTGCAAGAAGTGTGGGACTTTCCGTACGACACCGGGAGCACGGACCTCGTCCGCGCACACATCAAGAACCTCCGGGAAAAGATCGAGGAGGACCCGCGCTCACCCACCTATCTGCGCACCATACCACGCCACGGGTACACCATCGACGTGTAAGGCTCGGCGTCGTGCAGCACGCGGCGCAGCGTTGGTGCTGCCTGGGCTTCCCATAGTGGTGCGCACAAGAAGGCAGAGATTGCCATGTCCAAAGGCAAGATCCTGGTCGTAGACGACGAACCGCAGATCCTGGTCCTCGTGAGCCGTTTCCTGCGGCGCGTAGGATATGACGTGGACGCGGCCTATAGCGGCGCGGAAGCGCTCGAATACCTCACACGGTCCCCCTATGCATTGGTGCTGTCCGACCTCAAGATGCCCGAAGTCGATGGCCTGCAGGTCCTGGAGGAGGTCCGGGAGCACTATACCGACACGATCTTTATCCTCATGACCGCCTTTGGCACGATCGACTCGGCTGTGTCGGTGCTGCGTCGCGGGGCATACGACTATTTGACCAAGCCGCTGGAACTCGATGACCTGTTGTCGACCGTGGAGCGTGCGCTCGAGCACCGCACGGTGGTCATGGAGAATAGGCGCCTGCTCGAGTTCCTGCAGGAAAAGAACGTGGTGCTCGAGCAACTACACCACGAGGAGCAGCACAAGACCGAGCAACTGAATCGCGTGAATGCCATCGCACGCCAGATCACGCCGATCCTCGACCTCGACGCACTGGTGCAGGCGGTGATCGAGCTCGTGGCTCCGGCCTTTGGATTTCGTTCCTTCAGCTTTGGGCTCGTCGAGGGGGAGATGCTCTCCTACCATGGCGGCAAGCTCGACGGGCGGCGCACGAGGCTGAAGGACAGCGCGTGCTGGAAACTGACAAAGGGGGGAGAGAGCACCTACCTACACGCTCCTTCGGCACGCAAGGGGGCGCCTGAGCTGGTCTTTCCCCTGCGGACAGGGAGCAAGATCGTTGGCTTTTGGGTGGCGGATTGGGAAAGCGGCGACCAGAACGGCAAACAAGACCTGCCCTACCTGCAAGCCCTGGCCGCACAGACCGTGGCGGCGGTCGAGAATGCACGTCTCTACGCGCTGGCCCGGCAGGCGGACGAGCTGGCCTTCTTGAACGAGGTCGCCGTGGTTGCCAACCAGAGCCTCGATCTTGAGCAGACCATTCGCAGCGTGCTGACGTGTGTGCGTGCCACGTTCGACGCTTCGTTGGTCGAGATCTGCCTGTGGGAAGAGGACTTGACTCTCGAGAGCGTCTATACGCTGGTGCGGGGCACATTCCACAAGGACAGGGATTCGGTCCTGGGCGACGGGTTCTGCAGCCGCATTCGCAGCGATTCGGTTGTGATCTGTGAGGGGAATGAACGGCAGGATGCGGCCGCACGGGCCCGCAATGGCCAGTCGATGCGCTCGCTGCTGGGGGTGTGCCTTCATTTCGGCGCGCGGCAGATCGGGTGCCTGGGCGTGGCCAGTGCGACTGCCGATGCCTTTGGCAAGGAGGATGCCCGCCTGCTGCAGGTCGTGGGCGGGCAGGTGTCGACCGCCATTCAGAACGCGCGCCTCTTTGACGAGATCCGGTCGAGCCGCGAGATGGTGCTGCAAAGCCGGAACACGCTGCAGGCGCTGTTCGACGGCATCCTCGACGGGATCTATATCGTCGATCGCCAGGACAAGGTGCTGGCCATCAACCGTACACAAGCAGACTGGGCCGGGCGGTCACTGGACGAGCTGATCGGCGGTTCGGCAGCGATGGCCTTTCCGAACAGCACGCTCGCGCTCAAGCTGATCGGGCGGACTTTGGGGGATGGGATGCCCGTTTCGGCCAGTGAGCGGCAGGCGCGCCCGGATGGCGAGTATACCGAGTGGGAGATCCAGACCTACCCCGTTGCCGGGGGAGAGGGAGGGGCGGACGGCAGGCACGCGATCGATCGCGTGGTTGTGGTCGTGCGGGATGTGACGACACAGCGGATGCTGGAGGCATCGTTGGCACGCTCGGAAAAGCTGGCTGCTGTGGGACGGCTAGCAGCTGGGATCGCACACGAGATCAATAATCCGATGACCGTGATCTCGGCCAACGCACAGATCCTGCATGAAGAACTGGCGCCCGATCACCCTTATTATGGCTCGGCAGAGCTGATCGACCGTGCTTCGGAGCGTGCTGCCAAGATCATGCGCAATCTGCTCGATTTTTCACGTGCAGAGCAGTTCGAGTTCATGGAGACCGATCTGAACCACTCGCTGGAAGAGGCCGTGTCGTTGATCGAGGCCGAGATCCGCCGCACCAACATCGCTGTTTCGCTCGATCTTGAAGCTGCTCTGCCGCCGGTCTGGGCCAGCCCCGACCACTTGCAGATCGTGTGGATCAACATGCTGCTCAACGCGCGGGACGCGATCGAAGAAGCTCAATGCGAGGGTGAGATTCGGATCACATCGGCCCTGCAAGATGGGCGCTTTGTGGTCCAGATCGCGGACAATGGGATCGGCATCCCCGACAAAGAGCTCAATCGCGTCTACGATCCGTTCTTCACGACCAAGCCGCCCGGCAAGGGGACGGGCCTAGGCCTCTTTACCTGCTACCGCACGATCCAGCGGCATGGGGGCGAGATCCATATCAACAGCCAGGTCGGCGTGGGGACCACGTTCGAGATTCTGCTGCCGCAGGGCCGCGCCGGGGTCGACGCCGTGTAGAGCGTACAGCCCGGGCCGCTGGCACGGCGCAAGCAAGGAGTGAGGTGGCCAGGAAAAAGCGTCCGCCGCGTACCAACGCCATGCGCTTGCTCGATGCACAGCACGTCGACTACCAGGTCCTGACCTTTTCCCCCGACATTCATTCGGCGACAGAGGTCGCAGAGACGTTGGAGCTGGATCCGGCGGGCGTATACAAGACACTGGTCGTGCAGCGCGCGCCCGGCAAGCCGCTCCTGGTGATGATCGCCGGCCATCGAGAAGTCGACCTCAAGGCCCTGGCCGCGGCAGTGGGTGAGAAAAAGCTTTCCATGGCCACGCATCGCGAGGCAGAGGAGCTTACCGGACTGCAGGTCGGCGGCATCTCTGCGCTGATGCTGCTCAATCAGGGCTTCGAGATCTGTATCGATCGGGCCGCACAGGCGCTGGACGAGGTGATCGTGAGCGCTGGACAACGCGGGGTCAATCTGCGCCTGCGCGTCGCGGACCTGGTGTGGGTCACAGATGCACGCTGGGTCGATGCGACGGGAGAGGGGTAGGTCAGCCGGCGTCCGCTTCGCGTTCCTGGAGCGTCTGCGCGAACTCTTGCCAATCGGGCAGATCGTGCATGCTCTGCAGGCCAAACTGCTGTAGAAACTCGAACGTAGTCCCGTACAGGATGGGGCGTCCGACGCTCTCTGCCCGTCCAATCTCCTCGATCAGTCCTCGACGAACCAGAGATCGCAGCACGCTGTCGGAATGGACGCCGCGGATCGCCTCTACCTGCGCCCGTGTGACCGGCTGGCGGTAGGCGACGATACTCAATGCCTCCAGCGCGGCGGTGGACAAGCGCCCCGAGATCTCGATCCCCAGGAAGCGCTCGATGTGTGCCCCCGCCTCGGGGGCTGAAACCAGTTGCAGCCGCTCCCCTTTGCGCTGGATCCGGATCCCGCGCTCGCGATACTCTTCCTCCAGGGTCTGCAGGGCCGCCTCGACCTCCTCCCCCGGCACATCCAGCGCGGCTGCCAGGTGCTCGGCTGTGACGGGGCGATCGGCGACAAAGAGCAGGCTTTCGATCAGTGCCTTGAGTTCCAATCGTTGCTCCACCTCGTGGCGTTATGGTATAATGTGCGGACCAG
>CAZLMZ010000062.1:13080-14936 GCA_964560475.1 uncultured Anaerolineae bacterium
TTGAGTTCCAATCGTTGCTCCACCTCGTGGCGTTATGGTATAATGTGCGGACCAGCGTCCAGGAGGAGAGGCGCTGGTCCACGCGAGTGGATCTGGATCGGAGGCGCAGCTTTGCCCAACGTGTTACCACGCTCGTTGACCCTCGGCCTGGTCGCTGCCCTGGTGCTATGGCTGGCTACCTCGTGCTGCTACCGTTTCGGGGGAGTGACGGTGCCACCGTTACCGGCGCCTTCCGAGCCACCCTCCAGGGAACTGGCCCAGGACCTGCGCCAGCGGCTCACACAGGTCAAGTCGCATCGTGGTCCATTCACGGTCGCGGTGACCGATCGGGAGCTGTCCTCGTACGTGATCGGGCTCCTGCAGTCGGGTGAGGGCGAGTTTCCGGCGCGCGACATGCAGCTCGCTTTTCGCGACGGTTATCTCCAGGTGTGGGCAACGTTCATCGACGTTGCGCCGGTCGACATTCCCATGTACGTGCGCGCCACAGTCGAGGCACGAAACGGGGCGCTAGAGTTCCACATCCAGGAGGCCGTTGCCGGGCGGATCGTGGTGCCCGGCGCCATGCGCGAGTTGATCTCGCGCTCGTTGAGCGAGACCCTGGCTGAAATGCAGCTCGGGCTGTCGGTAGAGAGCGTACGCCTCGAACCGGGCGAGATGATCCTCGCCGGCGAGGTAACAGGCCCAATTCCCGACCTGCCCTGAGCTGCTGTGCCCTCTACTGGTCCGACTTTTCGGCTGTCGACGGTGCCTTGAACTCGAAGGTCTCGTCCTTGGTGGCCTCGCCCTCCTGGGCACCTGCTGCCTCTTCCCCGGCAAGATCCTCTGTTGGACCTTTCTCAGTCGCCTCAGCTTCTTTTGCTGCCTCGACTTCCTGAGTCGCCTCGGCTTCCTGAGCCGTCTCGGCCTTCCCAGCCTCGGCCGGCGCGGCCCCAGCTCCTCTCTGCCTGCGTGCTTCAGCGATGATCGGCGGGACCTGTTCGCTCGCTCCGGTCGCAGGGAAAGAGGCGGGCCGGATCACGACGCGGATCTCGTCTCTGACCTGGAGCCCCAGTTGTTCTTCGAGGACATAACGCGCCGTTTCGCGGATTTGGTTGCTTTTTTCCGGCACATTGATCCCTGGTGCGGTCTCGGCGTACAGCGCCGCGCTGACGGTCTTGCCCTTGCTCCGGACAGTAGGCTGGACGCGAACGACGTCGGGGAGCATGTCGATGTAGTAGCCCAGGTGCTCGGCGATGCCGTTGGTCGTCAGCTCACCGCTGCCATCCCTGAGGCGGACGGTCCGGCGGCGAAAGCGTACCAACTCCAAGATCAAGAGTAGGAGGCCGATCAGAAAGATGATCAGGCCGGCGACAGAGAGCCCGGCGCGCACGGCGAGCTCGTTCTGGGCCGGCAGCCCATTGAGCCAGGCTACGTTGAGCTGGATGACGTCGGCCCCCGTGCGCAGCACGGCCTGAGCCTGCTCGGGAAAGATGAGCCCCAGTGGGATCAGGATCATGAGGGCCAGGATGAGCAGAATGACGACGATCCGGTTAAAGACGTTCATGCTCTCACCTCCTTGTCAGATATGCCTGCCTATTATACATCAGTTGTGGTTTTGCGTCTAGATCATCCGTTGGTACATCCTGCTGATCTGTACAGACCGGGAAGCGATGTCTCCCAGCCGATGCCAGCTCACAGGACTCGGAACTTGTCTACTATGGCTTCGTTGACCTCGACCCCTAGGCCGGGACCATCGGGCACAGGGATGCAGCCGTCCTGCATGCGGATCGGCTGCTGGCAGAGCCGGGTCAGGAGAGAAGCAGTCGAGACATTGTACTCGAGATAAAGCGCGTCCATCAGGTAGGTGTTGAGGTGCA
>CAZLMZ010000063.1:0-14621 GCA_964560475.1 uncultured Anaerolineae bacterium
GATTGCTGCGCAAACTGTGGACAATGTGAGGCCAGTTGCCCGACCGGTGCGCTGCACCTGGTCAGCGCGTACGTGGCGCCTAGGTTGGCACGTGAAGAACTGGCAGAGACGCTGGTTGAACACAAGGAAGAGCGCAAGAAAAGAGGCACACGACAGACCCATCCCGCGGGCTGAGGCGTAAAGAGCGTAGACACAACACAGCGGCGGGGGGGGGGGGGGGCCCCCCCACCCCCCCGCGGGGCTTTTCCACTCAACCCAAAAAACCCCCCCCGGGGGCGGGGGCGCCCACCCCCCCCCCCGCCGCTGTCTGCTAGAACATCTCGATCTGATAGTCGACCAGCTCTGCGTCGAGCCGGTGACGCTCGATCCAGTTGACTACATGTGTGAGTTGGCTGTGCGCGTGGCTGCTGTCGGTGGATACCGTCACCACGCCCAAAACTGCCGACTGCAGCACGTCCTGGTGATCGACCTCGGCAATGCTGACGTTAAACTCGCGCCGGATACGGTGGATCGTGCTCTTGAGCACGCTCCGCTTGTCTTTGAGCGAATACGAACCCGGCAGGTAGAGTTCGATCGTGCAGCAGCCAATGACCATTCTATTCGCCGTTCACGCCCACCAGCGACTTCCACTCGCCGTGCAAGCCTTCCTCGCTGACCCCATAATAGACGCGGATGTTGCCATCGCCGCGCTGCGCAAGGTCATAGCGAGTGCGTCCGGCGCGCTTGTACGTGTTGACCACCCCGAGGTCGCCCTGCCAGTCGACGTCTTTTTCCACCACAGGTTCCTCTTCGGTCTGGACGATCGCGTAATGCCACAACCGGCGCGCGGAAGAACGAGTGACGTTCTGTACCCGGTTGCCCTTGCGCAGATCGCACATCGTATAGTAGGGGCGCCCCTTACGCTCGACGATGGCAGCGACCTCGACGCCTGTCCGTGGCGGTTGGATGGTCAGCGTGTCGGGGGCCTGTACAGGCACCTGCTTCTGTGGCTGGCTGGCCGATGCGCGCTTGACCAGTTCGACGATCTCGTCGCGCACGGCAAGGTTGGTCTCGCTCTCGTCTCGGACATAGATCTTGGAACCATCGATCGCATAGGGTGGATCGTCGCCTCGTGGCACCTGGATGCGGATCAGCTTTTTCCCATCGCTCTCCTGGACGTCGATCCCCAGGTCAAGCGGCGGCGTGATCTTTGTATCGATATCGTGCCGCAGTAGCTGCATGACCTGGGTCGTGTCCGAGATGCCGGTGATCGGGTTGCGCGTGTTGGCGCTGGCACCGATATAGATCGTGCCGCCATTGGTGTTGGCAAAAGCCACAATGTCCGCCAGGATGGCGTACAATCGCCCGCCGCGACGTGTGGCGCTCTCGTGGAAAGCCTGTACGATGGTGTTGCCATCCTCTCGCGCCTCGCTGACGTAATCGAACGGCGCAGCCGCTAGCGCGCGTGCTGGCCGCGTCACCGAAAAGTCGTTCTCCAGGAAGGCCTCGCGGATCGCCTCGAAAGTTCGGTCTTTGAGCCGGATCTCGGTCAGCCGGTCGCCGACGCCCAGCCGTTCTGCGTGCTTGGGGTCCGCTTCCAGGCGGTGGGCATCGGTGCCCTGAATACAGTGCATGCGGCGGGGGTACTCGGGCTTGCTGCCATCGTAGAACTTGGCTGTCGTGCGACGCCCACCCTTCTCCAGGTCCGTAACCTCCAGGGCGTGCAGGTGCGGGTCCTGTGTCCAGGCGATCTTGGTCTGGCCGCCAAAGCTCAACCCACGCATCGCCACGCCGTGTGACGAGTTGGCGTGAGCGGCAATGACCAGCCCTCCTGCTTCATCGATCACCTCATAGGCCGTGAGCACATCGCTGGTCGCGCCTACCTCGGTGGCTCCGCTGTCCAGGTGGCCTACCGGGACCTTGAGCTGTAGGAGGAGATGCTCCATCGCGCGGATAGGCGTACCCTGGGGAAAGATGCCTAACACGTGGAAACCAAACGTTGCGGTGAACTCGAAACCGGGTAGCACGAGGATGTCGTCCAGCAGTCGCCTGTACTCGTCCAGGCGGGTCCTCTCGTTCTTTTGCAGCCGGTTCTGTTGTTCCAGCCACTTGAGCTGTTCGATCTCGTCTTGCATGGCACGGTAACCAGCAACCGTGTTGTGATCCGTAAAGGCGAGGATATCGACTCCTCGTTCCTCAGCCTTTTTCAGGATGTCCAGATAACCAACGCCGGGCTCTTCATAGTCCGACGAGGCGGGCGTATGCAGATGCAAGTCCATACGCCACCATTTCGTATTCGAATTTCGTTTTCGTCTTGTCACATTCTACCTCTCGTTTCTTGCACGAGCCCCGTCGCCTGGCAGCACACAAAGCTGCCAGGTCGCACCAGGGCAGGGCGAAAGGAGAGGACGGATCCGGCAAGGGCAAGGGGATACCCGTCGACGATGATTGGGTCAAAGAGGTGTGTCTGTGTCTACTCTGTAGAACCCAATGCGTGCATTGCTGGCACGAATCAGAACCAGCAGCCCGTGTCTGCTGGGGGAAGTAGCGCACCCACTGGCTGGCGGGATAGGGCCAGCGGCGCACTAGACCTTTCCTCCGAACGACATGCTCGCTAATGGAGCGTTGGCTTCAGACACACGCTCAATACGGACATCGAGCAAGGTGCGAGTGCGACAACCCAATGAACGCTCACTCTCTTGCCGCAAAAGTCTCACCCGTGCTCCACATGCGTCCAACAGGTCAACGGTGCTGCGTTCGCATCAATCGGACGCCAATATAATCGACGGTCCCGTGGCCTGCAAGGCAATCTTGCCAGCCTACGAAATGCGAGCACAGCTTGCTCTCTTGTCTCCGCCTCTCTCCACGGTCGACATCCAGGCGCCTCATGGCTCCGGGATGTCGCTGTGTGTACCATTCTCAAACGCCGCAGCAAATACCTGATCCACCTGGTCGACGAGCACAAAGCGCAACTTTTCACGTACTTCTTCGGGCAAATCGTCCAGGTCTACCTCGTTGCGCCTGGGCAGGACTACCGTGTCCATGCCGGCACGCGCCGCTGCCAGGACCTTTTGCTTCACGCCCCCGACAGGGAGCACGCGACCTAACAACGTGATCTCACCGGTCATCGCGAGGTGATCCGCGACCGGTTCGCCTCGCAACAGGGAAACCAGGGCCGTAGCCATCGTAACCCCTGCAGACGGACCGTCTTTCGGCACCGCGCCTGCCGGCACGTGAATGTGGACCTCGTTGTTGGCCAGGACTGCTTCGTCGATGCCCAGCTCCCGAGCTCGAGAGCGAACGTAGCTCATTGCCGCTTGTGCCGATTCCTGCATGACCTCCCCTAATTTCCCCGTCAGGGTCAGGCCCTGCTTGCCCGCCATCTTGGTGGCTTCGACGAAGGTGATGTCTCCTCCCGCCATCGTCACCACCAGGCCGACGGCCACGCCCGGCATATTGGCTCGCTGATCGATCTCTTCCAGGAAGTACTTGCGCTTTCCCAAGTGCTTGGGAACATCGCCCGCTGTAACGCTGGTCAGTTCGCCTTCGTGTCCCTGGGCAACGTAGGTTGTGATCTTGCGACACACCGAGCCGACCTCACGTTCCAGGTTACGCACTCCGCTCTCGTACGTGTACTCGCGGATGATGCGCCGGATCGCGTTGTCGGTGAAAGAGATCTCTTCCGCGCGCAGTCCATTCTCCTTGATCTGCCTTGGGACCAGGTATTGCTTGGCGATTTCGACTTTTTCGTGTTCTGTATATCCATCTAGCTCGATGATCTCCATCCGGTCGCGCAAGGGGGCCGGAATCGGCCCCAGTTGGTTGGCCGTACAGATGAACATCACCTGTGACAGGTCAAAAGGCACGTCCAGATAGTGATCGCGGAACTCGTTGTTCTGCTCGGGATCCAGGACCTCCAGCAGTGCAGACGAAGGGTCACCGCGCCAGTCTGAGCTGATCTTGTCTACCTCGTCGAGCATAAAGACCGGGTTCTTGCTGCCCACGCGCCGCAGCGCCTGGATGATGCGGCCCGGCATAGAGCCGACGTAGGTGCGCCGAAAGCCGCGGATCTCGGCCTCGTCACGAATGCCGCCCAGGCTCTGGCGGATGAACTTGCGTCCCATCGCGCGGGCGATCGAACGCCCCAGCGAGGTCTTGCCCACGCCTGGCGGGCCGACGAAGCACAGGATCACGCCTTCTCGCTCACGCCGGATCAGGTCTGCCTCGGATTCCTCTCGCTCTTCTCGTTCTTCCTTGCGCTCCTGGCGCAGCTTGCGCACGGCAAGGAACTCGAGGATCCGCTCCTTGATGTCCTCCAGTCCATAGTGGTCTTCATCCAGTACCTCGTGCGCGTAGGCGACGTCGAGCAGGTCTGGCGTGGTGAGGCTCCACGGCAGGTTCACCATCCAGTCGAGGTAAGTCTTGATCACCGAGTACTCGGCCGCCGCGGTTGGCATCTTTTCCATGCGGCTCAGCTCGCGCTGTGCCTCTTTTTCTGCCTCTTCGGGCATACCGGCCTCTTGGATCTTGCGCCGGTACTCTTCGATCTCGACCGTTTGCTCGTCCTCTTCGCCCAGCTCGCGGCGAATCGCCTTGAGTTGTTCCCGCAAAAAGTACTCGCGTTGCACCTTTTCCAGGTTGCCCTGGGCTTCCTTCTGGATCTTTTTCCCGAGCTCGAGTACTTCGAGCTCGCGGCCCAAAGCGGTAGTGAGTCGCCGCAGCTTTTCCGTGACGTCATCGATCTCGAGAAGCGCTTGTGCTTCCTCGATCTCCATCCGCAGCGCGGTCGCGACAAAGTATGCGAGCTGCAGCGGATCGTCAATGTTCTGGACCATCATCGTCACTTCGTCGGACAGGTAGGGCACCAGGGCCACCAACTGCCCAAAAAGGTCCAGGATGTTGCGCATCAAGGCTTCCAGCTCGACCGATTCTTCCACCTGCTCCGGAATGGGCGTGATCCGCGCCTTCAGGAAAGGCTCTGATTCGGTGAACTCGTCAATCCGGATGCGTTCCAAGCCTTGCACGAACAACAGGATCGTGCCTTCTTGCGTCTTACGTACGTGACGCAGATGGACCGCCGTCCCTACCCGGTAGACCTGGTCCGGCGTTGGCTCGTCCTCCTCGGGATCCATCGACGTGACGATCCCGATCGTGCGCGGCTCGGTGAGCACGGCAGCCTCGACGAGCCGCTTGGAGCGGGGCTGTCCAACCGTGATCGGCACCTGGGTCAAAGGGTACATGACCAGGCCCCGCACCGGCAATATCGGCAACTCTGCCGGAAGCTGGCTCTCTGCTTCTGTTTCGTTTTCTTCAATCAGTTCTCTAACGTCGACCATGAATTGCTCTTCTTCGCTTGCTGCCCAATAGAGCATTTCCTCGTCCCACGGGGACTTGGAATCGAACAATGACACGTAAACCTCCGCCTAACATGTGCTGTCCTGCGAGGCCGTCTTGTCCACCTGGACCCGATGTGGCCTGAGCTTGGGTAACGTCACGGTCAAGAAACCGTTCTCGTACGTGGCCCGAATCTCATTTCGCTCGACAGAGTAGGGCAGAAATACTGCGGTACTGAAATGCCCGTATGGTATCTCTAGCTGTTGGTATGATAACTTGCAGTCTGGATCACGCCGGACGCCCGAGATGGTCAGGGTACGGTTTGATAGGGAAACCGTAAAATCCTCCTCGGACATGCCCGCGATCTCGACCTTGACGATCATGGACTCTTCTGTTTCGTATACGTCGGTCGGCGGGCGCCAATTCCGCTGCTGACGTGTCGAGACGATCCCAAAAGTCGGCATGATATCGTTAAAGAGGCGATTCATCCGCTTGCGTGCGCGGTGGATGCGCTCTTCTAGTTCTTTATCGTCCTGCGACATAGACTTTCTCCTGCCCCGCCACTACTTCGTGAGGTAATTGTACCATAATTTGCTTTGTGATTCAACTCGTTTGCTCTGGTTTCACCTCACGCCTATCTACGAGATAGACGTGCTGGGATCAGCTTGCCTTACCTCCTGGGCACCTCACGAGTGTAGGAGATAACTCGCTCGACGCTGCGCCAAGTGGGCACGTTATCGCCCTTCCCGTTGGCAAGGTATCAAGACGGCTCACGCTCTTCCTGTGCGTGCAGGCTGCGATTCCTCAACCAGGCCCAGATGACCGGCACGGGTGCCGATAACCCAAAGATCAACGCCCCGACGACCATCAGCACGCCCAAGCCCACCAGCGCGGTCCCTGTGCCGATCAGAGCAACGAGGATGCCGATCAAGAAAAAGAGGACGGCCAGGCTTCCTATGACCAGCGAGGTCCGCCGCGCCTTGTCCTGGGAGACGTACTTGAGCCCGTACACCTGGCCGCTCTGCCCGTTGATCCATACCGGGTGCGACTGATCTCCCTCGCGATACCAGGTCACATAGGCCGGGGCCAGTAGTTGGGTCCAGTTGAGATCGTCGTAGCGCGCGTTCATGGACCAGTTGCGCACGTGGTCCGCCTGGCTGGCGCCCTTGCATTCGAGCGCTGCGGCCCGGTCCAGGGCTTCCTCGGCATCGGGCCAGGCGACGTCAGGCGGATAGTCTGGCACGCGGATCACGCTGCGATCGATCGCCTGGGTCGCGTACGGTTTGCGTACCCGAAAGTCATATCCGCTCAGGCGCGACATCCAGGTCTGGTGTGCCTCCATGGCGCGCACGACCACGTTCTCGTAGCGGCGCTTGAGCCGGCCCACGCGCGGCTCCCAGCGGATGCGCTTCTCGGTGATCTGTTCCGAGACCCACTGCCCTCCCTGGTAGCGCTCGCGGAAGGAGGCGGCCTCGTAATCGTAGCCCATCTCGGCCTGCCACACCGCTTCGATATCGCTGTCGATCAGCCAGGATGGGAAATAGTAGCGGCGCAGGCGCGCCGAAAGGGTCTCGACCTGCATCTCGTCGGGCCGGAACCATCCTCCCCTGGCCCAGCGCGCGACGGCTTCCTGTGCTTGTTCACGCTCTATGGCAAAGGGGATCACCAGTTCAGGCGGCTCGCGCCGCAGCCGGTCCGGTTCGGGCGATATGTCGGCCTGCAAACAGGCCGGGCACATCTCTAGCTTGACTTCGGCAGAGGCGAGGTGAGCGGTGTGGCAGTGCGGGCAGTAATAGACCTCCAGTGGCACGCCCCAGGCCTCGGCGGCAGGTGACTCGGCAGACATATTCCTCCTTATCGCTGGTCGGCCTCTCGTGCCTGTACAAAGATATAGATCGAGGCAATCAGGCCCACGAGAAAGAGCACGAACGCCACGGGGAGCACGATCGCCCCCAAGCCGCCCAGTGGCGTGGTCAATAGCCCCACCAGGCCGGCCAGGACGCCTGGCGCGAGTGCTGCGGCGATGGCCAGCCACACCCGTTGCCAAGACACCGGCTTCTGGCCAGCGATCGCGCCTGTCTGCCCGTTGACCAACACGCGATAGATCTCTCCCTGGAACGCGTACGATGCTGCGTACACGGGGAGCAGCACGTAGCGCCATCGCTCCTGGTTCAGGTCGGCGGACATGCTGAAATTGCGTACGTGAGAAGAGGGGATGGAAGCGTAGCACGCATCCTTGGCGTGTTCGCGCATGCGCCGCTTGCCGACCTCCCACGCCGGCTTGAGCGGGATGTCGTACGCCTGCGCGTGCCACCCAGCCAGGTAGGCGCTGTCATAGCTGGTCAAGCGCGTGAGGTCATAGGGATAGAGCCGCTCGACCAGATCGGACCTCAGTTTGCTGGTACCGGAAACCACGAGATTACCCTGCGGCAGGTGGACGTCGCCGTGCTCCCAGCGCCAGCGGATCTCGGTGTGGGTCTCCCACTTGCCGTCGCGATAATGCCGCTCCGTATGCTCGTAGCCGACCTCGGCTCGCCAATGCGCGTCGATATCGGCGTCAAAGATCCAGAACGGCACATAGATCCCGGTGAATTCGGCGACCGCCCCCACCTGGCGCAGTTCGGGAGGGTGCATCCACCCTCTCCCCAGCCAGGCCCGGACCGAGGTCCGGCACGTCTCGCGTTCGACGGAGAAAGGGATCAGGTAGCCAGGCCGGATAAAGTCGTGCAGTGCCGCCTGGGTAGAGACACGGTTGGAGCCACAGAAAGGGCAGGTGGTCGAGAGTTCCCCCTCACCGCTGGTAAAGACGGCGTTGCAGGATGCACACTGGATCGACTGCCGCGCGATCCCCCAGCCGCGTTCCGACTCGCCGAGTGTCTCCAGCGTGAACTCGAAACGGTCCGCCGAGAGGCCAACCACGCGCGCGCCGACAGGCTGCTTGTACCCGCAGTACGGGCAGACCAGTTCCTGATCGCCCGCGTCGTACGAGATCACGCCGGCACACCGCGGGCAGCGAAAAGTCTTGCTCTTGGATCCTGCTGGCTCTTCAGGTGCAGGGGCATAGACTTCGATCCCAGCCACCTGCGAGGGTGTGGCAACAAAGCCAGGTGGCGGGGACCACGTCGCATAGGTACGTTCTAGCGTCATCTTGAGTTAGGTCCGTCCTAGAGTATGAACACGAGGGGATGTGTCATCGCACGGCACGTGATCGGCATGGCCCAGGCTGTGAGGGAGCCTCATTCCTCGTCGAGGAAGCGGCTTACGCGGCCATAGCTGTCTGTTTCGAGGAGACCGTTAAAGAACAACCACTCGTCCATAGCTTGGTCGGCGCATTCCCGGATCTGCGGGTCGGGATCGAGGGTCAGCTCATCCAACCGCTCGAACGCGCCTTCCCAGCCCGTCTGGCCCAAAGCCCAGATCGCAGCCATGGCAATGTCCTTGTCTTCGACATAGGTGAGCGGCCACAGTTCCCTGCCCAGTTCCTCCAACCCGGACTCGCCGACCGCGTGAATGGCCTCTATCCTGAGATCGCGATCGGGGTGCGCCAGCGCTCGCTGCAGGGTCTTTTCCCAACGGCGGGCGCCGTTCCAACCCATAGCCAGGAGAGCGCTGATCTTGGCTTCTTTTTCAGACCGCGCATACAGCTCGGCGATCGCTTCTTCGACCTCTCTATTCGGCATGTGGCTCAACGATTCGACGGCCCTACGCTGCTCTTCGAGCGTACGCGCTGGATCACGGTACACGGACAGCAAAAAGCTGCGCGTCCGCTCCAGGTCGGCAGGATCGAGGGTATCCCCCTGGCGCCAGCCGTCCAGCTCATCCTCTTCCGAGGACGCTACACCGCGGATGTAAACGTAATCGCCGAGTGCCAGGATCGCGGCACAGCGCACCTGAAGCTGCGGGTCGTGCTCGGCGAGCTCGATCAAAGGGGACAATGCGCGATCATCCGCATAGTCTGCGATCTCGCGGATGGCGAGGATGCGCACGCGAGGGTTGGGATCGCGGAGGTTATCGAGCAAAAGAGGGAGGATGCTCCCCTTTTGGCGCGGGCGATCGCGATACACATCCAGGGCCTCAGTCACAGAGTCTTCTCGTTGACCCATTATGTACCTCCCCACGTACCGTCTTCTTGATCACAACGATTGTACCATAGTCATGCGACTGCCGTCAATAGAAAAAATGTGCTCTTGGCCCGGTTGTGCTATAATCGCAGCCTAGCCGTGAGGATAGAGATGAATCCAGCCGTGGAAACGTCAAGAAAGCGATCGGCAACCGAAAGTCTGACCACGTTCGCCGGCACTGCTACGATGGTGATGGTGGCCTTTGTGCTGAGCCGGGTCTCCGGACTGGTGCGCGAGGTCCTGCTGGGGAGCGCGTTTGGCACGACGTCCGAGCTGGATGCGTTCCGTGCTGCCTCACGGGTAACCGAGACGCTCTACCTGTTAATCGCGGGCGGGGCGTTGGGGTCTGCGTTCATTCCTACCTTTCACGTCTATCTCGCGCGCGGGGAGCGCCGCACGGCGTGGCGCGTGGCGAGTGCGGTGATGAACCTGGTCTTTGTGATCAGTTTGGCCGGGGCACTGGTCACGGCCCTGATCGCGCCTTGGCTGGTAGCGCAGGTGTTGGCGCCTGGCTACGATGTAGCAACAGAGGCACTGACCGTCTCCCTGCTGCGTTGGCAGTTGCTCTCGATCGTGATCTTTGCGGTGAGCGGCCTGCTCATGGGTATCTTGAACGCGAACGATCACTTTCTTCTCCCCGCCCTCGCGCCGAGCCTCTACAACGGCGGGATCATCGCTGGCGTGCTCCTGCTGCAGGGGCGGTACGGCGTCTATAGCGCGGCAGTGGGTACGGTCGCCGGCGCGCTGATGCACCTGCTGGTCCAGCTTCCTGCCCTGCGCAAGCTCGATTGGGACTATGTTCCGACGCTGGGGCTGCGCCTGGAGGGCGTGCGCGAGGTGGGACGGCTGATGGGGCCCCGCGTGCTCGGCATTGCCGTCACACAGCTCAACTTCTGGGTCAACATCAACCTCGGCTCGCGCATCACGGGTGAGGGAGTAGTCTCGGCATTGACCTATGGCTGGATCCTCATGCTCTTTCCGCAGGGCATCCTGGCCCAATCGATCGCCGTCGTCCTCTTTCCATCCTTTTCTGCACAGGCTGCGCGCGCCCAGTATGCAGAGATGCGGGCGACGCTGGCCGTGGCGATTCGTGCCCTGCTCTACCTCACCGTACCGGCGACGGTGGGGTTGATCGTGCTGGGCAAACCGCTGGTCGAACTGCTTTTCATGCACGGGGCGTTCGGGATCCGTGCGGTCGACATGGTTGCCTGGGCGCTCGCCTGGTACGCGGTTGGACTGGCCGCGCATTCGGTGCTCGAGGTCGTTACCCGCGCCTTCTATGCCTTGCACGACACGGCGACGCCGGTCTGGGTGGGCGGCGGGGCGATGGCTCTCAACGTCGTGCTCAGCATCGCCTTGATGGGCGCTTTTGGGCGAATCGGCGTGCACGTGCTCGACGCGTACGAGCCATGGGTGCCGCTCGGCGGGCTCGCCCTGGCCAACTCGCTGGCGACGATCGTCGAGACGCTGACCCTCACCCTCCTGCTGCGCGGGCGCATGGGAGGGCTGGAGGGCAGGCAGTTGCTCTCTTCGGGGTGGCGCATCGTTGCCGCTGCCGCAGCGATGGGCGGCGTATTGTATGGCTATCTGCGGCTGGTGCCGGCGCAGAGCCCCTGGGTCATGGGCGTGAGCGGCGTGCTGCTTGGCGCGGGCGTCTTTGGCCTGGTAACGATGCTCCTCCGCTCTCCCGAGATCGACCTGGTCCTCAGTGCCGTGCGGCGCCGCATGGCGCGATGATCCCGCCCGCGGTCCTCGACTGGCTCCTCGACCCCGCACATCCTTCGCCGCGCTACTTCACCCTGCGCACGCTCTTGGGCCGGCCCGAGACGGATCCTGACGTCGTGGCCGCGCGAGAGGCGATCCTGGGCGCGCCGCCAGCGCGCACAATCCTCGATGCCCAGTATCCGGCGGGCTATTGGGTCAAGCCGGACCGCGGATACAGTCCCCGCTACAAGGCGACGGTCTGGCAATTGCTCTTCCTGGCCAATCTCGGCGCGCCACGCACGGAAACAATCACGCGCGGTTGCGATCACGTCCTTTCCGCAACGTTGCACTGTGGGCAGCACCTCTTTTCCGCGCACGAGCACGGTACGGGGATCTATCCCTGTCTAAACGGCAACGTGCTGCGCACCTTGTGCCACTTTGGCTATGGCGAGCATCCACAGGTGGTGAGCGTCGCCTGTGCGCTCGCCGAGCGCGTGGCGCGGCTCGGCTGGACCTGCCCTCGCAACGCCACCAACCCGCGCGACCGGAGAACGTGGCAGCCGTGTGTGTGGGGATGCGTCAAGGTGCTGCGCGGGTTGGCAGCTATGCCGGAGGAGAAGGGCGGTCCCGCCATCCGGGGGACGCTCGACGCGGGCGTGCAGTTCTTGTTGGAGCACGACCTGGCGAGTGACCTGCGGCCTGCACTCGTCGATGCGCCCCCGCACTGGCTGCGTTTTGGCTTTGCGCTTGGCGATGGCAGTGACCTGCTGGAGGCGCTGTTGGCACTGCATGAGGTTGGGGCGCTGCCGCTGCCTGCCAGTGCGACGCAGGCCGTGCTCGACAAACGGGACCCGGAGGGCCGCTGGCTTCTCGAACACGCGCTGCCCAACACCTGGGCGCGTTTTGGCGAGGTGGGGCGGCCCAATCGCTGGGTCACCCTGCGCGCGTATGAGGTCCTATGCGACGGGCCGGTTTCCCCCTAGGAAACCGGCCCGTTGATGCGCGCTGCCGCAGATGAGATGATTCTCACGGGACACCGGCGATTGGCGAGACAGCAAGAGGGCTCTCTCTACTCGGTTGGCGCGACGCGCGTCAGGGTCTCGCCGCCAAAGGGGATCACGCCGACAGTGGCGTGGCGACCGAGCTCGGCGTAGGCGCGATCGAGCGCGGCCTGGACACTGGGCGCCAGGTCGAACTCGAGCAGAGCAGCGTCCTCGGCGGACATGTGGTTGGTGACCAGGATCGTGCGCACGCGGTCGTGGACCATGGCGTGGTACATGGGCACGTTGAGGCCAACCAGGTCGTCGACCTCACCGCGCTCGACGGCAGCGACCTGGGCCTCGAACGACTGCTGCATGTATTCGTGCAGCACCGGTTCGTGCGTCGGCGCGTCGCCACAGAGCCCCTCTTCGGCGTCGAGGAGAAAGATCATGATCCCCCCCTCGCGCACCGCACGGTGGGCATAGGCGTAGGCCTTGATCCCCTGCCAGTAGTCGAAATAGCAGGGATTGGCCGAGACGATCAGGATGTCGGCCTGGGCGGGGATGGGGACGACCATGACCTTTTCGGCCTGGCGACAAGCGGCGCGGTGGGCCTCGATATAGTGCCCGGCATAGGCGCCGAGGAGGTGCTTGTCCTCGTCCATGACCACATTGACGATGAAATCGAGGCCGACCTGGGCGGCGACGGCGTCCATCTCGGCGCGCGGGCGGTTGTCTCGCGTGCCGAGCACCTCGAGCACGGGCTGCACGGTGCAGGCCATGAGGTGCATGCGGTCGCTGGTGCGCCGGCTGCAGACGCCGGGGAGGATGATCTTGGATCCGCCGCCCCAGCCGGCAGAGATGTGGGGCACGACGTTGCCGACGGCGATCAGAAAATCGGCGTCGAGCACGTCCTGGTTGACATGGATCGGCGTGCCGCTGGGCGTTGTGCCGAGGTCGGCAAAGGGACCGCGGCGATAGTCGCGGTTGATCACGCGGTAACGGGCCGGGATCTCATCGCCGAGCTTGGCCTGGATCTCGCTTTCGGTCATGATGCGGTGGGTGCCCATGGCGATAAAGATCGTCACCGCCTCCTCGGGCACGCCAGCGGCGTGCAGGCGGCGCAAGAGGTGCGGCAGGATCGTCCCGGCGGGGGTGGGACGGGTGATATCATCGACGAGAATCGTGACATGGTCGCCCGCGCCGACCATGTCTTCCAACGGCGGTGCCCCGATCGGGTGGGCGAGCGCCTCCTCGATCACACGCTCCGGGTCGGGCACCTCGCCGGTCGCCTGCTGGATGGCGTAAAAGAGCAGGTTGGCATCGTCTATCGTGATCTCGGTCGTTACGCCGGGTTTGAAGGCCAGTTCAATTGTGGGCATGTCGCGTTGCCTCCTAGAGAGACGGATAGTCGTGCGATCGGCGTACTATGCTCCCTGGACTGTTCCAAAAGGCCGCACGTGCTCGTCCAGAAATGCCACGACAGCGGCCCGGTAAGGATCATAGTCCTCGAAGCGGATGTGGTGCCCCACTCCGGGAATGTGTGCCAGGTGGAGGTTGCTGTTCATGGCACAGGCCTTCTCAGCCAGCGCTGGTGTGACGATGCCTCCCTCGTCCGGATCGGCCGTGATCAACAGCGTCGGGCAGGAGATGGCCTCCACTACTTGCTGCCAGGGTATAGCATCGGGTCGCCAGGCGGAGAGAAAGCCCTGATCCAGCCGCACTTTGGCCTCACACCAGGCACGGAGCACCGGTTCGGGCCACGTAGGGTGCATGGGACGGTTCTGGGCGACGATCTCTTCCACCGACATCTTTGCCAGGCTACGAGCCCAATGCATCAGATCGTTTGGGAGCCGGTCCTGCGAGGACTCGGGTGCGGTGGGCTGGCTTGCCCGCCAGGCCGGGTCCTCCAAGATCAAGGCTCGGACGAGATCGGGATGGCGCGCTCCAAGCTCGGCGGCGACCGTTGCGCCCATCGAGTGCCCGCCGACGATCGGGCGGCCCAGGCCAAGCACGCCGATGACTCCCACCAGGTCGGCTGTCAAATCCACTTTCTCGCCGGGCTCGATCCGGGCCGAGAGGCCGTGCCCACGCGCATCGGGCATCACGATGTCATAGCCGGTCTCCAGGTCGGTTGCCAGCCGGAACCAGCACTGCCCGTCGTCTGAGAAGCCGTGCGCCAGCACCAGCGGTGGGCCGCCCTCCTTGCCGGTCCGATAGTAGTGTAGGTCAACGCCGTTCACGGTGACATTTCCCTGAGACCAATGGGCGAGCATCACACGTCCCTTCGTGAGGCACGGGTGCCAAGCTCACGTGTACGAGAGCTGGTCCGCGGCGACTGCTGGTCGACCCGCATTATGATACCACAACCTATCCGCATCGGCAACGTGAAACGTTTGCTGCTCCGCCTATTCTTCTCTATAATAGGCGTATTCGGAAAGTGAGATGAGCATGTCGAGACGCAAGAGCAAGCGCAAATCAGGAAAAGGCAGCGCCCAGGGGG